>NZ_JDWI01000025.1:0-100760 GCF_012932765.1 Rhizobium sp. 57MFTsu3.2
GCCTGTTCAAGTCGGCGTATCGATTACGTCGGTGCCTCGTGCCAATCAACGGCTACTTCGAATGGAAGGACATCTACGGGACGGGCAAGAACAAGCAGCCCNACGCGATTGCCATGGCCGATGACAGCCCATTCGCGCTCGCCGGCATATGGGACACATGGCGAGATCCAACCACCGGCGTTGAGATCCGCAATTTCGCGGCCATTACGTGCCCACCAAACGAGATGATGGCGACAATCCATGACCGAATGCCCGTCATCCTGCATCGAGGCGATTACGACCGGTGGCTATCACCGGAGCCAGACCCGGACGACCTCATGAGGCCCTTCCCCGCCGAACTGATGAAGATGTGGCCGGTCGACAGAAAGGTCGGCTCGCCAAGGAACGATACGGCGGACATCATCGACGAGATCGACCCTGATCCCGAACCGACGATGATATGATCGAGGGGCCAGGCCAGCGCCTAGTCGCAGACGTTCCTGTATCGCACAACCCGGTGGCCGTGGCGGTATCCGTAGTACCTCTGTGTCCAGCAGCGTTGGGCGTCGCGATATCCCGGGCCATCGTAGTCGTCATCGTACACGTAGCGTGGTGAAGAGCGATAGTACCGCGGGGCTGGCGGATCATCGTAGTAGCGAGGGCCGCTGCCATACTCAAAGTAGATCTGAGAGAATGCCGGCGACGCTGACAGCGTAGTCGCGAACGCCAGCGCTGCGATAGCGAGCTTCTTCATGTCTTATTCCCATTCCGGTTTGCGCATAGACGTTGGTAAGGCGGTGTCTCACGCTTCGGTCTTAATACGTCATTAGCGTTGTTCCTGAACATCGGACCTAAGTCCGAGATGGATCGGACTCGGGTCTGGTGGCTTCAGGACCTTTGTCCGACTGTTCAAGCCAGCCCAATCCCGCATAACTTGTGCCGTCCAACCCCACCGGACACCGGAATGCTCCGGCACGCCCCTCGTGTGTAAACCCCTCGGAGCTTCCGGAGCCGGCCTCATAGCGCAACCCGCAGCGAGAGCGCTCGAACCACAACACTGAGGTTCCGGCGTGTATTTTGTCGATGACTTATATTAGTGGTTGGTGTAATTTTTCTGTGTCTGCCTCCCATGGAGAGACAGGGAGGTTCCGTGGTCGGCTGGACCCCTTCCCGGAATCTCCCACTTCTGCCGGAATTTAGGTCGGGGCACCACAACGTCATGGCTGCGAAAGCAGCCAATCAGCATGGACGCAAGCCTAGAGCATTTCGAGCTTCCACCGAAGCGGGACAAACGGAAGATGGGGCAATGATTTATACTAGCTGCTTAGTACTTTTGCGCGGATAGAAACCTTTGCGAGTAAGTGTATATTAGGAGCGTCGCAACCTGGGATGTGACGGAGCGAAGCCTTCGTCTCGCGGATCCCCCGCCGCCAACGAGACTTCACTTCAGAAATAGTGGCAGGGAGGTTCGACCCTCTCATGAACCTCCCTGTTTTAATCGGCGCTCATGCCATAGCACACTCGGGGTCGCCGCTGGCTCCATTGTTTGCATAACCATAGCACGAGATGAAGGCGCCTTGAGGCTCCGGGGCAGGCCGCCAGCCAACTCGGAATACTGGGCGGCCATCTGGATTTCTCATGTGTGCCTCCCAGTTCAATCTTCTCGAGATGTAGTCGCCAGTAGTGACGCCCGTCTCGCGGCCGTTATTCCGCAGCTACGGCAGTGCGGCTGCGGTTCAATGCAATGAGACCCTTTGCGCGCTCAAGCGATGCGCTCTGCTCGTTGCGATAGCGGGCGCCGATTTCCATCATCAGAACGGTGCCGGGCAGGAACTCAAGCTCGCTGAAAATATCCTCCCAATCAATGTCACCCCAGCCAAGTGGCATGTGCAGGTCGCCGATGCCGAGCGCGGTCGATTCCTGAAGATGATAGGGCTTGTAGAAGGCCTGCGGACGACCGAAGGAATCATGGACGTGCAGGTGGCCGGCAACGGGCGCCATGGCGCGGATCTGTTCGCGGAAGTTCAGGCCGCGATAGGTCGCCTCTATATAGGCATGACTGAAGTCGATCAGCGCCACCAGGTTCGGATGGCCGACCGCGTTAACCGTCGCGGCAACCTCGGCCGGCGTCTGACGGTACTGGCCCGGTTCCGTGGTGAAGATGTTTTCGAAGGCGATGCGCACGTCGTAGCGTTTGGCATGTTCAGCCAGCTCGAACAGAGCCTCGCGTTCGCGCTGATCAGCCGTGGCGCGCTCGAACAGCTGGTCGGCGCGCAAGTGGCCGCCATGCTGTACGATCACCCTTGCACCGATCCGATCGCAGACCTCGACGAGCGCCTTGGCGGCATCGATCTGATAGCGTGCGGTTGCCGGATCCATGAAGTTGGACGATACGAGCCCATGGACCGTGTAGCGGAATGGAAACTGGGTGGTCAGTGCGGCCAGGCGTTCTGCGCGATCCTTGACGACGCGGCCACCGGCGATCAGGTCGATGGTCGTCAGGCCGAGTTCGACGGTCTCCACACCGAGGCCAGCAAGGCGGCGCAGATCGGCTTCGAGGCTGTCGAGTTCTCCGTCGGTGGAACCGGAATTGAAGCCGGTCGAGATGATATTGCTCATGGGCATGTCCTTTGTTGAGGGTGTGTGAACTGCGGCGGTGTCGCCGCAGAATGGAGAGGTCTGGCTTGCGACACGTGAGCCCTGCGTCCGCCTCAACTGACGGTCGGGTCCAGCTTGTCGCGAAGCCAGTCGCCGGCAAGCGAGATCGAAAGCGTCGTCAGCATGATGACCGTGGCTGGTGCCAGCATGATCCAGGGGGCACGCGTCAGGTATTCCCGTCCGAAGCCGACCATGTTGCCAAGACTGGTCTCGGGCGGCTGGACACCCAGCCCGAGGAACGACAGGCCGCTTTCCATCAGGATGATCTCCGGAAAGGTCAGCGTCATCGAGACGATGAGGGTCGAAGCGACATTGGGCAGGATGTGGCGGAGATAGACCCGCGTCGGGGTCGCGCCGAGCTGCACAACTGCCGCCGCATAGCCCTGCGCGCCAGCGGCAATGGCCAGGCCGCGAGCAATGCGGGCATAACGCTCCCAGCCATAGAAGCCCATGAGGCAAACCAAGAGCACCATGGATGAGCCGAAAAAGGCGAGTACGGCAAGCGACATGATCAGGAAAGGCAAGGCCGCCTGGAAGTCCGCCAGCACGAGCACGACGTGCTCGACTGCGCCGCGAAAACGGGCAGCGGCGAAGCCGAGAAGCGTGCCAAAGACTGCTGATAGAAGCGTCGCGCCAAAGGCGATGATCAACGAGAGGCGGATCGACTGGATCAGGCGCGAGAGAACGTCGCGACCCAGCTCGTCTGTGCCAAGCCAATGTTTGCTGGAGCCGGGTGCAGAAAGCCGGCTGGTGAGGTCCATGGCGGTAATATTATAGGGCCGCATGTGGTCGGCGAAGGCAGCAACCACCACCATTGTGAGAAGCCACATAATGCCAAGGAAAACGAGCGGCGGTACGGTTTGCAGCAGCCGCGACGTCCTGCCATTTGCCATTCGGACGGTCCGCGCTTCACCAAGTTCGACATTAGCCATGCTTCTTTCCTCAATGTCCTGTGTGAGAGCGCAACCGCGGATCGAGCCAGCCATAGAGCAGATCGACAACAAGGTTGGAGACGACCATCGTGGCTGCGATGATCAGGAGAATGCATTGAACGACCGCCAGATCTCGATTGCTGACAGACACGACTAGCAAACGACCGATGCCCGGCCAGGAGAAGATCGACTCCACGACAACGGCACCCGCGATCAGCGATCCGACCATGAAGCCGACGATGGTGACGATCGGGACGGCGGCATTGGGCAGCGCGTGGCTCCAGACGACGTCGCGCCACTTCAGCCCCTTGGCAGACGCCGTCCGGATATAGGGCTGCCCCATCACCTCGATCATGGCGCTGCGCGAAAAGCGGGCAAGGATGCCGATCCCCCCAATGCTCATCGTGATCGTCGGCAGGATGCCATGCATCCACGTGTCCTGACCGCCGGATGGCAGAAGCCCGAGCATGACGGAGAAAATCAGAACCAGCACGAGCCCCATCACGAAGGAGGGAATTGTGAAGCCAAAGATCGCCAGAAGGATGACCCCGCGATCGGCAAAACTCTGCCGATGCAGCGCGGCGTAGACGCCTGCTGGAATGCCGATCACAAGTTTCAGGATCAACGCCGGCACCGTCAGTTGCAGGGTGGCCGGAACGCGCTCCATGACGAGACGCAGAGCTGACGCCTTATCGCGCATCGACACGCCAAAATCGCCGGTGAATATCGATTTGAGATAAGCGATATACTGGATCCAGAGCGGCTGATCGAGACCCCACGCCTTTCTGAAGGCGTCGATGGAATCCTGCGGCACGTCGGGTCCTAGCATGACCTGCGCCGGATCGCCCGACATGCGCAAAACGACGAAGGCAAACGTCACGACAGCGAGGATCGTGATCAGCGCCCGGAACAACCGCACGAGAACGAAGCGGATCATCTGAACATTCCCTATGCTGCAATCCGGGCGTCTTCGCCCGCTGTCACGTGGCAGGCCACTGTCCGCCCGTGTCCGATGGTCTTAAGCTGAGGCGCGTCGATACGGCATCGATCGCGCGCCAGCGGGCAGCGCGGATGAAAGGCACAGCCTGACGGTCGGTTTGCCGGATTGGGCGGCTCGCCCTGAAGGATCGTGCGTCCTTGCAGCGGGATGCCCGCACGCGGTACGCTCGATACCAGAGCGCGCGTGTAGGGATGCATCGGCGAGTGGAAGATCACGTCAGCCGATGCCTCTTCGACGACACGGCCGAGATACATGACGGCAACCTTATCGGCCATGTTGCGCACCACCTTGAGGTCATGGCTGATGAACACCATTGCGATGCTGTGTTGCTGCTGAAGATCGCGAAGCATGTTGATGATCTGGGCCTGGATAGAGACGTCGAGTGCCGAAACCGGTTCGTCGCACACCAGAAGCTTCGGGCGGGAAGCGATTGCGCGCGCAATCACGGCGCGCTGGCGTTGACCACCTGACAATTCGTGCGGGAAGCGTGGGGCCTGATCCGGCCGAAGGCCAACCGCGTTCATGAGTTCGGCAACCCGTGCGGCGCGATGTTCCCTTGGGATCAGCCGGTGGATTTCCAGCGGTTCGGACAGCTGCGTGGCAATCGTCAGGCGTCGGTCGAGGGCTGCGAGCGGATCCTGGTAGACAAGTTGCATCTTTGCCCGCAGCTTGCGCCACTCCGGGGTTCTGCTTTCCGGCATGGGCTTGCCATCGAACACGACCTCGCCTTCCTGTGCGGCGTCGATCCCGAGCAGCATACGCCCGAGCGTCGATTTTCCCGAGCCAGACTCTCCGACGATGCCAAGGGTCTCGCCGGGCATCACGGCCAGCGAGATACCGTCGACGGCGCGCACCGGTGTCGGGCGACCTAACAGTCCACGGCGGACATGGTAGATGCGAACGAGGTCGCGGACTTCGATCAACGGCGTCAATGCATCATCCCCTCTGCGATGCGGTCTCTCGTCTCGGCGGCAATCGCGGCTGGCGGGACCGGCCGAGCACATGCGAGCTGGCGTCCACGGCCGATCGAAACAAGCGGAGGCAACTCGTGACTGCATGCCTCGACAGCGCGAGGACAGCGCGGCGAAAAGGAGCATCCTTTGGGCAGGTTCCGTGGATCCGGCACAGTCCCTGTGATCGGGATCAAACGTTGCCGCGGACCATCGATACTTGGAATGGCATCGAAGAGACCGCGGGTGTAAGGATGGCGTGGCTCAGCGAAAAGCTCGTCCACCATCCCTTCCTCGACAATGCGCCCGGCATACATGACGCATACTCGCTCGCAAACCTGCGACACCGCGCCGAGGTCGTGGCTGATGAAAACGGTCGCCATGCCCGTCTCGGTCCTGAGAGAGGTCAACAGGTCCAGGATTTGCGCCTGGATTGTCGCGTCGAGCGCTGTCGTCGGCTCGTCGGCGATCAGCAGATCCGGCTCGCCGGCAAGGGCCATCGCAATCATCAACCGCTGGCACTGTCCGCCTGAAAATTCATGCGGATAAAGGTCAAAACGGCGCCGCACATCCGGGATGCCGACCATATCCATGAGCCGCCATGCTTCAGTCTTTGCCGCCTCGCCGCGAAGGCCGCGGTGAATGAGAAGCGCCTCGGTGATCTGGCGCCCGATCTTCAGAACCGGATTGAGAGAGCTTGACGGGTCCTGGAAAATCATCGCGACGCGTCCGCCTCGGACTTGCTCCAGCGCGGAACGAGGCGCGGCGAGTAATTCCTGCCCGTCGATTTTGACCGATCCCATGACGCTCGCCTTGCCGGGCAACAGACCCAGCGCCGCAAGCCATGTCACCGACTTGCCGCAGCCCGATTCACCGACCAGGCCGACGGCCTCGCCTTTTGCAATGTCGAGATCGATCCCATGCAGTACCTGCACGCTATCGAAAGCGACTTTCAGCCCGCGCATTTCCACGAGCTTGGCGGCAGCTGTGCTCATCGGCTCACCCTTCCTGTCGGCGGTTGCGTTCATGACGAACGAGATGGATCCGGCGGTTCGCCGCCGCCGGATCCGGTTCATCGCTGAGATCAGCTCGGCCAGTTGTTGGCGCGGAAATCCATTGCAAAGGCGGGAGCGGCCTTCCACTTCAGCGACGATTTCATGCCGGTGAAGACAGCGTTCTGATGCAAGACCTGGTAGACGGGGTCTTCGCGCTCGCAGATCTCGAGCATACGGGCGAAGGCCTTCTTGCGCTGCCCGCGGTCGGTGCTGGTTTCCAGGATCTGAGACATCTGGTTGACCTCGGCATTCGACCAGTCCTTCTTCTGCTGGACTTCGCCGTTCGGGCCAAACTGGGCAACGATCGAGGAGACGGGATCGTTGAAGTTGGCTGAGGCCGACCAGTCGCGGACCCCCTTGACGCCTGCCGGATCGTGGATCTGGCCCCAGTTTTCCTTCATCTCGATCTCGACATTGAGACCGACCTGCTTCCACATCTCCACCATGATCTGACCGTTGGCGGTCTGGTTGGTGTAGTAATTGTTGAGCAGGCGGAAGGGGATCGCGTCGCCCTTATAGTTCGCCTGCTTCAGAAGGTCCTGGGCGAGAGCCGGATTGTATTCAGGAACCGACCAGCCTTCGACGAACATGTCGCCGTAGAACGGAAACTGCAGGCCTGCCGGGATCTTCGTCTGGCCAGCCCACAGCGCGTCGACGATCGCCTGGCGGTCGATCGAATGCGTCATGGCGCGGCGGACCAGCGGGTCCTTGAGGACCGGATTCTGGATATTGAAGACCGAGATGCGGTGATTGTTGATCGTCGAACCCTGCACCTCGAAGCCAGGAGCCGCCTGAACGGCTGCGATCTGGTCGGGCGGAAGGTCGCAGGCGAAATCATATTCACCGGAAAGCAGACCGTTGACGCGCGAGGCGACTTCGGGAACTTCGACAAAGCGGATCTGTTCGAGCGGCGGGCGACCGCCCCAATATTCGTCGAAGGCCACGAGTGTCAGCGACACATCGGGTTTGAACTCGGCGACCATGTAAGGACCTGTCGTGACCGGCTTGCGGGCCCAGTCGACATAGGTTCCGGCTTCATCCCAGGCGCGACGATTGGCGATCTGGCTGCCGAAAGCGTAGAGGCGGCCTTCGAGCGTCACGTCAGGCGTCGCGTTGTGGAAGCGAACCGTGTACTTGTCGACGGCTTCGACGCCAGCGAGCGCCGGCCACAGACGACGGCCGACGCCCGGTACCGCTGCCGGCAATTCCTTGACGGACGTCGGCTTGTTGTCGTTTTCGAAGATCGTCTTGCCGCCTGCCGGCTGCGTGCTGCCGAACACGCGCTGGGAGGAAAAGCTGAAGGCGACATCGTCAGCAGTCAACTCGTCGCCGTTGTGGAACCTCACGCCCTGACGCAGCTTGAGTTCCAGCGTCTTGTCGTCGATGCGCTTCCACTCTGTGGCGAGACCGGCAACTGGACCCTGATTGCCCATCCAGTCACGCAGGATCAAACCTTCCCAGAGGTTGGGGAAGAAAACTCGCTCGCCGACATTCGACTGCTCGTTCCAGATATCAAGCGTGTTGTTATTGGTGATTTTCTGCACGGCGATCGTCACGGACGGCCGTTTGCCTTGGCTCAACGCGAAGCGTGGCAAAATCGCGGTGCCTGCCGTTGCGCCAAGCAGCCCCAGGACGTTGCGTCGATTGATAGAAAGCATGAAGGTCTCCCTTTGACGAAGTTTTGACGGAAATGGATCGGTCATAATGTCGCGGTGTTTTATGGCAGACTGCATGTCGGTTTCTTGATGAAACGATGAAGTTTACGTGACATTTAAGATGCTGTATTTGTTAACTTATCTCGGCTTATCCAGGCATCGAATTCCGCCCCCAATCCGTCCGGATTTTGGTTCACGGGCTCTTCGTCGAGCCAAGGCGAGCGATGCACAATTCGCCGATCAAGTCGCCCTTTCGGGCGCCTCGACCTTTATGATCCCAGCAGGCTCTGCGCAGTAATCTCGTCGGTCATCAGACCGTTGATCAGGCACCCCTTCAGGGCACCCTGGATCGCCGCCAGTTTTTGTTGACCCTTCGCCACGCCGATCACCAATGTCCTGCTGCAGGATGGAATGGGCGCACTCGCGACGCGATCGTTGGTAATGCCTTCAATCAGCTTGCCGTCCTTGTCGAAAGTCCACCCGACAATCTCTCCGACTGCGCCTGCCTGGTGCAGGAGCTTCAGTTCGTCCCTCAGGATGAAACCATCAAGGAAAAGAGGCGCCTGAACGCCGACGTCCCCAATGCCGACAAAGGCAACGTCAGCGCGTGCGGCAAGCGACAGTGTCTGGCGGATTACGGGCTGGTTGTGAAGGACCGCTCGTTCCTGTCGCGATGAGGCGATAACCGGAACCGGCATCGGAAAGCATTTCGCCGTGATCAAGTCGGCAAGCTTGAAGACCACATTATAGAACCAGACCGAGCCTTCGCGGGTGATATTGCCTGTCAAGGAAACGATCTTGTGCTGGTGTGCTTCCATGGGCACCATTTCCTCGATCGCGGCCTTCAACGTGTGACCGGTACCAATGGCGATCACGGCAGGCTTGTCGCAAGCCAACCGGCGCTCGATTTCGGCAGCCGTCGCCTGGGCAAGGCCACCGCTCAAACCCTGAGCCTGATCGCCGGACGGAATGACTTCCACGAACTGCAGCGAAAACTTGCTCTTCAGCCTTGCTGCCATACTCATGCAGTGGCCAACCGGATGATCGAGCCGGATCTTGATCAAGCCTTGCGAGACAGCGCGCGATACGAGACGCTGGGCGGTTTGCCGGGAAACGCCGAGCTTCTGCGCGATCTCGTCCTGGCTGTGCCCCCCTATGTAATAAAGCCAGCCAGCCTTGGCCGTGAAATCGAGCCGGCTGCCATGATCATCTCGCCTCGCAATCATGTCGCCCGCCTCCCCGCTGGTTCATCCTCATCTGCGTCACGGCGTCGATCGACGTCACGCACCCACCTCGACCGATGGCCGGGCCTGGTGCTGGTTGCCGACTCGTCGCCACAGGACATGCAGCAGCTCTTTGGCACCGAGAACGACCTCCTCGGCTCCTGCCGCAAACAGCGCCTCGCGCCGGCCCGAACGCGGATCGTTTGGCGCCACGAAGCCGATTGCCGGTACACCGGCAGCAACTGCCGCCTGAATACCCGCTGCGCTGTCATCGATGACGATGCTGCGCGCGCTGCTCGCGTTCATTTTGGACAGGCAGAACCGGATGAGATCCGGCGCGGGCTTTGGGGCGGCGACCATCTCGGCGCTGAATATGTTCGGGGCAAAGCGTGGCCACAGATCGAGAAGGCCCAGGCTCTTTTTGAGGCGTTCGACCGTGCTGTTCGATGCGACGCATTTTGCAACGTCGAGCCCATCGAGAACGGCGCTGATGCCCTCCATCGGCAGAAGGTCGCGGCGGAAGGCAGCAAATATTTCGGCATGCCATCCGGCAAAAACGGTATCGAGGTCGGCGCGGATGCGGCTGGCCAGAATCCGCCGCAAGTCAGCCTCCGACTTTCCGGTAAACTCGACGAGCACCTGGCGCGGCGTCATCTCCATGCCGGCCTGGGTTATGGCATGCGCAAGCGTGCGCGCCGCAATCGGTTCGCTATCGATCAGCACGCCATCGCAATCAAAAATCAGAAGATCCAAATTACTCATAGGTTCGCTATTCAGGTATTCGGTGGTTCGCATGTCTGCGTGCACAGGCCATTGCTGAGGGGCCCCAAGTGATCAAGCGGCCGAATGCCGCGATCCGGCGCGCACCGCCAGGGCCAGGGCTGGATCATCGCTGGTGATCCAGCCGACGCCCTGCCCGAGCCAGTGTTCGATCTCCTCTTGCTCATTCAACACCCAGCAGCAGAGACGATCTCGTGAAACGATCGCGGCAACGTCGTGAAAGGTTGCGGCCAGCAGCGACTTCTCGATGGCAACGAGGCCGGCGACTTCCGCAGCTTTGGCGAAGGTCGCAGCCGCACCCAGCGCCTCGGCGGACTTGGCATTGATCGAGCACAGGCGGCCGATTTCGGGAGCAACCTCCTGGCACCGCGCGAGAACCCCCAGATTGAAGCTTGTCAGCAGGCTGCGCCCGGCAAGCCCGTGACGTCGAATGGCCGCTGCCGCCAGGGCCTCAAGCCCTTCGTAATGCGCTCCATCCGCGTCGGCTTTCAGCTCGACATGAAGCTCGACGGGTCTCGAGGAAGCAAACAGAGCAAGCACCTCGTCAAGGGTCGGGATTGACTCCTGCGATCCTTTGAGGCGGGTCGCCTGATGATCGGAGGGTGACAAAGCCCGGACCTTGCCCGCTTTCTCGGTCGTACGCTCAAGCGTGGCGTCGTGAATGACGACGAGTTCCCCGGCGTCGGTCAAATGCACATCAAATTCGATCGCATCGACAGGGAGTTCCAAGGTCCTTCTGAAACCCTCAATCGAATTTTCGGGCCATTTGTTTCGTGCTCCGCGATGGCCAACGATTTTCGTCATGGGAAATACCTTCCGTAAAGATCAACTGGTCGAAAGTGCCGCCTCCCGGAAGCGACGCTCGGCTGCCAGCAATGTGACAGGCACCGTCACGTCTCGCGGCCAAGGCGACAGGAGTGGAGCATCGACGCACGCCTCTTTTAGAAGCTGGCATCGCGTGGGGCCCTCGGTCTGCGCTTTAGCCGCCTAACGGACAGCGTTAGCGGCCCGGTATAGTGAGCGCAGATAACCGTTGCGTGACATCTACCTCCACGGATGAGCAAATGCTCAGTTCCGGGAACAAGGCGTGCTGATCGGGTTCAAAATTTGCGGTGCGGTTAGCGGCATTGAAGCGGCTTCATGTGCCTGAATGCCAATGGCTGCCGTCGATGCTGAGATATCAGCGAAGCGTTGTCATTCGACATCCTTCCGGTAGGTGCGAATTCACGACCGGCCAGGATGCGCGGGAACTCGCCATACGCGCTTTACGCTGCACGGCCCGTCGCCTGCGCAGAACGCAAGCCGACGAAGCCACTCGTCACTGCAGCTTCTCAAGCGTTATCGGCAGGTCGCGAACCCGCTTGCCGGTGGCGTGAAAGACGGCATTGGCGATTGCCGGCGCAACGCCGACAATGCCGACTTCGCCGACACCCTTGCCCCCGAGCACCGAGGCGTTGAGGTCGGGGATGCCAACAGAGATTACCTCGATCGGCGGAATGTCGGCATTGGTCGCAACGAGGTAGTCGCCGAGGTTGTTGTTGATGACGCGCCCGTTGCGCGGGTCAACCAGGCCTTCCTCGAGGAGCGCCTGACCGATCCCCATGATGATCCCACCACGCCATTGGCTTTCGGTAAGCTTGGGGTTGTAGATCCTGCCGCAATCGAAGGCCGAGACCATTCGGGAGACACGGACGGTACCGAAATCCTCATCCACCTTCACTTCCACAAAATGCGCGCACCAGCTGTGCATGGCGAACTCGCCCGCAGTCGGCCCCTTGATGCTTGTCATCGTGGTCCAGGCTTTCCGGTGACCTTCCGGCCCCTGCTCTCCGTCAGGAAGAGTGTTTCGCCGTGTCTCAACGCTGTCGCGGCCAAGAGCTGTCATCAGCTCCGGTATGGAGACGGAAAGCCCCCCGTCGCGAGGCACTGAAATCCGACCGCTTGCGAGTGTCAACGTATTGGCGCCAGTATCACGGAAAGGAGAGGCACTGTCGTTGAGGGCAAGCTCGATCAGCTCGTCGCGGGCAGCCGATGCTGCCTTGTGGACGGCCCCGGTGATTGCGCCGGCAAGCATCGAGCCGCCAGCAACCGTAGCGCCGGGAAGCGATGAGTCACCAAGCCGGACATTGATGCTTTCGACCGGAACACCGAGCACTTCAGCCGCGGTTTGGGCGAGGATCGTGTAAGTGCCCTGTCCCATGTCGATCGCGCCACTGACGACTTCCACCGAACCATCGGCGAGAATTCGGATCAGTGCCTCGCTCGAAGCGCGCAGGACCGGGAAGGTTCCGCACGCCACCCCCCAGCCGATCAGTTGTCTGCCATCTCGCATCGAGCGTGGCTCGAAGCTGCGGCGTGACCATCCGAACGCCTTGCCGCCCTCGGCAAGCGCCTCGCGCAAGCGGCGGGTCGACCACGGCTTGCCGGACTGTGGGTCCGCCTCGGCGTAGTTGCGCAACCTGAGTTCGACAGGATCGATCCCGACCGCGTAGGAGAGCTCATCCATGGCGCTTTCCAGGCCAAAGGCGCTTGGATTCTTGCCAGGGGCGCGCAAAGCTCCCGGCACAACCGTATTGACAGGTACGATGCTGTGCTTCGCGCTGAAATTCTCCACAGCGTACATCAGGGGCGTCGCCGCGTTTGTCTGCTCGGGAAAATCGGCGTAAGTCGCTGTCTCGCTGGCACCCCGATGCACGATGGACTGCAGCACGCCATCGGCGTTGGCGCCAAGAGCGATTGTCTGCCTGGTCGCGGCACGGCCACCATAGGCCGTAAAAGTCTGCGGGCGCGCGACAGCGAGCTTTACCGCTCGCCCAAGCTTGCGCGCTGCTGCCGTTGCTACGGCGCCATAGGCATAGGCTGTTGCCTTGGAGCCGAAGCCACCACCGATAAAGGGCGAGACGATACGCACATTTTCAGGGGGCAGTCCGTACCACTCGGCATAGGTGCGGGCCATCCCGTGCGTCCATTGGCTCGGTTCCCAGATTGTCAGCTGATCACCGTCCCATTTGGCAATCAGGCCATGCGGCTCGATCGTCACGTGATATTCGCGTGGCGTTCGATACTCTTCCTCGACACGCACCGCGGAGGCGGCGAGCGCGGCCTCGGCATCGCCCCAGCTCACCGTGAGCGCATCGAGCAGCTTTCCTTCTCCGGCATCGGGGTCATCGAGATCGACGACCGCCGGCCCTTCCTCGTAGGTGATGTCGACCAACCTTGCCGCTTCGGTTGCCTGCTCCAGTGTTTCCGCGATCACGGCAGCAACCGCCTGACCGTTGAAGCTGACATTGTGCGAAAGGGGATGGTAGGGCTGGTTGTCCGGCCGGTTTCCGTACCAGTCGGACGCCACCTTCAGGCCGAGATCGACATCGGGTGTCAGCACCAGTAGCGTGCCTGGAGCCGCCTCTGCCCGCGTCGTGTCGACCTTTACAACCCGACCGGCAGCAATCCGGCTCTGCACCAGGACAGCATAGGCCAAGCCCTCGACTGGCTGTTCCAAAGCATAGGTAGCGCTACCGGTGATCTTCAGCTTTCCATCGAAGCGCGAGAGGCGACCGCCGATCGTACCGTCGGAAGCATCACCACGTTTGTTTCGGGGTTCCATGATGGTCATGCAAGACCTCCCAGATTGAGGATGGCGCGCGCAATGACGCGCGGCGCGAGTTCGACCTTGTAGCGATTGGCGCCATGCGCGATGGCGCCGTCCATCGCCAGTCTGCTTGCCTTCTCGATGATACCGGCATCGAGGGGCTTCCCAATCAGAGCCTCCTCGACCGCCCGAGCACGCCAGGGCTTGGTGGCAACGCCACCCAGCGCGACGCGGATGTCGCGGACCGTCCTGCCGTCTGGCTCCATCTCGAGACCGACGGCAGCGCTTGCGGCTGCGAATTCATAGGACTGGCGGTCCCGGATCTTGAGATAGGTCGAATGTCTCGCGATTGGCGAAGCCGGAATGAGAACCGCAACCACCATCTCGCCGCGCTCAAGGACGGTTTCACGATCGGGTGTGTCGCCGGGAAGCACGAAGAATTCGTCAGCAGTCACCTTTCGGCCACCGAGGTCGATCGTGGCGTCCAGTGCAACCAGCGCAACGGCGAGATCCCCCGGATAGACAGCAATGCACGCCTCGCTGGTACCCAGCACCGCATGATTACGGGTCACACCCCCGATCGCCGAGCAGCCGGAACCGGGGTTGCGCTTGTTGCAGGCAGAAAACGTCGCAGGGTCACGGAAATAGGGGCACCGCGTACGCTGCAGAAGATTGCCGCCTATCGTCGCCATATTGCGCAACTGAGGAGAAGCCGCCAGCAACAGCGACTGCGAAACGGCCGGATAGTCGGCCCGTATCCCTGGGCTGCGGGCCACATCTTCCATTTTCGCCAGCGCGCCAATGGCAACGCCATCAGCATCCGCCGCAATCTGCGACAGGCCCGAGAGGTGACTGATATCGACGACTGAATCGGGTTCCGCAACGCCACATTTTGCCAGGTCGAGAAGCGTCGTGCCGCCGGCAAGCAGCATCGCGCCTGGCTGCGTGGCATGCTGGCGGGCGTCGTCGAGCGAACCTGCCCGGAAATAGCTGAAGTCCCTCATCACGCCATCTCCGCCGCTTCGCGGACCGCCGCCACGATATGATTATAGGCGCCGCACCGACAGAGATTGCCGGCCATGTATTCCCGGATCTCGTCGTCCGAGCCCGCTCGCCCCTCGCGGATGCAGGCGACGGCCGACATGATCTGGCCCGGCGTGCAATAGCCGCACTGGAAGGCGTCATGTTCCAGGAAGGCGGTCTGTACCGGATGCAGGTCGCCGCTTTCGGGCGCAAGTCCTTCGATCGTCATGATGCTTCGCCCTTCGACCTGGGCGGCGAGCGTCAGACAGGCGAGCACGCGCTTGCCGTCGACGTGGACGGTGCATGCGCCGCACTGCCCCTGGTCGCAACCCTTCTTCGTGCCAGTAAGGCCAAGTTGCTCACGCAGTGCGTCGAGCAACATCACGCGCGGTTCGACATCGAGATCATGCCGCCGTCCGTTGATGTCCAGGGAAAGATGAACCGTTCGTGTCATGATAAGCTCCTGCTATCGTCACGAGATTGGAGGTAAATCCAGAAAGAGGGTGGCCGCCGGGAATAGGAGCGCTACCTAAACTCACGGGAAGCAAGTCTGGGCACGTTTCGACATGACATCCTGCCCCCTTCTGGATTAAGAGGTAAAAGGCACCTCCTCACAAACGGAGGAGCCTCCGTTTAATCTAGTGACTTGCCGGTTGCCGTCAAGTCCGGAATGCGCTTGGAGCTTATTTTGGCCTCGGCACCGCCGAAGACAGCACAGTCGACACCGCCGCCACTGCGCGCCGACGCCCGTCGTAATCGTGAGAAGCTCGTCGAAGTCGCCGCCGCCGTCTTTGCGGAAGCTGGCGTCGAAACATCGCTGGAAGACATTGCCCGCCGGGCCGGCGTCGGCATTGGAACGCTCTACCGGCATTTTCCAACGCGCGAGCATCTGGTCGAGGTGGTCTATCGGCGGGAACTGGAAAGCCTCGCCGCGGCGGCGGAGGATCTCGCGGCAAGCCACGCGCCTGACGCTGCGCTGGAAGAATGGATGCGCCGCTTTGTAGGCTACATTGCCGCAAAGCGGGGGATGGCAAGCAGCTTGAAAATCCTGATGGACTCCAACGCCTCGCTGTTTGCCGAAGGCAGCGGCATCCTGCGCGGCGCCGTTGAACGGCTCCTGAGAGCGGCAGCCGATCAGGGCTTCATTCGAAACGATATCGACACGAGCGACCTTCTGCACGCCCTTTCGAGCATCTATTCGCTACCGGCATCCGCGGAGTGGCGGGATCGCTCGAACCGGCTGATCGGTCTCTTGATGGATGGGTTGCGGACGAAGAAATAACGCCATCGCCAGGCTTTGCGCCAAGCGGGAGGCGGCGCTCGTGGCGCCGCCCTTCGTTCATGCTGCCCGGACGGTCGCGCCCAGTGGGATTTCGACGTCGATCTCGAGGATCGACATATGCTCGTCGCGATCCATCGTCACGCGAACCCGTTCGCTGTCGACCTGCACGTGTTTGGCGATAACGGCGAGGATCTCCTCGCGCAGCAACGATACGAGATCGGATCCTGCCGAAACGCGCTCATGCGCGAGTAGAATCTGTAGTCGTTCCCTGGCCGCTGGCGCGGTCCTTTGCTTGCCAAAGATGCTGAAGATGCTCATGCAGCGGCCCTCCGTCCGAAGATTTTACCGAAGATGCCCCGCCTTTCTCCCGGAACGACGACTGGAAGCTCCTCACCCGCCAGCCTGCGCGCAGCATCGAAATAGGCCATCGCCGGCGCGCTGCGGCTATCGGCCAGGGTCACGGGGGCACCAATGTTGGATGCGCGAAGCACATCCGAGCTTTCTGGGATGATGCCGAGAAGTGGGATGGAGAGGATCTCCAGCACGTCATCGACTTTCAGCATGTCACCGCGTTCTGCACGGTTGGGGTCGTAGCGCGTCAGGAGCAGATGTTTTTCCATCCGTTCTCCGCTTTCGGCCTTCGCGGTCTTCGAGTCGAGCAGCCCGATGATACGGTCGGAATCACGCACTGAAGAGACTTCGGGATTGGTGACGACGACGGCGACGTCGGCGTGGCGCATGGCAAGCGTGGCACCGCGCTCGATCCCGGCCGGACTGTCGCAGATGATCCAGTCGAAATGACGCTTCAGGTCGTTGATAACGCGCTCCACGCCTTCCGCGGTCAGGTTGTCCTTGTCGCGCGTCTGGGATGCCGGCAGCAGGAAGAGCGTCTCAAGTCTCTTGTCACGGATCAGCGCCTGCGAAAGCTTCGCGTCCCCCTGGATGACGTTGATCAGATCGTAAACGACCCTTCGTTCAGCGCCCATGACGAGATCGAGATTGCGCAGGCCGACGTCAAAGTCGACAACAACGACTTTCTCGTTTCTTTGAGCCAAGGCTGCTCCGAGGGCTGCGGTGGATGTGGTCTTGCCCACTCCGCCCTTGCCCGAAGTGACGACGATGACTTTCCCCATCTTTCTCTCCTGTGTGATAGCCAGCTTCGGGCCTAGATAAGTTTCTCTGCCTTGATCGATTCGCCTTCCAGCCAAAGCTGAACGGGCTGTCCGCGAAGGTTCGGCGCAATGTCTTCCGCCATTTTGTAGATGCCATCTATCGCCACCAACTCTGCCTCAAGCTTGCGGCAGAAGATTCGCGCCGATGTATTTCCGACGGAGCCCGCCATGGCCCGCCCCCTCAGTGTCCCGTAGATATGAACCGAGCCACCGGCGATGATTTCCGAACCGGAAGCGACGGACCCGATGACCGTGACATCGCCTTCTGGAAAGATCAGCGACTGGCCTGAACGAATCGGCTCGCGGATGACGATCGACTGCAGCGCAGGTCGGGCCTCGACGGCTTCGGGCTGGGCGGCGCGAACATCGATGACCGGCTCCTGCTGCGGAACCTCGAAATCCGAAACAGGGCGCCCGCCCTTGAGGGCTGGGGGCATGCCGGGGCCGATCAGCGACGGGCGGCAGCCCTCGATCCCCATGATGCTGACGTTGCGCTGCGCCAGCTCGGCAATCAGGCCCTTCAGCTGCGCCCGGTCGATCTGGAGATCGCCGACGTCAAGCACGACTGGTCGCCCCAGGAAGAAGCCGGCGGAGCGCGCGGCAAGATCGTCTAGTCTCACGAGCCAGTCATCGAAGGGAAGATCTGGCGAAAGCATGACCGCCAGAAAAGAGCGGCCCTTGATACGGATCGAGCGAGCGTCAGTTAGCACTTTGGTCATCTATGTTAAGAAATCGTTGACTATTTCTATGTCTGATTTGGTTAACAAATAGTTAATTTCGGGCGCCCAGATCATTAACAGATCGCAAATCCTCTCACCGCAAATCGAAGCCACTAGCCCCTGATGCGCTGACAACAGGCATCTTGGATCGCCACTCTGAGGTAAGCGAGGATGCCTTCTCATAAAGGGGGGGCTGGTGTCGCTGGCAGCGGACGCCAAGAACCTGCCAGGCAATCCCTGAAATAATAAAGGCCCGCTTGGGCGGGCCTTGAGGTCTGGGTCTCGTTCGGTGCCTTAGCGGCCGTAAACCAGCCGCTTGATGTCGCCACGGCTGACGCCGATGTCCTTCAGCGCCGAGTCGTCAAGTCTGGAAAGATCTCTGTATGCCTTACGGAGCTGAAGGAACTCTCCGATCTTGTTGCCGATTTTCATGTCATATCTCCTTGTGCGATGCACAATTATATAGCGCATTGCTTTATGAATGAGCATTTCGAAAAGCGCATATGAGGCATCTGGAATTTGCAGCCTCGAGATGCAGGTTGCGAAGGAAACTTGCACGATCCCCTCGGCGACACGCGGATCTGCCCGACGATTCGATACGCAGCCACCGGCAATACCGGCCAAACCGGAACCTTATCGAGAGTGCCGAATTGATGGTGTGAAATATCGCCGTCTGGTGAAATGAACGTTTCACACCACCGTGCCTTTCGCGGAAAACTGAAACGAAATTTCTCCAAGGCTGTACTAACCTCCTCGTGGATCAGAGATTTGGGAGGATCGAAGATGGCACAGGCGACCGCGCTTATAATGCGTGGCAGGAACGCACCCGATGAGGGAATAGACTGGAAGCGCGTTACCTATCTCCTGCATCTCTCGCGCATCCTTGACGAGATGGAAGAAACGCGGCTCGTCCCCGAAAAAAAGATCCTCTATCAGTTTTCCGCCCGCGGCCACGACATGGCGCAGATCATGCTCGGGCTGCAGCTGACGAACCGCCACGATGCTACCTGCGGCTACTATCGGTCACGCCCGCTGCTTTTGTCGCTCGGCGTCGATCCGGCCGATGCGCTCGGCTCGGCGATGGCGCGCGCCGGCGGCTATTCGGACGGTCGCGATATTGGCGTCGTCTTCAACTATCCGAACCGCGACGGCGCTTCTGCCCTGCCGATGTGCGGCGGTGTCGGTGCCCAGTACACCCCGACCGCGGGCTGGGCCCAGGCAATTCACTACCATGCAACGGTCCTCGGGGAGCATGACTACAGTGACGCGGTAGCGGTCGTCCTTGGTGGAGATGGCTCGGTCGCATCGAATGGCTTCTGGTCGGCGCTGACAATCGCTACAACGCAGAAGCTGCCGATGTTGTTTTACGTCGAGGATAACGGCTTCGGGATCTCAGTTCCCTCCGACATGCAAACGCCGGGCGGAAACATTGCAGCCAATCTCGCGAGCTGGCGCGGCCTTGCCATCTTTGAAGGTGATGGCTGCGATCCCGCTGACGTGGCTCGCCTCACGCAAAACGCCGTCGGTTTCGTCCGCGATCAGAGAATGCCAGCTCTCCTGCGGCTGACGGTTCCGCGGCTGGAGGGTCATAGCTTCCAGGACACCCAGTCCTACAAGAGTGAAGAGCTCGTAAAGGCGGAATGGGCCCGTGATCCGCTGCCCCGTCTGCGAGACTACCTGGTTCCCTTGGCAATCAGCGCGGACGAGTGGGAAGCCTGCAGGCTTGAGGCCGGCGACACCGCGGAAAAGGCACGCGCCGAGGCTGAAAGCCGCGCCTTTTCGTCTCCCGAAACCGTCACCCGTCATGTGTTTTTCGACGGGGAAATGCAGTCAATGGGCGGTCAGCACTGCGACGGCTACCGGGCTCCGGAATGCAGCAACGAGGCCGCGCCAGACGGCCAACGCATCAATATGGTCACGGCGATCAGGCGCACACTGGACCACGAATTGGCCACCAACCCACGCGTGGTGCTGTTTGGCGAGGACATTGGTCCGAAGGGCGGCGTTCACGCGGTCACGCTTGGACTCCAGGAGAAATTCGGCAAGGACCGTGTCTTTGACACATCGCTGTCGGAAGAAGGCATCGTCGGTCGCGCCGTCGGGATGGCGCTCGCGGGCCTCGTTCCCGTTCCCGAGATCCAGTTCCGCAAATACGCCGAGCCCGCGACCGAACAGATCAACGATTGCGGTACGATCCGCTGGCGCACCAACAACCGGTTCGCCGCGCCGGTCGTGCTGCGCGTGCCCGGCGGCTTTTTCAAATGTGGGGATCCGTGGCACAGCCAGACGAACGAGGTCGCCTTCGTCCATCAACCAGGCTGGCAGGTTGCCGTTCCCTCGAACGCCGAAGACGCCGTCGGGCTGTTGCGAACGGCCCTGCGCGGGAACGATCCGGTGATCTTCTTCGAGCATCGCGCCATGCTCGACCATCCATGGGCTCGTCGCCCCTACCCCGGCGACAACTTCGCGCTTCCCTTTGGCAAGGCACGCTTTACACGCAGGGGCGACGCAATCACGATCGTGACCTGGGGTGCCATGGTTCCGCGCTGCGAGGAAGCGGCAGAAGACATCTCCGCCGATGTCATCGATCTGCGAACATTGATGCCGTGGGACCGCGAGAGCGTCATCTCGTCGGTTCGTCGCACACGGCGCTGCCTTATCGTCCATGAGGACCTTAAGACAGCCGGCTTCGGCGCGGAGATCGCCGCCGTCGTTGCTGACGAGACCTTCCTGGATCTCGACGCCCCGGTCGCACGGTTGACGATGCCTGACATCCCGAGCCCGCACAATCCATCCTTGCTCGAATGGGCACTGCCGTCCGTGGACCGGATCCGGCAGAAGATCACCGCCTTGGTGGAGTACTAGATCATGGTCGATTTCGCCGAAGTCCTCGTTCCCGTCGAGCAGGAGGGTACGAAGACGGTCGTCCGCAGCTGGCTGAAGCAACCGGGTGAGACTGTCGCGCTGGATGATCCCCTCGTCGAACTTGAGACGGACAAGGTGACGCAGGAGATTTCCGCACCCGCAGCCGGGATACTTGACGAGATCGTAATGGGATCGGGCACGGATGCGACGCCTGGCGCAGTTCTCGGCCGTATTCGCCTGATAGCTACCGCTGCCGGTGATGACCATGTGCGGGATACTCCCACCTTGCCGTCCCGCGAGACAAGCGATGCAGGCGGGGACCGGTTCTCGCCAGCGGTTCGCAGCGCCGGCGCACAATATGGCATCGACCCGGCTGCGGTGCTTGGCACCGGCAAGGACGGACGTGTCACGCGTTTGGATATGGATGCCGCGTTCGAAAAAAAGCAGCGCCGCGACGGGATACCGTCGCCCCTGAACACGCCGACCGGCTCCGGGCCGGCCACTCTTGCCCGCGATCAGACCAGTCACGGGTCGCGTATGGTCGCCCATACGCCCATGCGGCTTTCCATCGCCCGGCACATGCTGGAGTCGCTTACGGCTGCCCCCCATGTCACGTCGATCTTCGAGGCCGATTTCACGGCAGTCATCAGGCATCGCGAAAGGAACAAGGCGGCAATGGCCGCCGATGGCATCAATCTCTCCTATACGGCCTATATCATCGTCGCTTGCGTCGTGGCGATGCGGGCAGTACCGGAGATCAACAGCCGCTGGCATGAGGATCATCTGGAGGTCTTCGACGATATCAACATCGGCGTCGGCATGGCCCTCGGCGACAGGGGCCTGGTCGTCCCGGTGATCCAGCAAGCGCAGAGCCTCGCGTTACCCGATGTCGCCGCCAGACTTCAAGACCTGACCAATCGCGGGCGTTCCGGTGGCCTGACCAACGCCGACATGCGCGGCGGCACCTTCACCATCTCAAACCATGGCGTGTCTGGCTCGCTGGTCGCTACGCCCATCGTCATCAATCAGCCGCAGTCGGCAATTCTTGGCGTCGGAAAAATGGAGAAGCGCGTCGTCGTACGAGAGATCGACGGCGTCGATACCATCCAGATTCGGCCGATGGCCTATGTCTCGCTAACGATCGACCATCGCGCGCTGGACGCCCACCAGACAAATGCCTGGTTGACGTCTTTCGTCCAGATCCTCGAGGGCTGGCGGGACTAGCGCGGGCGGCTCGCAAATAGCCGCGCGCTGTGAGTTCGACTGGCGTCCCCCACTATCACCCAGACGGCACCGTTGCATGCAGCACGCATCCACAATCGCGCGAGTGTGCATAACGGCGTCCTATGGTAGCGTTTTCATTGACTACAACGCGGCATGCGCTAGCTTTGACAACAGCTGATTCAGTACTGGTGGGATAGCTAGGCCGTGCTCCCTGATCCAATATGGAGACCGAATTGCCGGACGATGAACGATCTCGCCTCTCCCCTCCACACCCTGATGGCGGCAAGCGCGACGATAGCAAGACCGTGCAGGTGGAACGCCGTCGCTTTCCTCGCGACACCAAACCACCGGACGAGCACCCTGCGCCTCCTCCGGCATTGAAACCCCTGCGATTTTCCACGCGCGACCTTGAGCCGGCACAGCAATTTTTCGCCTGGCAGTCTTATGTCGCGCCGCTTGTCGATATCAGGCGCCCGGACAGCATTCCCACGGATACGGGTTTTGTGGCCGACCATGCGGTCTGGAACCTCGGCGGCATGCTTGTCGTTCAGCAAAGCACGCCCGCCCATAGCTATATGCGTTCGGAAGCGAAGGTTCGATCAAGCCCGATCGATCACTGGCATATCTCTGTATTGCGCGGCGGTCGAACATGGACGGAAGTTGGCGGACATGTTTCCGAGGGCGAGCCTGGAAATGTCGAATTGCGTAGTTTGGGGCATCCCTTTCGTGGTCGATCGACGGACGCCCAAACCCTGTCCCTCTACCTGCCTCGCGAATTGCTCCATCCCGCCTCCGCTGTCGAAATCAAGAACAACATCGCGCTTGTCGGAACACGCGCCAAACTGCTGATCGACTATCTGGATGGCGTCGAGACGAAGCTGGCCCTGCTTGCTGAGGCGGATCTTTCTCACGTGGTACAGACCGTCCGCGATCTGATCCTGGCCTGTGTTTCATCATCGTCAGCACATGTCTCGTCGCCAGAACAAAGCAGCGGCTTGCCACTGAAGGAACGCGTCCACCGCTTCGTCCAGCACAATCTGATGTCACCCGACCTGACGACCGACCGTTTGTGCCGGGAACTGGGCGTCTCCCGCACGCGGCTCTACCAGGCTTTCGAGACAGACGGCGGTGTGCATCACTATATCCAGCGACGCCGGCTCTTGTCCGCGCACGCCGCATTGAGCGATACCTCCAACCGGCAACAAATCGCCGATATCGCCTTCGCGGCTGGCTTTTCCTCAGCCGCACATTTCAGCCGCGCCTTCAGCAAGGAATTCGGCTACAGCCCGCGTGAGGCGAGGACTTCGGGCATGCCGTCCAATATTGGCTATTCCGTCGAGCCGGTAGCCGAGGCTGAGAGTGGTCAGTCCTTCGACACATGGCTGAGAACGCTTGGGCACAACCGTCGAGCCTGAGCGCGGTTGTTGCGTTAGCGCCTTGCGTCGGTCGCCTCCCCGTTCGCGCTGAATGCCCGCCGCCGCAAGTTCCCGCGTTTTGGGGGTGATGCCTCGTGCAAAGCGAACAGCCGCGGCTGTGCCAATATCGCTCAACAGCGAGAGCACCTGGGGCCGTCCCTGGAGCCGCAGAAATGTACGCTGCTGCAAGTTTCCGGATGCGTAGCTAACGACAAGATCCCAGTAACCCCTTAATAAAGAAGCATAATCGCAGTGCAGGCAGTGAGACGGAACGCACAAGGAAATGCGCCCGTCATCAGATGGGGCAACTTTCAGGGGCATATCATGGAACCGACCAACCCTACGATCCAGATCAGCAACCCTCAATATTCTACGAATGATCCGTACCGCGTCGTCGAGCGTGAGGAAGTCCTTGCACAGGCTTTTCGAGCTTTCGTGCAACGAGCCGTTGCTGCGGGATGGAAGGAAACCGAGGTCGCTCTGACCTTGGCCGATATCGCCGACGATTACGTAATGGCTCTCGCGCGAAGGGTTAAGGCGAACTAGCATCGAGTAACTTTCGCGTGCAGCACCACCTGAACGCGAAATGCCAGCATCTCTTCAGCGTGTCCGGGGCCCACCGCTTTGCACTAATGCAAGCGGTGGGCCTCGGTCGTTGAGCCGACGCTGCGCGTTCCTGACGGCTTGTCAAACTCGCTTGGCGCCACAATCCATCAGTTTCTTTTCAAAGACTTCAGCCTGCTTTGGCAATGTTCCTTTCTGCTGGTCAGTCCTCGGGGCAGCACCGGGATCGACAATTGAGCTCCATCATTTGCTTTACTGATGCGACGCTGTACAGTCGCGAGCGGCCCGATTGGCTGCGGCTCATCAAACACGAGCGCCGGCATAGAAGGAGGAATGATGTTTCATCATGTTTCTATCGGCGTGTCCGATCTCCAGCGTGCACGAAAATTCTACGACGCAGCACTCGAGCCGCTGGGCTATACGAGGCTTTCAACGAGTGACGGATGGCTGGGCTACGGTGCTGAACAGCCCCAGCTCTGGATAAAGCTCGCCGAGCGGCCTGTCGTTCCCGACATGGAGTCGGGACTGCACTTCTGTTTTGTTGCCCCCAACGAGGAAGGCGTCAGAGCCTTCCACGCAAACGCAATGGCCGGCGGCGGGACGGACAACGGAGAACCGGGAATACGCCCCGAGTACGGATCGTTCTATTACGCAGCATTTGTCATCGATCCGGACGGCTATCGCCTGGAAGCGTTTTTCCGCCGTCCTGAGTGAAGGCCCGCAGCGCGGGCCGTCTTGAACCATCCCGATCGCAGGGCAACCGCATGTCGCAACACCTTGAGCCCGCCTCCTCTCATCCGCCTTCGGCGGTGATCTGGGTGGGCTTCATTGCGATGTGCATCGGGATGTTCATGGGGATCCTGGACATCCAGGTGGTCGCGACATCCCTGCCGACAATTCAGCAGGCCATCAATATCGATCCTGACCAGATGAGCTGGATCCAGACCGTCTATCTGATCGCAGAGGTGATCGCGATACCGTTGACAGGCTTGCTGACGCGTGTCCTGACGATGAGATGGCTGTTCGTCGCCTCCA
This sequence comes from Rhizobium sp. 57MFTsu3.2, assembly GCF_012932765.1. Taxonomy (NCBI): domain Bacteria; kingdom Pseudomonadati; phylum Pseudomonadota; class Alphaproteobacteria; order Hyphomicrobiales; family Rhizobiaceae; genus Rhizobium; species Rhizobium sp. 57MFTsu3.2. Next base: position 25,121 of record NZ_JDWI01000025.1, read on the forward strand.
TAGGCTTGTTTGTCGTCGCTTCCACTGGCTGTGCGGCAAGCAACGGCTTTGGCGAACTGGTTGCCTGGAGGGTCGTTCAGGGCTTTTCCGGTGGAACGCTGATCCCGGCGGTTTTTTCGGCCGTTTTCATCCTCTTTCCCAATGAGCGGCAGGCACTCGCCACGACAATCGCCGGCGTGCTGGCTGTCTTGGCACCGACGGTTGGACCGATTATCGGCGGCTGGCTGACGTCAACCTATTCGTGGCATTGGCTGTTCCTCATCAATATCGTTCCCGGCATTGTCTCGGCGCTGGTGGCGTGGCAGTTCCTGCCCCGGCAGAAGGGCGACGTGTCCGAACTACGGCACCTCGATGGTCTGTCGCTCCTTATGATGGCGCTGGCGCTGGCGAGCCTGGAACTGGGTTTGAAGGAGGCGCCGACGAGCGGCTGGATCTCGCCTTACGTCCTGAGCTTGCTAGCTTTCAGCCTGGTATCGGGGTCCGCATTTGCATCCCGGTCGCTGCGCAGAACGCGTCCCATCGTCGACCTGCATCATTTCCGAGATCGGAATTTCTTGGTCGGGTCGGCCCTCAGCTTCGTGCTCGGGATCGGCCTGTTCGGCTCGGTCTATCTCATGCCGGTGTTCCTTGCCTTCGTCAGGGGGCACAATGCCCTGGAAATCGGGATGACGATGCTGGTCACAGGCATAACGCAGCTGTTCACCGCACCGATCGCCGTTGCGCTGGAAAAGCGGACAGATCCGCGTCTGCTCTCAGCCGCAGGCTTCGGGTTGTTTGCGATCGGACTGGGGATGAGCGCAGTCCATGATCCGCGCTCCGACTTCGATGCCATGTTCTGGCCGCAGGTCGTGCGCGGTGCCGCGATCATGTTCTGCCTTCTGCCGCCGACACGCCTCGCCCTCGGAACCTTGCCGGCATCGCGGGTGCCCGACGCAAGCGGCCTCTTCAATCTGATGCGCAATCTGGGCGGGGCGATCGGCATCGCCATGATCGATACGATCATCTACACGAGGTCGGAGCCGCTTGGGCAGAGACTATGGGATCAACTGCGGGCCGGCGACGCAGCCACGGCGGCGTTTATCGGGGCTCCGGCGGGAACGATCACCGGCAGCACCGGCGACTTCACACCGGACACGATCGCTGCGCTTGATCCGCTCGTACAGACAGCAGCAAGTGTCCAGGCGATCAACCAGGCTTGGCTGATCGTCGCCATACTGACAGGCTGCGCGCTGCTCTTCCTGCCTTTTGCAAGACGGCCGACCGCATCGCAGCAGTAGCGGCCGCTCATTTGGTGGACGTCAATCTCAAAGGATGAACAGAGCGTTCAATCGTCTTTTCGTGGCAGACGCTGATCCCCATGTTATGCCCATCAAAATTCCCACCGCAAACCGCGATATCCAACGGGTAAAATCATGAAGAAAATCGGCTTTCTCTCCTTCGGCCATTGGGCGCCCTCGCCTCAATCAAAAACCCGCTCCGCGGGTGATGCGCTGCTCCAATCCATCGATCTTGCCGTTGCCGCCGAAGAACTCGGTGCGGACGGCGCGTATTTCCGCGTCCACCACTTTGCGCGGCAGCTGGCGTCGCCTTTTCCGCTCCTGGCGGCAGTCGGTGCGAAGACGAAGACCATAGAGACCGGCACCGCGGTCATCGACATGCGTTACGAGAACCCTCTCTACATGGCCGAGGACGCCGGTGCTGCCGATCTCATTGCCGGTGGCCGCCTGCAACTGGGGATCAGCCGCGGCTCTCCGGAGCAGGTCATCGATGGCTGGCGCTATTTCGGCTACCAGCCACAGGATGGTACGAGCGATGCAGACATGGGCCGCGGCCATGCCGAGGTGTTCCTGGAAGCACTCAAGGGCGAAGGTTTTGCCCAACCGAACCCGCGTCCGATGTTCCCTAACCCGCCCGGCCTGCTGCGCCTTGAACCCTATTCGGAAGGATTGCGCGAGCGCATCTGGTGGGGCGCGGGGTCCAATGCAACTGCAATCTGGGCAGCCAAGCTCGGCATGAACCTGCAGAGTTCGACGCTGAAGGATGACGAAACCGGTGAACCCTTCCATGTCCAGCAGGCCGCACAAATCCGCGCCTACAGGGAGGCATGGAAGGCAGCCGGCCATACTCGCACCCCACGCGTGTCAGTCAGCCGCAGCATCTTCGCGCTCGTCGACGATCGCGACCGTGCCTACTTCGGCCGCGGCGGCAAGGAACAGGATTCGATCGGCTATATCGACGAAAACACCAAGGCGATCTTTGGTCGCTCCTATGCGGCCGAACCTGAGGCGCTGGTCAAGCAGCTCTCCGAAGACGAAGCCATTGCCGAAGCCGACACCCTGTTGCTGACAGTCCCCAATCAACTCGGCGTCGAATACAACGCTCATGTGATCGAGGCGATCCTCAAATATGTGGCACCGGCACTAGGCTGGCGTTAAGTCGGGCGCCGGATTGCTTGCTCGAGCGCTTACGCGATGCTGACCTGAAGGCTCGCGCTCGCCCTATTGTTTGAGGGTGAGCGCGCTGCGTCCACTTGTGGTGTCGGCAATCAAACGGGCAATCTCGTCCGACCGTGCCTGCGGAAAGCTCACCGCGATCTCCGCGCCAGCCTCGAAGAAAGCCTCGCTGAGGACGTGCACCCCCTCGAAGGCGGCGAGCCTTGCCCTGAGGATCGCAAGGTCGGAAAACCCGGCTCGGATCGTTCCTTCCAAAGTTGGAACGAGTTCGATGAGTTCGCCGGACCGGAGGCAGGCGGCCGCCGTCCCGCCATAGGCGCGGATCAAACCACCGGTGCCAAGAAGCACACCTCCGAACCAGCGCGTCACGATGACAATGACCTTGTCGAGTGATTGGCCATCGATCGCCTGCAGTATGGGTTTTCCTGCTGTTCCGCTTGGCTCGCCGTCATCACTGAAACGGTAGGTCTGGCCGATGCGCCAGGCCCAACAATTATGGTTGGCATCGCCATGGCTGCGTACCGCAAGCGCCTCCTTCGCGTCGATCTCGCTGACGATCGGAACACCAATCGCCAGAAACCGGCTCTTCTTCACGATTTGCTCAAGGGCTACAGGGCGTTCCAGCGAATACATGAAAGCTCTATAGGACAGCGCGAAGGCCGAGCGAAGACGGATTCTATCCGGGGATGGTCGGATATGGCGGCGGAGGGTGTCTCCACGCAGCGCCGCGCAGCCTTACTATTGAGCGGGTATCGAGATACGACCCTTCATGTTCGGATGAAAGCGACAATAGTAATCAACCGACGTGGTCGCCTTCAGCACGGCACTTGCGGATTTCCCGGGAGGAATGACCACCTCCCAGTCACCCTTCACGGTCGCCGTATGGGCAAGAATATCCTTGTTGATCCATTCGATCGTGTCGCCTGGCCTTGCGCTGATCTCAGCGGGCGAAAACATCATCTTTTCGATTGTTACAGTGACTGTTTCCGCCCGCACCGGAACGACACCGATGGTCAACGCAGATACCGCAACGATCCACAGATGCCGTCTCAGCATGCTGGTATCTCCTATTTAAGCTCGCCAGCGACATGCTCGGCATGCTGCTGATGGCCCTGGAAGACCTTGAGGCCGGTTTGGAGCAACTCCTTGAGCTCCGCGTTGCTCGCCGACGGGATCAATAGCGTCTCGAGCGCGCCATTGACCTGCTTGTGGTAGGCGACCTCGTTGTCGACATAGGCCTTGTCGAAGCTCGCTCCGCTGAGTTTGGCAAGTTTTGTTCGCTCATCGGTTGCAGCCTTGGTCAACGTCTTGCTCGTTTCATTGTCCACCGGCGTAACCTTGAGCTTCTTGACCAGTGCAAGAGCCTGCTTGTTCACGGCCTCATGGTCTCGCACCATGTCCTCCGCGAAGGCAACAACGTCCTTGTTCTTGGATTTCGAGATCGCAAGTTTTGCGGCCTCGATATCGATGGTGCCGGCCGTATAGGCGATATGCGCGATCTGCGGGTCCGTCGGCTTGTCCGCTGCCCATGCGGATGGCGCAAGTCCGAACAGGCAAAGCGCGGTCAGGGTCGCAATCTGTCGAGTCTGCATAGGAACCTCCTTCGCCCGAACCGGCGAGGCCGGGCATTGTTTTTCTGGAACAGACATTGGATGTCAGCCCGACGGGAAGGTTCCCGCAATCAGTCGAGAAAACCGAGACGGCTCATCACCGCCGTTGTCAGGCGTTCGCAACGACGGCCCGCGAAGGGAAATGCGGAAAGGAGCACGGGACCGATCTGCTCGTCGAGGCGCTCCCTTACCAGGCGCCTGGCGCGATGAAGCCGGCTCTTGACGGTCTCGGCCCGCAGGCCGAGCAACGCCGCGGTCTCATCCACATTCAGCCCCTCGATCACTCTTGCGACAAAGACGGTTCGGTAGATATCCGGCAGGGCGTCGGTCGCCTGCTCGACCAATTGCAGAATTTGCCGCTGTGCCATGGTGCGCTCCGGATCGCCGGTGTTGTCGACAGGAAATCGGAGGATCATTGCTCCGCTGTTTTCGTCGGCAGGACGCGCGACGCCCGCCGCCCGCCGCTTCTTGCGCAGACGTCCAAGAGCTTCGTTGATTACGATGCGCGAAAGCCAGGTCCCGAGCGAGGACTCTCCTCGGAAACGATCGAGATGCGCAAATCCGAGCACATAGGCCTCCTGAACAACGTCCTCCGCCTCGCTGTCATTGCGAACAATGCTTCTTGCCAGACGGTAGAGCCTCTGATTGTGAGCCTTCATGATCGCGCGAAAAGCGTGGCGATCGCGGGCGACCGCGCGGCGCGCCAGCTCGACATCGGCGAGCGTATCGAGTGCTTCGGCCCCATCTGCTTGAATCTGCGACATCGTCACCTCTTTCATGTCACCGCTTTCGCATTGATATAGATGGAGCTCGACGGCAAAGGTTCCCGAAAATTGCGCGCCGGTGTTGGAAACCTCCAACCATTTTCGAGATTGCGCCTCGGCACTGGGCGACCCTTTTACCACAACGCGTTTGACAGGGCGGAAGAGGATGGCGACATTGTCCTAAGGCTTGGCCGAGGCGGCCGCGGAGATGCTGAACGGCACAATTTCTCGATGGGATGGACAACATGAACCTCAAGGACCCCACACTCTTTCGGCAGGCAGCCCTGATCGGCGACCGATGGATCGAGGCCGATCCGGCGAATGCGATCGAAGTCAACAATCCGGCGACCGGTGAAATCATCGGCCGCGTGCCCAAGCTGGGAGCGCCCGAGACAAAAGCCGCGATCGAGGCGGCACGCGTCGCCCAAAAGGGCTGGGCGGCGCGCACCGCCAAGGAACGCTCGGGCATTCTTCGCAAATGGTTCGAGCTGATGATCGAAAACAAGGACGATCTCGGCCGTATCCTGACGCTTGAACAGGGCAAACCGGTTGCCGAAGCGACCGGCGAGATCGTCTATGGCGCAAGCTTCGTCGAATGGTTCGCGGAGGAAGGGCGGCGGGTCTATGGCGATCTGGTTCCCGGTCACCAACCCGACAAGCGCATCATGGTGATGAAGCAGCCGATCGGCGTGGTTGCCGCGATCACCCCCTGGAACTTCCCGAATGCCATGATCACGCGAAAAGCGGGGCCTGCCTTTGCTGCCGGTTGCGCCATGGTGCTGAAGCCGGCCAGCCAGACGCCCTTCTCGGCCATTGCAATTGCCGTGCTTGCGCAACGCGCCGGGCTTCCGAAGGGCCTGTTTTCGGTTGTCACCGGCTCGGCACGCGAGATTGGCGCCGAAATGACCGCCAATCCGACCGTCCGCAAATTGACCTTCACCGGTTCCACGGAAATCGGCGCCGAGCTCTACAAGCAGAGTGCTCCGACAATCAAGAAACTTGGACTGGAACTCGGCGGCAATGCACCCTTCATCGTCTTCGACGACGCTGATCTTGATGCCGCCGTCGAAGGTGCGCTGATCGCCAAGTTCCGCAACAATGGCCAGACTTGCGTGTGCGCAAACCGGTTATACGTGCAGGAAGGTGTCTATGATGCTTTCTCACAGAAGCTTGCGGCAGCCGTCGGCAAATTGAAGACCGGCAATGGCTTCGACGAGGGTGTCATTCTGGGACCGCTGATCGACCAGCCAGCGCTGGAGAAGGTCGAGGAACACGTTGCCGATGCGCTCGCCAAGGGTGCGAGCGTCGTACAGGGCGGAAAGCGCCACGTGCTCGGCGGCACTTTCTTCGAGGCGACGGTGCTCGCCAACGTCACCAAAGAGATGGTCGTTGCCCGCGAGGAGACTTTCGGGCCGGTGGCGCCGCTCTTCCGCTTCAAGGACGAGGCCGACGTGATCGAGCAGGCAAACGATACCGAGTTTGGCCTGGCCTCGTACTTCTACGCGAAGGATCTCGCTCGCGTTTTCCGCGTCGCCGAGGCCCTCGAATACGGCATGGTTGGTGTCAACACAGGATTGATCTCGACGGCGGAAGCTCCTTTCGGCGGCGTCAAACTCTCCGGCCTTGGCCGTGAGGGTTCCAAATACGGGATCGAAGAATTTATGGAAATTAAATATGTCTGCCTCGGCGGCATCAGCTAGCGCCCGACGGGCGCCAGCTCGCAATTTCCTTTAGCGCTTCCTTCGCCATGGACGGCACGGGTTCTGGAGCTGCCGTCCACCGGCGCATGATCGCTCAGCGCTGCGATTTTGTTCGCCGGCATAGCATTGGCTCGGGATGAAATGCGCTGTTCATAGCGATAGCGTGATTACCTTAGCCATGGTTATTGCACGTCTTTCGTGCCATATTAGCAATCAGCACAGTTCAACATTTGAGTCGCAATCTGGCGCAAGAATGGAGACGATGAGATGCTACATGGCCTACTCGAGCCAAATTCGAATTCCTGTAAGTATTTGAAGGAACGAATGCTAGTTTGTGCCGTTGTCTCAATGAGCGCGCCGACGGGGCGGCAATCCCGCCTCAACCGACCGGCCGCGGGAGAGCATCATGCAAAAAGGTGAAAGTGACGTCTTTGATCTTTTCTCGGAGATTTACACAAGCGCCGCGCAAGAAGAACTAAGTCTACAGGAATACCTGCTAGCCTGCCGTGATGACAAAAGCCTTTATGCGACCGCGCAAGAGCGAATGGTCGAAGCGATCGGCGAGCCGACATTAATCGATACGAGCGCCGATGAGCGGCTAGGGCGGATTTTCGCCAACCGCACAGTCAAGATTTACCCGTCCTTCGCCGACTTCTATGGAATGGAAGATACAATCGAGCGGATTGTCGGCTACTTCAGATACGCCGCGCAAGGTCTCGAGGAGCGAAAGCAGATCCTCTATCTGCTCGGTCCTGTGGGAGGCGGCAAATCGTCGCTCGCCGAGCGCCTCAAGAGACTGATGGAGCAGCGCCCGATCTATACTTTGGCGGTCAATGGCAAGATCAGCCCCGTCTTCGAATCCCCTCTCGGCCTGTTCCACCCGGAACGGATGGCGGGTCTCTTGGAAGACAAGTACGGGATTGCGCCGCGAAGGCTGACGGGCCTTATCTCGCCCTGGGCGACGAAACGGCTCGACGAGATCGGCGGCGACATTTCGAAATTCAGCGTGGTCAAACTGACGCCCTCCCGTCTGCGACAAATCGCAATCGCGAAGACCGAGCCGGGTGACGAAAACAATCAGGACGTGTCCGCACTCGTCGGCAAAGTGGACATCCGTCAACTTGAAAACTTCAGTCAGGCCGATCCTGATGCCTACTCCTACAGTGGCGGGCTGAACCGAACGACGCAGGGGCTTCTTGAGTTCGTCGAAATGTTCAAGGCGCCTATCAAGGTGCTGCATCCCCTGCTGACCGCCACCCAGGAGGGCAGCTATAACGGTACGGAGAACTTCGGCGCCTTCCCCTTCCAGGGCATTGTCGTTGCTCATTCGAACGAGTCCGAATGGCTGCAATTCAAGAACAACAAGAACAACGAGGCATTCCTCGACCGCATTCTCGTGGTCAAGGTGCCCTATTGCCTGAGGGTCACCGAGGAGCGGCAAATCTATGAAAAGCTGCTTCGTGAAAGCGAGCTGGCAAAGAGCCCATGCGCCCCTGAAGTGCTCGAGAATCTTAGCCGGTTCACCGTTGCGACGCGCCTCCATGTTCATGAGAATTCACCGCTCTACACGAAGATGCGCGTCTACGACGGCGAAAACCTGAAGGACACCGATCCCAAGGCCAAGTCGGTGCAGGAGTATCGTGACGCCGCCGGTGTGGATGAGGGCATGACAGGCGTCAGCACGCGTTTTGCCTTCAAGGTGCTGTCGGAAACCTTCAACTACGATACAAAGGAGGTCGCTGCCGACCCGGTACACCTGATGTACATCATGGAGCAGGCAATTCGGCGCGAACAGTTCCCGAAGGAAACCGAAGCGCGCTACCTGGATTTCATCAAGTCCGAGCTTGCAGCACGCTATGCCGAATTCATCGGTCATGAAATCCAGAAAGCCTATCTGGAATCCTACAGCGAATATGGACAAAACCTGTTCGACCGGTACATCTCCTACGCCGATGCCTGGCTGGAAGACCAGGACTTCAAGGACTACGACACAGGCCAGATCCTCAACCGCGAAATTCTCGACAGCGAGTTGTCGCAAATCGAGAAGCCGGCGGGCATTGCCAACCCCAAGGACTTCCGAAATGAAGTTGTGAAATTCACGCTGCGCGCCCGCGCCAAGAACCATGGGCGCAACCCGTCCTGGACGAGCTATGAAAAGCTTCGCGAAGTGATCGAGAAGCGCATGTTTGGCCAGGTCGAAGACCTCCTGCCAGTCATCAGCTTTGGCTCCAAGAAGGACAGTTCAACAGAAAAGCAGCACGCGGAATTCGTCGAGCGCATGACGGAACGCGGCTACACCGTTCGCCAGGTCCGGCGGCTCGTCGATTGGTATATGCGGGTCAACAAGGCCGGCTGACGATGCCGAACCGGGGGAATGGCAGATGGCGAATTTTATCGACCGCCGGCTCAACCCGAAGGATAAGAGCCTCGGCAACCGGCAGCGTTTCCTGAAGCGAGCCCGGGAAGAACTCAAACGGGCGATCAAGGAGCAGGTCAAATCGGATAGGATTGCCGACGTGGACGCCGCCCATGGCGTTCCGATGCCGAAACGCGGCGCCGGCGAGCCGACTTTTCAGCCTGCCTCCGGTAGTGGAGCGCGCGAGTATATTCTGCCCGGAAACAAGGAATATATGGCGGGCGATAAGCTCTCGCGACCGCAAGGCGGTGCCGGCGGAAGTGGCAAGGGCGCCGGCCGCGGCGAGAGCGAGGATGACTTTCAGTTCATCCTGTCCCGCGACGAGGTTCTCGACCTTTTCTTCGAGGATCTGGAACTGCCCGACATGGTCAAGTTGAACCTGAAGGAGACGGTGACCTACAAGCCTCACCGCGTCGGCTTCAGCACGGCCGGCACCCCCACGAACATCAATGTCGGGCGGACGATGCGCAATAGCTTCGGCCGCCGGATCGCGCTGCAACGTCCGAGCGAAGCGGCGGTGAAGGCGATTGCAGATCAGATCGCCATCTTGGAGGCCGAACCGAACCTGTCGGCACAGGAGCGGCGGCGCCTGCAGGCATTGCGCGAGGAGCTCGAGCAATTGGAACGCAGGCGCCGACGCATCTCCTATGTCGATCCGGTTGATATTCGCTTCAACCGTTTCGAGCGCCAGCCGCTTCCCAATGCCAGCGCGGTGATGTTCTGCCTGATGGACGTGTCGGCCTCGATGGGCGAACGCGAAAAGGACCTCGCGAAACGCTTCTTCGTACTGCTCCACCTCTTCCTGACCCGCCGTTACGAGCGGATCGATATCGTTTTCATCCGCCATACCGACGAGGCGCGCGAGGTCGACGAGGAGACGTTCTTCTACAGCAAGCAGAGCGGCGGCACGGTCGTTTCCACTGCCCTCGAGGAAATGCTTCGTGTCATCGAGGAACGCTATCCGGCCCATCTGTGGAACATCTACGCCGCTCAAGCGTCCGACGGCGACAACATCAGCGGAGATTCCGAACGGTGCGCGGCGCTGCTTCGCGACCACCTGATGCGCCTTTGCCAATACTACGCCTATGTCGAGATCATCGACGAGCGTGAAACCGAAATCTTTGGAGCGACCGACAACGGCACGTCGCTGTGGCGCGCCTATCGCACGGTCGACGGCGAAGTGCCTAACTTCCAGATGACGCGGATCTCCAGACCGGCAGACATCTACCCCGTGTTCCGCAAGCTCTTTACCCGACAGCCTGCCATGCGCACGCGTAAGTAAGGGACGACCGAATGGCGAGACGTTCGAGTTCAGGCCTGCTGTTTGATGGTTCCGACTGGAATTTCACAACCCTTTCGCGCGCCTACGATGCGATAGAGACCGTTGCGCTCGATGAGATGGGACTGGACGTCTATCCCAACCAGTTGGAGATCATTTCCTCCGAGCAGATGCTCGATGCCTATTCCTCGGTTGGCATGCCGCTGATGTATCAGCACTGGTCCTTCGGCAAGCGCTTCATCTTCGAGGATCACTTGTATCGGAAGGGACAGCGCGGCCTCGCCTACGAATTGGTCATAAACTCCAACCCCTGCATCACCTATCTCATGGAAGAAAACACCATGGCGATGCAGGCGTTGGTGACCGCGCATGCAGCCTTCGGCCACAATCATTTTTTCAAGAACAACTACTTGTTCCGCCAGTGGACGGACGCCGGCTCCATCCTGAGTTATATGGACTTCGCCAAGAAATACATCGCCAAGTGCGAGGAGCGGCATGGATTGAGCGCCGTCGAGGCGATCCTCGATTCAGCGCACGCCCTGATGGACCAGGGCGTCTTCCGCTACCGCCGCCCGCCCCGCCTTTCCTCCGAAAAAGTCAGAGAACGCGCCCGAGAGCGATTGGAATATGAAGAGCAGACCTACAGCGATCTGTGGCGCACGCTGCCGCTGGCAACGGAAAACCGCAATCCGGAAGAGGCCGAACGCGACGCGTCCGAACGCAAGAAGGTTCTCAATCTTCCGGAGGAGAACCTGCTCTACTTCCTGGAAAAGCACAGCCTCATCCTCGATCCATGGCAGCGCGAACTTCTCCGGATCGTGCGCGTCATTGCGCAATATTTCTATCCACAGCGCCAAACCAAGGTGATGAACGAGGGCTGCGCGACCTTCGTTCACTACACGATCATCAACCGCCTCTTCGATCAGGGCCGGATCAGCGAAGGGGCGATGCTGGAATTGCTGAAAAGCCACTCCAACGTCGTTTTTCAACCGGCCTTTGATGATTCGCGCTTCCCGGGCATCAACCCTTACGCACTGGGATTCGCGATGATGCAGGACATCGAGCGCATCTGCATGGAACCGACGGCGGAAGATCGCGACTGGTTTCCGTCGTTTGCCGGCAACGGCGATTGGCAGGGGACGCTGCTCGACGCCTGGGCAAACCACCGCGACGAGTCCTTCATGCTCCAATATCTGAGCCCGGCGATGATCCGCAAGTTCCGGCTGTTCCTGCTCTCCGATCGCGCCACCGACAGCTATTGCGAAGTATCCGCAATCCATAATGAGCGCGGCTATTCCAGGATCCGCTCGGCGCTTGCCCATAGTTACGACGTCGGGGCCAGACAGCCCGATATCCAGGTTACCGACGTGGACTTGCTAGGTGACCGGCAACTTCGGCTACAGCATAATGTGAAGAATGGCATCCTCCTGGAAGAGAGCACCCGTGATGCCACGCTCGGCCATATTCGCCACCTCTGGGGTTACGACGTGAGCCTGAGTGGTGTCGATGCTGGAACGGGTGCGGTGCTCTACGAGTGTTCGACGGCGCAACTCTGAAGCCAGCTGGGATTAGCGGAACGGTGGGAGCCATGCGGCTTACGGTCAATGAAAGCGCTTGCCCTCCGGATCGAACGCGTGTTGGCCGACTTCCTTTACGACGGCTCCCTTGTGTACGTCTCGGGAAGCATGGTGCCGTCCATGACGGACTTCCTGGCATCGTCTGGCCGGCCGACGCGCCCTGACAGGGCGGTGGCAGCCTACGGCGCCAAACGTCAACGCTTGTCCTCTTCGGCATGCCTCCGCCGGATGCTTCGCACGACAAGCCACATGCCGGCAACCACGATCGGTACCGAGAGACCTGTCAGCGTCTCGGGGGACACCTCGAAGCCGACATTGTGCGCACCCTTTGCCACATAACCGAAGAGCCCGACGACATAGTAAGAGATGGCCGCCACCGACAGGCCTTCGACGGTCTGCTGCAAACGCAGCTGCAGTTGCGCCCGGCGATCCATCGAATTCAGCACCGTCGTATTGATACGCTCGAGTTCGACGTCGATCCAGCTTCGCAGCAGGGCCGTGGCCCGGGCAAGCTTGCGCGAAAGGTTCGCCTGGCGCTCCTCGACCGACTGACAGGTTCGCATGGCCGGTGCCAGTCGCCGTTCCAGGAACGAGCCGAGTGTTTCGCTGCCTGGTATTGCCGTCTCGGCAAGAGCCCGAATGCGCTCCTGAACGATTTCGTAGTAGGCGCGGCTTGCCCCGAACCGATAGAGGCTGAGCGCTGCATTCGCCTCGAGTTCGGCCGCAAGGCGCGTGATCTCGGACAGCATCTGGTCCGCTTCATCCCGTGCATGCAGCTTCATCCGCTGCGTAATGGCCGTCAGGCCGGACTCGATCTGGCGGATTTCGGGCGAGAGTGACTGTGCAAGCGGCAGGCCCATCATCGCCAGCGTGCGATAGGTCTCGATATCGAGAAGCCGCTGGACCAGCGCACCGCGGGCGCTGTCGGACATGCCGCGATCGATCACGAGAAACTTCGTCAATCCGTCGCCATCCTGGCGGAAATCGGTGAGGATCGTTGCCTGACCGTTTCTGAGCTCGCTTCGACACAGGCTGGTCGGATCGAAAACGGCAATTTCCTGCACTGTCTCGGGCGTGTCGGGGCGTATTTCCAAACGAATGCCCGATATGAACGGACCTGGTGGCGAGAAGCTGTCGCCGAAAGGATGAACGGCGATCGGGGCGCCGAACTTCTCTGGTGCGGGGCAGTCCCAGAAGTAGGTCGAAAATTCGGTGTGGCGTTCCCAGCGCAACGTGCCCTGGCCCCAGCTTATCGCATGATGGCTGGTCTCACGGGCCGGCGGAGCAACGCCGCTGGATCGGGAAAGATCCGCAAGCATCTCATGGTCATTGTCACCGGCACTCTCCGTCAGGAAAGCAAGCTGGAAAATGACGCGTGGCGCCTGAACAAGCGCATAGGGACGTGCATGAATTTCCCCCAAGGCGCGTACTCGAAGATCCGCAGGCGGAAAGCCAAAGCTTCCTTGCGTCATGCGTGCGCTCCTTTCGGTGTGTGTTTCCCGCTCATCGCTATCGATACTGTGATTCGGCTGAGCCCGGGAGCGCGACTGAACAACCTCGATTGGTTCACCTCCGATCGTCGCTGACACGTTCAAGTTCTTTTTGCCATTCGCAAAAAGATTTCGAATGTCCATGATCTTATCCCTACATCGGCCCCTCAGCTGGCGGCATGCAAGCATCTCCTCATATGCCTGTCTAGCACGATCGGTCCGCGCGACCGTTTGCCACAGCCACTCCAACCAGCAAGCAACTCATGCTTGAATGGCACCCTATGCGGACAGTGCGGCACCGCTCGCCACAGAATCGTGATGGAACAATTCCCGACCATTGGATTTCAACCTTCGGCGCGAATGTGCTGAACGCGAAAGGCTGTGGAAAGTCAACTTGCGGCACGCTGCCTGGCGCGCAGATCGGGTTTCTGACGGCTGCTGTTGTGGTATTGCCCGATCTTACTCGGGAGAGATTCGATGGCCGTAATCGATATTCTGGCGTCCGTGGCTTTTGCCGCAACTATGACTGCGTCCATTTCACCGTCCGAGACAAATGTACCTGCCTTCCGGCCGCTCGGCGTTTCGCAGGATACGCTGCCGTCAGCGCTCGGCTGCAAACCGATCAATGGCGAGCAGCCGGATACGACGGGCCAGTACTCATGCAACGTTCTGCCTGGCGGAAGCGACCTCTTTGACCAATATGTGCTGGCCTACGTCCACGGCATGGGAATATGCAACGTCGTCGCGATCTCCCGTTACATCGACGATGATCAGCGCGGCACGACCACACGGCAGGTTTACAAGGAAGCGGCTTCGCTGCTCGCTTCCCAGTTCGGGCCAGCGGACGAGAAGGTCGACCATGTCGCCACGTCCAAATTCGGAAAGGACGGCATGTTCCGGCAGGCGGTCATCGCTCAGGAGCGACAGGTGTTCGAACAATGGGACAATCTGAGCACGAAGTTCCAGAATGCCCAGTCGGCCAGCGTCACGATTTCTGGAAGTGAGGATTGGGGACTGGCGGTCTACAGCATTTTCCGCTTTGCCCATAACGATGCCTGCCTGAGCAGTCTGGAGCAGCAGACCGGACTGTCTGGCGAGGATGGTGAGTGATCAGCTAGCTGGCGATCGCAAGCGACAAGCCGGCGACCGCCGGAGCGGCGGCTTGAAGACGGGAGCAGTGATCAGGTGTTCGAATGGCGCCTGGTCTCGTTCCGGTCAATATGTGAACAGTGCCCGCAGGCGAGCGAATAAACCTGGGCGATCCACGCCAAGAATACCGCGTACATAGTGGGCGGCTGTGGCGGCGCTGACCGTCGCGCCGAAATGGCAGTAGCAAAGAACGTTATGCAGTTCGCCGTCGGTGAGACTGAAGAACTTCTTGGCCTGACCGTAAGTATCGTTCTCAAGCCCCGCTGCTCGCAGGATCGGGTCCTCGAAGGCGACCGAGATCGGCGAGTTATCGCTACGCAGGAGCGACAGTACTGACGTCGGCTGATGTTCGGTCTGGTAGAGGGTAGCCAGTCGTCGATGCGGGCTTAACTCGAGAAGCTCCACCCAGCGCTCGAGACGCTCGCTTCGCGACATGACGCGGTGCGGATATGCCTGGTCGATATCCGCAATATTCTGCAGTTGCTCCAATGTCTGATGTTTCATGGTGGGCTCCATTCGGCTGAAATTTGCGCAGCCCCATTGCCGCGTACGCCCTGAATAATTCAGCTAGGGGACAGCGAGGCCCAATCAAGATCATTGCGAAAGGATTTATGCAGGTCGGGAGCAAGTTGCACGACAGTCTGCATTCTGCCTGCAGAGCTTGCTGAAGAGCGTTGCTTCGCGTCGGCGAGCGCGGCCGAACCCGAACTCAGCGACAGTTTTGTTTTAATTATGCGCGGCGGACGTGAACTGGCCCCAGATGGTCTCAGGAATCTCATCAGTTTGTCCGGAGACACCTGCAGCTATACGCGAGGGCTGGGTCGACCCGAGTCCTGCGGAAACTCCCATGGGATCGCGAAGCGGGAATTGTACTGCTGCCGTCGCAATATCCAGCCCCGCGCTCTCTGCTGTCCGATGCGCGAGATCTAGGCCGAGCCTCAATAGGCTCGACTCGAATGACCGCGCTTTTGTCTGGTTACAGGCTCCGACGGACCCTCGAAGAATTGGGGCCTGGGTTACCGCTTAGCTAACTTTCCCTCCCGCGTACATTTCGACAATTGCAGTCTGGTAGAGGGACAATACTGCCCTATGGTAGCGTTTTTGATTGACTGCAACACGGCATACGCTAGCTTTCATAGAGACTGCTGATTCAGCATGTGTGGGATGCATCGGAAAAAACCTAGGCGCAGGCACAACGCGGAGGCCCACCCATATGCCGGAAAATCGTGAGAATTGGCCTACGCTAGTTCCACATGGATCCGAATTCTTCAGCCGTGTCGCAGCTGTTTTCTCGCTATGGGATCTAGACCTCGTTCTTATTGATTGGTCTGAGACGCTCGCGAAACGCTCAGGCTTCAACAGGCAGCAACCCACAAGGCTGGGCGACATTTACCCCATGTTGAAAGCCGCTCCCTCAGCGGACCTCGTACAACTCGTCATAAAAAACGGCACGCCACAATCGCTACGGATAGGTGTGTCGACCGACAACGGCTATGACCTGCTGCTACTGCCGGCAAAGGAGGGATTGGCAGTTATCGAGATCGCCGTTGCTGACCGTATCGAATCGACACCTGCGCATGAGCAGGAACGGGCTCTCCTCTTGCACCAGGCAACCCATGACGCCCTGACCGGGCTTCCCAACCGCCGGCAGTTCAGCGACCAGTTGGGGCGCTTTCTTCCGACCGGCGGCGGATGCGGTCTCGCCCTGATGCAGATTGATTTGGACGACTTCAAGCCGGTGAACGATACCTTGGGACACGGCGCCGGAGACATCGTTCTGAAGCTTGCGGCCGCCAGAATCCGAAGCGTGCTCGGTACCGGCGAAACAGCCTTCCGACTTGCTGGCGACGAATTTGCCGTCATTCAAACTTCTCACGAGCAGCCCGCAGAGGCAGAACGACTGGCAGATGCGCTTGTTGGCGAATTCAAGAAACCATTCGTGGTGGACGGCATCACTGTCTTTGTGGGAGCCAGTATCGGCATTGCGATTGCGCCCCGCGATGGCGATGAGGGCGAGCAATTAATGAAAGCAGCCGACGTCGCCCTTTATGCCGCCAAAAAGGAAGGACGCCGTCGCGCACGAACCTTTGATCCCAGCATGTTGGTGGTCCTGGAACAACGGGAGTTGCTGAGGCGCAGCCTCAGGGTCGCGCTCCAGCATGGCGAGTTCTTCCTCGAATACCAGCCTCTTGTTGACCGCTCACGCACCGTAACCGGCTTCGAGGCTCTCCTGCGCTGGCGCCATCCGAGGCTCGGCGTGATTCCTCCGATTGCCTTTATCCCGATGGCCGAGGCAGATGGGCTGATGAGCGAAATCGGCCAATGGGTGCTGGAACAGGCCTGTCGGGAAGCTCTGAGCTGGCCGGACCATTACACCGTTGCCGTCAACTTATCCCCGGCGGAATTCTTGACAGCAGGTTTCACAGATCGTGTGTCGCAAACTCTCGATCTTATCGGTCTTCCCGCCGAACGCCTGGAACTCGAGATTACGGAAACCGTCCTTCTGGAGCGCACGATCAACAATCTCGATACTTTGAACACCCTGAACGTGCTTGGCATCCAGATCTCGCTCGACGACTTCGGGACGGAGTACTCATCCCTGAGTTACCTGAAGAATTTTCCTTTCGATAACATCAAGATCGACAAATACTTCGTCAACGACCTCCTAAGCGACGAAAAGAGCCGGACGATTGTACGTTCCGTCATTGCCCTCTCGCATGGGCTAGGCATGCGCGTCACTGCCGAAGGCGTGGAGACTGCCGAACAGGCCGCGTGGCTCCTGGAGGAAGGCTGCGACAGACTGCAGGGGCATTTCCTGAGCCCGCCGATGCATGTCGATCACATTCGCCAATTCATCGCCCCCCGCAAAGGACGACGGGGAAACGGCGGCGGTGGGCGGGATGCAACCGGGATGGCGATCGGCCAGGGAGGTGCAGGTTGAAAAGGCAGGAGGCGATGGCAATGGCAGACGCAGCTTTTGAGCAACTCCTCAACCTGGAAATGGAGATGGCAACCTTTACATCCGATTGGCTGCATTGCGACCAGCTCTCGAACTACGTCGCCCAAATGGTCAGCCATGACCGCCGTGATCCACTGCGCCATTCCAACCTTCTGTCCTCCGCCCTCAACGAACTCCTCGAGATGTCGTTTCGCTCGGAGGCGCAAGAGGGTGAACTAGCATGCGCCTTCTATCGTCATGAACAAATCGAGCGGATCGAGTTGAGTTTTCCGTGCCCATCACAACAGCACCGCTTTTATGCTGAACTCGTCCGGGGTCTGAAACACAGTGGAAAACTGGCGAACTACGTGAAGGTCATCGCCGACGAGACGGCTCCCCTGGAACAAGCGATCCTGTTGGGATTGGCGGTCAACTATGATGCGGAGATAGAGCTGCGCGCTTCGGCAGCCGAGGCGCTCACATTCGTTGTCGACCTGCCTCTTGAAAGGCTCCTCACTTGACCGCGAACAACCCCTCCCCTGTCTTTGCGACGCAATTCGACACAAGCAACCAGGAATTCGTGGCAACAGGCGTCTTCCGGCCTCGTTCGATCGCAGACATTGCGGACGATCTGCTTCTGCTGCGCGACAAAATCGAAAAGGTGCACGGCGTCTTCTACGTCAATCTGAAACGCGTCACCCACATGAACAGCACGGCGTTCGGCGCTCTGGCGCGTGTTCTCGTCGATGCCTCGTACTCCCGACCCGAACTCAAGATTGTCGTGCTCGCATCAAGTGTCGTCACATGGGCGACGCAGATGTTTCGGCACCTTGGGGAACTTTCGCCCAACATTTCCATGGAGATTTATGACTCTGCTTTCTATCCTGGTCAGGCGTTCGTCGAGGATAAGAGCTTCATACCGATTCTCCGGACCCAGACGAAAATGACCTGGCGTCACGAACGGACGATTTTACCACGGCACGGTCTGCGCGGCGGCATGGCGATTGCCGACATTTGCTGCGGCATCGGTGATTTCGCTATGCTTGTCAGGAAAGAATTCGACCCCGCCAGGATTGTCGCGCTTGATCATTCCGTGGCCAGCCTCGACTATGCGCGCTCCGTAGCGGAAGACTTCTGCGTTCGCGATATCGAATATACCTTTGGCGATGCATCACAGATGCTGTTCGAAAGCGACCAGTTTGATTTTGTGACGTGCCGCCACTCGTTACAGATCTTCGATCGGCCCGAGCTCCTTCTGAGAGAACTCTATCGGATCTGCAAGCCGGGTGGCCGGGTCTACATCACAAACGAAAAGAACTCTCACTGCCTGGGTGAACCGCGCGCCGAAACTATCCAATGGACCTATAACGAGGTCGCCAAGCTCTTTCGCCATTTCGACATGGACGTCGAAATGGGACCAAAGGGTTCTCGCCTCTTGCTGGATACCGGTTTCGAGGATGTAAGGATCGAAAGTTTCATGGTCACCAACCACGACGGCGACCCGCAGGAGTTCGCCGATGTCATTGAAGCCTGGGAAGATGTCTACGCAGGCGAGATGTCCGCTAGACGCGGGGACTCTCCCGAGTTCGTCGCACGGTTCAGGCAGGGCTTCAGGGATCATATCTTTGCAGCGCTTCACCCGAGAGGCTATGCCGGCTGGCCGATCTGGGCGGCGTCGGGGCAGAAGCCGCTATGACCGCTGCGCCAAAGAAGCCAAGCCTCGGATTACGCTCCTTTCGGACGAAATTCATCCTTGTCGTCGGCGGCGCCGTGCTTTTCGATCTTCTTGTCAGCGGCAGCCTGGCGCTCTGGAACGTGCAACGGCTATCGCGTGACGCGACCACGCAAGTCGGAGAAGGGCTTGAAAAGGCAAGCCAAGACTATATTCGCTCGTCCACCGAGTCCACAGTTGCACAGGTTGGGCTGCTTCTTAATCAGGTGCATTCCGACGTTAAGGCGCTCGCTGGCGTGTTGCAGTCGCAGATAGATCGGCCGACGAGGAACAGTAAGGTTGGGGCCGCAATGGCCAAAGCTGATCCTAACGCCGTGACGGTCACTTTCGACAGCGGCGGCGGTTGGGCGCAGAACGCACCCGGGTCACCATCCGTCGTTAGTGTCTGGGGTTACCTTCTCGACAAGGATCATCGTCCGCTGCCGCAAGTGCAGACAGACATCGAAACCAGCGCCGTTCTTGATCTGGTTGCCCCTAACCTCCTGCAAAATGGGGCCTCCAAACTTCAAATGTACTATATCGGTCCGAAAGAGCGGCCGATCTTTAGAACGGCTCCCTATACGGACCAGGCGCAGACGTTCGACAGGCTCTACCCCGGCCACAATAAAGAAAACTTCTGGGCCTTCTTCTTTCCGGGCATCTACGAGTCATGGCAGCAGTGGGCCCGAAATCCAGCCTCACGCCCCGTTCCTGAAGACATTACCCAGACTGCACCATACACAGACGCGATAACGGGAAAGCTGATCGTCAGCTTTTTTCATCCTCTCTGGACGGCAGATCGCCGCGACGTCGCCGGGATAGCCGGCGCCGACATAACGCTCGACCAGCTGGCCGAAATCGTCGAACACGTGAAGGTCGCCGAAACCGGTTTCGGCTTCCTTGCCATGTCCAACGGCAATGTTGCCGCAATTAACCGGACGGGGGAGAAGATCATCGGCTTGCGCGCGGCAAGCGACGCCACCAACCAGGGCGTGACCGGCGTTGACCGCTCGCTGCGAAACAGTACGCAGAAAGCTATTGCCTCTCTTCCGCTCGACGCCGACGGCGTCATTCACCGCATTTCACTGAGAGAGAATGGCGAGGATGTGCCCTATCTGGTGGTCACCAAGCAGCTCCGCCCATCGAATCTTTGGGTCAACGGTCCGGTTCAACGCGAGGTCATGTCGCTTGGTATCGTCGTACGGGAGCACGAAATTTATGCGTCGCTTATCGCTGCTCGAGAGCAGATAGCGCGTGCCACCAATCGTATCCTGCTTTACCAGATTCTTGCGGTTCTGGTGTCGTTGCTCATCGTTGCGGCCGCAGTATTTGCGGCGTCGAAGCGCATCACTGGCGGGATCAGCGCCTTGGCAGCCGCTGCAAGGAGCATTGAGGCGAAGGACTATTCCGTTCGGGTGGCGATTACCAGCAAGGATGAGGTGGCGCAGGCCGGACTTGCCTTCAATCGCATGGCCGAGCAGATCAGCTTCCATACGGAGAATCTTGAAAAGCTGGTCGATGAACGGACGAAGGAAATCGAGGCGGCAAAGGAAGAAATCGAGGCGTTGAATACGCAGCTGAAGAGCGAGAACCTGCGCCTCGGCGCAGAGCTCGACGTAGCACGCCACATCCAGATGATGGTTTTGCCGCGGCCCGCTGAGCTTGGAGCGGTCGAACACCTCGATATTGCCGCCTATATGCGTCCGGCCGACGAGGTTGGTGGCGACTATTATGATGTCCTGCAAAACGGCCGAAGCCTGAAGATCGGCATTGGCGATGTAACCGGTCACGGGCTGGAAAGCGGCGTGCTGATGCTGATGGTGCAGTCGGTCGCCCGTGCCCTCCAGGAAGCCGGAGAAACCGATCCTTCGAAATTCCTCGCGCATCTCAATCGGGCGATATTCAAGAATATCGAGAGGACAAAAACCGACAAGCACCTCACTTTGTCATTTCTTGACTATGACGGCGATCGCCTCACCATTTCAGGACAGCATGAAGACCTTATCGTCATCCGCAAGACAGGTGAAGTCGAGCGGATCGATACCGGTGACCTCGGTCTGCCGGTTGGGCTTGAATCCGATATTTCGCCTTTTGTTGATACTCGCGAGATATCGTTCAAGCAGGGCGACCTTATCGTGCTCCATACGGACGGTGTTACGGAAGCCGAAAATCCGCGTGGCGAGCTGTTTGGCATCGACCGGCTCTGTCAGAGTGCGCGGCTGCTTCATGGCCAGACCGCGGAGGAAGTGAAGGATGGTATCGTCGAAGGTTTGATGGCCTACATCGGAACTCAAAAAATACATGATGACATCACGCTGGTCGTGATGCGGCATAGGTGATGACATGGCAGTCGTACTCTATGGGCAGGAGCACCTCGCCTCCTCCACTGCAGCCCACGCAATTCGGCTTAGGTTGCTTGATGGCCCACTTGATCTTGCCTGGAAGCACTCCGGCATGACGTCTGATTTCATTGCAGAAATGATGGTCTCAAGGTTTCGGCCGCCGAAACGGATCTACAACCAGCTCAAACAGGACATCGGTTACCTTGCAAACGAGCTGATAGAGAACGCTATCAAGTTTCGCATTCGCGGCGAGGTGGTTGTCGAAGCCCTGGCGCAAGCCGATTGTTTGCGGCTTAGGGTGTCCAATTTCGTTGACCGTGAAACGGCTGGTAGATTCAAGCAACTGCTCCGCAAGGTAACGAGCGGTGATCCGAGCGAGCTGCTTATCAGGCAGATCGAAGCAAACGCCACGGCCACGTCAGGCAATGCATCGGGCCTCGGATTGTTGACCCTGATGAGCGACTACGAAGTGCAAATGGCCTGGCTCTTCCAGGAGGACGACCCTTACGACCGAACAAGGCTTGAAACCTATGCAGCTATGTCAATTCCGGCATGAAACAGCAAGAGGTGCGCGATGGAAATTAGAGAAGAAGCCTACCGCGTCTGGTCCGAAGGCAGCACCGTCTATTTCGATGGGACAATGCGGTTATCGGGGCCTGACGCTTACGCCCCGGTCCAAGAACTCGCCATGAAGGCGCTCGAAAATGGCAGCGGCAAAACCACTTTGGACCTGACGGGGTTGGAGTTCCTCAATTCCTCCGGCATAAATCTGCTTGCCAAGCTGACAATCGAAGCGCGCAAACGCCCGGAGATCCATTTGACCGTTCTGGGTTCCTCCCAAATTTCGTGGCAGACGAAATCGCTACCCAATTTGAAGAAGCTGCACCCCGGCGTGGATCTGAGGATGACCTGACGGCCGCCTGTGCGGCCGCGCAGAACGGGCGGCGGGTCTCCCTCTGGCCCGCTTGGTACTCTGGTGCTCCCTTCGTGAGTACAATTCCATTGCAACCACTTGCGCCGGCAGTTGTGGTCTCATTGCCAGCAATTCACCGGCCAAACCAGTCGCAGACGTCAACGCACGCTTGGCTCTCGTCAACGCTCCCGTCGATGGCGCAATTGCAGAGAAGACGACCGCGCAGTGCTCGCCTCGCTTGACGCGGAGCGCAACACGGCGCGCGACCGGGTTCGCTTATCGGAAATCACTGATCTCAACCCGCAAATCAGCGGACATGGCAGGCTGCTGCTCTTCCAACCAACTCGCAAGCCTTAAGATGCAACTTGACCAGCTCGATTTCGGCCGCTGTTTGCGAATGCGCGGAAAGTGCCCACCTCTTTAAGACGGCGTCCGGGGCAACCTGTCTCAAGGCGGCAAAGCTTCATTTCGAAATAATTGCTCGCCAGAGAATATATAAGTTGACAGCAACGGTAGAGTTTTGCACGAGCGCGTGTAAAGCCGCGATCGCTATCTGATGCAAGCAAAGAGAAGCCGCATGTCCACACCACCGTTCCTGATAACGTCACAGATTGCCTATCAAGCCGCAGGAAAGAGCATCCTTTCCGGGATAGATCTGACATTGACGAGCGGACGCATCTACGGTCTGGTTGGGCAGAACGGTAGCGGCAAGAGTACGCTTCTGAAGATCATAGCCCGACAGATTGCCCCGACCTCTGGTGGGGTCGAGCTGAAAGGCGAGGCGATTTCGCGCTGGGGCGCCAGACCCTTTGCCCGGCAGGTTGCCTACATGCCGCAGTTCACACCAGCGACCGATAGCATGACGGTTCGTGAATTGGTGGCGCTTGGCCGCTTCCCGTGGCACGGCACGCTCGGCCGTTTCACCAGCGCCGATCAGAATCTCGTCGACGAGGCCATAGAGCGAACCGATCTCGAGCGTTTTGCAGACAGCCCGGTCGCAAGCATGTCCGGCGGCGAGCGGCAACGCGCCTGGATCGCCATGATGCTGGCGCAGAATGCGCAGTGCCTGCTTCTTGATGAGCCGACCTCCGCGCTGGATCTGCTACACCAGGACAGCGTGTTGGCGCTGCTGCGCGAACTCAGCCACGAGCGCCGGCTAACGATCGTCGTCGTCCTCCACGATATCAATCTGGCCGCCCGCTATTGCGACGAGATCGTGGCCTTGAGGAAAGGCCGCATCTCGGCACACGGCACGCCAGCCGACATCGTAAGGTCCGATGTGCTCAAGTCGGTCTTCGATCTGGAAATGGGTGTCTTTCCGCATCCGGTCAGCAACGATCCGATCAGCTACGTTCTCTAAAGACGTAGTCTTGCCATCCGGCTTCCACGGAGACTCCGCTCAGTGAGTGATCTGTAACAGTGTCGCCGTGCAGTGAACCGCGTGAAAGCATTCTGCATACCGTTTGATGATATTGAACTTCCGACTGCCTCAACGGACGCCGCCGTTGGAACAACTTGGCCGGTCGTAGATTTCACGCTCATGAAAACAACGATCTTTCTCGTCGTGTTGCTGACCCTGGGGCTGCTTGGCAACGCAAGTGCCCAGGAGCTTGGTGCGGAAACCATCAACAGTGCCTCGCTCGACTCCATTCCAACCGAGCGACCAGCCAAAGCCTCCCCTCGACCAGAGCCTGCCGTTATACGTCTGCAGGTGCTTCTGGATCGCTTGGGGTCGTCTCCCGGGGTGATAGACGGGCATTACGGCGAGAACGTCACCAAGGCGATCGCTGGCCTCGAAGCGATGCGGGGCATCCCGACCGATGGAAAGCTGGATCCTGACGTCATTCGCCTTCTGCTTGACGACCAGCCAGTCATCGGGACCTATGTAATCTCCCCGGAAGACACACAAGATCTCGTCGACCGCATTCCCAAAGACTACGCCAGGCAAGCCAAGATGAGGTACCTCGGATACACAAGTGTTGCCGAGAAACTGTCCGAGCGGTTCCACATGGACATCGATCTTCTGAAGGCGCTGAACGCCGGCACGCCCTTTACGGTCGGAAAGACAATACTGGTGGCGATGCCCGGCAACGCGAAGGAAGAAATGGTCAAGAGGATTGAAGTGCGACGACGAATTGGGCAAGTCCTGGCGTTTGGCAAGGATGGCTCCTTGCTGGCCGTTTATCCCGCCACGATCGGCAGCAGGCAAACGCCTTCGCCGTCAGGAACCCACAAGGTCAAGGGCGTCGCGCGAATGCCGCCATACAGTTACGATCCGAAAATCAACTTTCAGCAGGGAAAGAACACCAGGCCCCTAACGCTGCCCAAAGGTCCCAACGGCCCCGTTGGAACCATCTGGATCGATCTGACAGAGCCGACGTATGGAATTCACGGCACACCGGAACCCTCCCTTATCGACAAGATCGGATCACATGGATGCGTCCGCCTGACCAACTGGGACGCCGAGGAATTGGCCGCGATGGTAAAACCAGGCGTGACTGTCGAGTTTGTCGACTGACGCGAGCCTGTCAGCTGTCTTGCTGACAAGGCTCAGCGCTTTCTTGTCAAACAGGACACTACGTCCCTGGATGAGGTGTTCGACAGCCGTCACGGCTGGCCGGCGACCAGGCCTCTATTTGCTGTCCCTTTGCCGCAGGCGCCAGCGACGGTCCAAGGTATCAGCTCGACAATTCCCTGGCGCGGGCGTTGATCTTCTCGCACGCCTCTTCGTATGGGTCACGCATCGGGATCAAACGCGACGCACCAAGCAGCAAAAGCGATTTCAAATGCTTCCAACCGCCTTCCTCGCCGGCAACCGGGGCATAGGAGGTCATTGCAGTGCGGCCCTCAGCGGCGTAGAGGCGCTCGTACTCCGCAAAGTTTGAGAAGTTTTCGTGATTGCCGCTTGAAATGTGGAACGTCTCGGCCGCGGCGCCTTCGGCAAGAACGACCTCATGGGTATCGAGCAAGACCGCATAGTACTCGATCATCGTGTCGTCGGCAGGAAGGATCGGCGCAATCGTCGTACCGTTCACGAGATCACGCACCCGGATCAAAACGCCATTCAGGAACAGTGCATGGCCTGGCGATAGATAGAGATCAGAATGTGGCGCGCAATCATCCAGCGCATGGCGCAAGACCCGGATCGGCACGACACCCTCCTGCCAGCGTGCACCACTCTTCTTGAACACCTGGCGACCGACCCACTTGATCCGTCGGGCATCTCCGTCCGCAAGCGCCACGCGATCACCGATGCGAAGATCCTCAACACGCTTTTCACCGCAATCGGTGAGGATCGACGTCCCGCGCAGGAAGCACTGCGCGCCGCCGCCACCGCCGCCACCGCCAGCGTTTCCACCAGAATTGCCGTTCCCGCCTCCACCGGAGTGACCGCGCCCCCAGCGCCGGCCCATTGCACGCGCAGGAGACGATGAAACTGCCGCTGCTATGGTTGCAACGCTCGCGAAACGTGCACCGGCCGCAGCCGCCACACCTAGAAAATGCCTGCGCGCGGTATTGAGGGGCAACTTCCGATCATCGGTAGATGACATGCTGGCTTCCTTTGAAAAAAGAGTGATGCCAGCACAAGTTACAATAAGTTGCATCGCGTTGAACTTCGCAGAATAGCGCTGCCGCCTACTGAAAAGGTAGTATGCATCGATAGTCAGCTTTGATCCGGAGAAAGCTCTTGCAGCTTCGCCCACTCTCGTTGTCCAGAAGCTTCGGCCCGCTCTGCGAATTCCCTTCGCAGGTACTGCCCGCGAACATTGCGAACGGCATATCGGCAGACTTGCTCAATGCGTCGACAGGGGCATGATGCCCCGCTCGAGAACGAGCCCCAACGCAATTATACAGTCGTCAATTCGGGGCCGCTTTTCCCGGAAATCAAACCATGAAATTCAATCAAGCCGCGACGGACAGCCTCACCCTGTGATTGTCGGCGATTTCGACCAGTTCCGACGGGGTCGGCGCGGCAAAGACATCCGGTGCCGGGCTCCCGTCCGATCCGAAACCGCGTCCGGCCGGGAGCTGGGCATCATGGAAGCGCTTCGCCTTCGGCTGCCCGCTCATGGCGATTTCGGGATCGGGAATGGCCCCTATAAGGCGGCGCGTATAGGGATGGGCCGGCGTCTCGAAGATCTGTCGCCACCCACCTTCCTCGACGACCTGGCCGAAGAACATCACCAGCACACGATCGCTCATGTGCTCCACGACGCTTAGGTCATGGCTGATCATCAAATAGGAAAGACCAAGCTTTTCTTGCAGATCCAGAAGAAGATTGATGATCTGCGCTCGGATCGAGACGTCGAGGGCCGATACCGGTTCGTCCAATACAACGATCTCGGGCTCGAGGATGAGTGCGCGGGCAATGCCGATGCGCTGGCGCTGCCCTCCCGAGAACTCGTGCGGGTAACGACTGGCCTGTTCCGGCTTCAACCCGACATCGATCAGCATCGCCTCGATCCTGTCGGAAATCTCCGATGCCGATTTGATGCCATGAAGGCGCAGGGGTGCGGCGAGCGAAGCCCTTATCGATTGGCGGGGATTCAGCGAGGCGTAAGGATCCTGAAATACCATCTGCACCGCCTTGGCGCGCTGCATGCGCCCCGGCGCACCAGGTCCGGTCAGCGGTTGACCCCGGTAGCGGATCGTTCCTGAGGTCGGTGCCTGCAGACCGAGGATCGACAGCGCCGTCGTGGACTTGCCGCAGCCTGATTCGCCAACGATCGACAGACACTCACCCTTGCCCAATTCGAAGCTGATGCCGTTTACGGCGTAAAGTGTCCGCCGTCCGGTTCCCAAAAGCCCGCCACCAGACACCGGAAAGCGCACATGCAGGTCGTCCACTTGCAGCAAAGACCCGGTCACGGTTTTCCTCCTTCGTCGCGGCGTGGCGCAATGAACCGCGTCTCGGTCAACTTCGAGCGATCGGCGATGATGCTGTCGATGTCTACCAGGCGCTGGCGTCCATGCAGGCTGCGACTCCCCAGCCGCGGCAGCGCTCCGAGAAGCCCGCGCGTGTATTCGTGCCTCGGATCGGAAAACAGCAGAGCGGTATCGTTCTCCTCCACCAGGCAACCGGCATACATCACTCCCACCCGCTGGCAAACACTGGCGATCACGCCGAGATCGTGGCTGATGAACAGGACCGCGGTGCCGCGCGCGGCGCAGAGTTCCTTGATCAACCGTAACACTTCGGCCTGAACGGTTACGTCCAACGCCGTTGTCGGCTCATCCGCGATCAAGAGGTCGGGATTGCAGGCGAGCGCCATGGCGATCATCACGCGCTGGCGCAAGCCGCCCGACATCTGGTGCGGATAGTTCGTGGCGCGTCGGTCCGGATTGGGGACGCGCACGCTTGCGAGCGCGTCGACGGCAAGTTTCATGGCTTCGCCCCAGTCCTTGCCCTGGTGCAGGACGAACATCTCGGCGATCTGGCGCCCGACCGTGGAGAGCGGATTGAGCGCCGTCATCGGCTCCTGGAAGATCATGGCGACGCGGTTTCCCCGTAGCCGCCTCATCTCCCGCTTCGGCAGGGCGAGCAGGTTCTGGCCCTTGAAGACGACTTCACCGCCCGAAACGCGCAAGGGCCTTTTCAGGAGACCCATCACGGCAAGCGACGTCACCGATTTGCCAGAACCGGATTCGCCCACGAGCCCATAGGCCTCACCCGGCATGATCTGGAACGAGACGCCCTTGAGGATTGGAAGAAGAGAGCGCCCGGCCGAAACATCGAGCTTGAGTTCCTTGATGTCGAGAAGCGGAGCGGTCATGGCGTGCGCGTCCTCATATGCGGATCGAGCCTGTCGCGCAGCCCATCGCCCAGAAGGTTGAAGCCAAGCACCGAGAGGAAGATGGCGAGCCCCGGAAACACCGCGACCCAGGGCGCGGTACGGATCAACTGGCGCGCATCCGTCAGCATCGAGCCCCAGCTCGGAAAGGGGGGCTGGACGCCAAGTCCGAGGAAGGAGAGAGCCGCCTCTGAAAGCACCGCCGAGCCCATGCCCAGCGTCGCCATGACAAGGATCGGACCCATCATGTTGGGCAGGATCTGCGTGAACATGATGCGCAGATCGCCGTAGCCAAGCGTCTGTGCCGCCTGGACGTATCCCTGAGACTTCAGCGACAGGGTGGAGGAGCGTGCAATGCGGCACGTCCAGCTCCAGTTCGTGAGCCCCAGGGCAATCAGAAGTGATGGCAGGCCCGGGCCAAGTACGGCCATGACCGCCAGCGCGAAGATCAAGGAGGGGATGGCAAGCATGACGTTTGTGAGACCGTTTACGAGATCGTCCCACCAGCCGCCCCAATAGCCGGCAGTCATGCCGAGCGTGCAGCCGATGATGGAGTTGATGACCTGCGAGACGATCCCGACGGTCAGCGAGATCTGCGCGCCAAAGAGGATGCGCGTAAAGACGTCGCGGCCCTGAGCGTCCGTACCAAACCAGAATGTGGCATCGGGCGGCAATTCGGCATTCATCAGATCGGCATTCAACACCGGATCGAACGGCGCGATCCAGGGAGCAAAGATGCCGGCGAGGATGACGAGCACCGTGAGAAGCGCGCCGAGGATGAAATTGAAACCAAAGCGCATCGCCTCACCCCTGCTTGATGCGCGGGTCGATCGCCGCGTAGATCAGGTCGACAAGGGTGTTGATGACGAGGAACCAGAGGACGATGACCAGGATCGTTCCCTGCACCGCGGGAATGTCGCGGATCGCCACGCTGTCCACCAGGAGCGAGCCGATGCCAGGCCAGGCGAAAAGTTTCTCGATCACCACGGCCTGCCCGATCAGCGAACCGAATTGCAGGCCGACCGTTGTCACGATCAGCACGAGAGCGTTGCGCATCACGTGCCAGCGCACGACCTTGGCTTCGCTCATGCCCTTCGAATGCGCGGTGCGAATGAAATCGGCGTTCAGCACGTCGAGAACCCCTGCCCGCGTGGTGCGTGCCAGAAGCGCCAGCGGCGTAACGCCGAGCGTGACGGCGGGCAGGATCAGGTTACGGAACGATCCGTCGCCATAGCCGAAGCTCGGCAGCCAGTTCAGATGAAGCGCAAAGACGTACATCATCAGGAGCCCGAGCCAGAACTGGGGCATCGAAAGACCCGAGACCGCGCCGATCATCGTCGTCGTGTCGAGAATCGATCCGGGACGGAGAGCGGCGAGAAAGCCGAGGGGCACGCCGACCACGACCGCGAACGCCATGGCGGCGAGCGCTAGTTCCAGCGAAGCCCACATGCGGTCGCCGATCAGATCGAGCACCGGCTGGCGGCTTCGAAAGCTGGTCCCGAGGTCGAGCCGCGCAAGGTCGGTGACGTATTTCACGAACCGCTCCGTCAGCGGCTTGTCGAGGCCGAATTCCTGGTTGAGGTGGGCAATCAGCTGTGGGTCAGCGGTGCGCTTGCCGTCGGCAAGAAGGCTGGAGGCAAAACTGCCCGGCACAACGCTGAAGATGACGAAGATCAACAACGCCACGACGATCACCGTCGGCACGATCTGCAGGACGCGGCGCAGAGTGAAGCGAAGCATGAACACACCCGATTTGGTCGCCCTTTAGAGAGGAGCGCGGCAATGCGAATTCGAGTGGCCGCGGGAAATCCCGCGACCACCGGCATGAACTCCCGGATTAACTGCGCGAGTCCGGCGCCGTGTCGTCGATCCAGATTTCATCGTAAGGCTGGATGGCCAGTTCCGTCGCATTCGGAACAAGCCCGTGGATCCACGGCTGGTATGCCATCACTGCCTTGTTGTAGTTGAAGAACCAGACCGGCGCTTCGTCCTGGATCAGGTTGTTCGCCTGGCGCAGCAGTTCGTTCTGCTTGGCCGGGTCGCGTTCCTGCTGCGCTGCCTCGTAGAGTTTGTCGAAATCGGCGTTCGAGAAGCTCTCGTAGTTGCAGGCCGACTGCGGCGTCTTGGAGTAGTAGCAGCGAAGCGCCTGCAGCGGATCCGGGCCTGAGAGGTTCGACCAGATGAAGGCCTGGAAGTTGTTCGACGTCACCGCATCGCCGAGTGCCGAGCTTTCGACCGGCTTCGGCTTCACCGTGATGCCGACCTTCTGCAGCATCGGCAGGACGGCTTCGACGATCGGCACGCCCCAGCTTTCGTTCGGGCTGGCGGTCACTTCGAAGGAGAAGCCTTTGGCGTAACCGGCTTCGGCGAGAAGCGCCTTGGCTTTTTCCGGATCATAGGCATAGGCAGGCTTTTCCTTGTCGAACGCCGGCGAGGAGAGCGGCAGCCAGCCGGAAGCCGGGTAGGCCTTGTTCTTGACCAGGCGCTCGACGATCAGCGGCGTGTTGATTGCGTAGTTGATGGCCTGACGCACCCGCTTGTCCTTGAACGGCTCGAAGGCCGGATTGAAGCCGATGTTGCGGGTGTAGACCTCGGCGACCTCCAGCAGGTGGTCCTTCAGGGCATCCTCACCCTGGTAAGCTTGATACTGGGTGGGCCCAAGGATCGACACGTCGATTTCCTTGTTGCGGAAGGCCACGTCGCGGGCGGAATCCTCACCCATCAGCACGATCTTCACGCGGTCGAGATAGGGCTTGCCCTTCTCGTAGTACTTGTCGAACTTCTCCACGACGACCTGCGAGCCAGGCGTGTATTCCTTGAAGGCGAAGGCGCCGAGACCGATCGGATTTTTGCCGAAAGTCGACTCGTCCGCGACGTTCGAGGGATAGATCACCGTCGTGTTCTGCATCAACGAAAAGCCGGGATTGATTGGCCCGGTATAGGTGACCTGAAGTGTGTGATCATCGACCTTCTTCAGGCCGCTGATGTCTTGCGCCTTGCCGGCGATATAGTCGTCGGCGCCCTTGATGATGGCGATGTAGCTGGCACCGGGGAACGCGTTCTTCGGGTTGCCGATGCGCTTGTAGCTGTAGATGATGTCATCGGCCGTCAGCGGCTTGCCGTTGTGAAAGACGGCGTTGTCGCGCAGATGATAGGTGTAGGTCGTCCCGTCCTCGGAAACATCAGCCGAGGTCGCCAATTCCAGAACCGGCTTGTTGTTGATCGAGTCCCAGCTGTACAGCGCCCGGTGAATGGCCTGGGTGATGAATTCTTCCTGCGTGTTGGGGCTCGACTGAACATCCAGCGTCGCGAAGCTGGAGCCATAAGGCGCGGTGAATACAAGTGTACCGCCATGACGCTCGCCATCCGCAAACGCCATGGTCGCGACGCCCAGGCTGAGCATCGCAGCGATTGAAAGTCTCTTCAGCATTTCGTTCTCCCTCTTTGTGCCGGGTTCCCTTTTCGGCATCGTGTCAGTCATTTTTTTGAGTGGCTCAGCCTCGCGCGTCGTGCACAACGCTGCCCGCCAGCAGCGTCAGCAGGCAGCGCGTATCCGACAGGATCGCCTCGGGCGATGCGGTGAGAAGATCATTGTCGAAGACCGCGATGTCAGCCCACTGACCAGCGACCAGCCGCCCCTTCACGTTTTCAGCCTTCTGCGAATGGGCACCGTATTCCGTGTAGGCCTGGAGCGCCTCCTCGCGACTAAGCTTCTCGGAGGCATCCATGACGGTGCCCTTGCCGGTCTGGCGGGTGATCATCGCGTAGAGGTCGGGGAAAGGATTGGGCGAGCAGACCGGTGAGTCGGAGCCGGTGGAGGGTTTGAGCCCCATGCGCGCCCACGTGCCGATTGGGTAGGACTTCACGCCACGCTCCTCGCCGAGGACGGAGATATAGCTGTCGCCGAAATCGTGAATGAAGGCCATCTGCGGCGCCGGCAGAATGCCCGCCGCTTTCATGCGCGCGTTTTGCTCCGGAGAGGGATAGCCGCAATGCTCCACACGGTGGCGACGATCCGGATCAGGATTGGCAGCAAGCGCCTTCTCATAAGCCGTGATCAACTGCTCGATGGCGCCGTCGCCGATTGCATGACAAGCCATTTGGTAGCCCCGGTCATGGCAGGACTGCACAATCTCCTCGACGACCGCGTCGGGCAGCATCTGCACGCCGAGGTTTTCCGGCTCGTCCTTGTAAGGCTTCGTCATCCAGGCCGTGCGTCCGCCGGCCGATCCATCAAGAAATATTTTCACCGCGCCAACGCGCAGCATGTCGTCGCCGGCGCCGGAGATGAGGCCCGCGCGCCAGCAATCCTCGACGATCGACACGCCGGGATCACCAAGAAGGGTCAGCCAGACGCGCACGGGCAAGCGACCCGCGATCTTGGCCATTTCATAGGCCTGAATTTCCGCAAAGCCGGAAAGCTGCCCGACGGCGGCGTCCATGCAGCTCGTAATGCCGAGGGACAAGAGATATTGCCCGGCGCGCTCGATCCCATCGATCAGTTCGGCGGTCGTGGCCGACGGGATCACGGCCTTGACGAGGTTCATGGCGTTCTCCGCCAGAAGGCCGTTCAGTTTGCCGTCCGTCAGGCCGATGACGCCGCCATCCGGCACCGGTGTCGCCTCGGTCACGCCTGCCAGCGTCAAAGCTTTCGAATTGGCGATCGCCACATGGCCACACGCCCGCGTCACCAGTACCGGATGATCCGGCGCAGCGAGATCAAGGTCCGCGCGTGTCGGATGCCGGCCCGTATCGAGCTTGACCTGATCATAGCCACGTGCGCGAACCCACTCGCCCTTCGGCGTCACCGCCGCGCGTTCGGCGATCTGGCGCATCAGCTCGGCGTGGGTGGGGGCCGCGGCAGGCGTCGCATCCACCCAGCCCATGACGATACCGGTCGAAATCAGGTGCAGATGGTTGTCGATCAGCCCGGGGCTGGCAAAACGGCCGTCCAGATCGATGACCTCGGTGCGCGATCCCTTAAGGCTCAGCATCTCTGCATCGCTGCCGGTTGCGAGAACCTTTCCCTGCCAGACGGCCACCGCCTCGCAGGATCCTTCCTCGCGACCGCACCATATGCGGCCGTTGTGAAGGATGAGATCGGCTTCAATTCTGACTGCCATTAACTGCTCCGTTGCCACGACCCGGACGAACCCGGCATTAAGGACAGGCGATGCGAAGCGCTCGCTCCGTCCATGAATTTCTGTCGTGTGACAAGGTGAAAGCTTGTGGCAGGCTTGGCCAATTCGGTTTTGGCACAACCTCATGCGAATTTGGCATATCTATTCAAGATGAATGACTTATGCTGAATTGGGCGAGGAGTATTGGGGAGGAGAATGGAATGGAAATCAAATGGCTGGAGGACTTCGTAACCCTTGCGGACACCTCCAGTTTCTCGAGAGCGGCTGAACTGCGCAACGTGACACAACCGGCCTTCAGCCGCCGAATCAAGCAGCTCGAGGGATGGCTGGGCGCGACCTTGATCAGCCGTGCGGCGATGCCTGCCGAGCTGACGCCGGCCGGCCGGAATTTCCTGCCCGTCGCACAGGAAACGATCCGGTCATGCTATGCGGCGCGAGAGGCCCTGCGTCCGTCACATGAACCCGGCCTCATTCGCTTCGCGGCACTGCACACGCTGACGGTTACATTCTTTCCGCAATGGTTAAGGGCGTTGGAGAAAGCAGGGGGAGCGTTCAACACCTCGCTGATACCGGACCGAGGTGGCATCGAGGCGAACCTGGATGCGCTCGTTGGCGACGAGGCCGATTTTTTCCTGACCTACGCCCATCCGGAGGTGCCATTCCATCTCGACCGCGGCAAATTCGCGTGGCTGACTGTCGCCCATGACCGGCTGATCCCCCTGGTGGCGCCGAACGTCATCGTTTCCGGTCACTCGCAAGCCGGAAGAAATTTGCTGGATCGGGCCGTCGAGCAGCAGCGGCTGGCAATCCCCTATCTCAGCTACGGCTTCAATTCCTTCTTCGGCGTAGCTCTCTCGCGTCTTCTGCTTCGCCGCCCGCCATTTCGTCGCCGGACGACACATGAGAATACGATCAGTGCCGGTTTGATGAACATGGCGCTTGCGGGAGCGGGCGTCTGCTGGCTGCCTGAAAGCCTCGCACGCGACGAGATGGAGTCAGGGCGCCTCGTCCCCGCCTCGAAGGACGAGGGGTGGAACCTCGATCTCGAAATCCGCCTCTACCGCCACGCGGCGAGCCGCAATCGCAAGGTCGACGAACTCTGGCGCATGTCCGGGCAATTGCTGGAGCGCGAGCCGGCCTGACGACCGGCTCACGAAACGGCAGGCTCAGACCTTCATGAAAACGAGTGCACGCAGGATTTCGGCAAAATCCGCATTGGCGAAAGCAACGGCGCGCGGACCATGGGCTCGTGCGCCCGGGTACCAGCCAGCACGATAGGCGTCGGTCGGATTGTTGAACTCGATCACCACTTCGTAGCGCTCGGCCCGGTCGGGGAGCGTCTGGCTGAAATCCGCCGACAGCGCGGACGCCACGCCCTCGCGGATAAGCCGGCGCGACCAAGCGGGCGAGATCGACGTGGAGGCACGGCCCTTTCCCTCAAGTGTCTCCACCGTGGACATACCGGGCACCATCGCGCGCGCTTCCGCGCACATGGCCGCGTCGCCGGACAGGAAGACGGAAGGCACCCCATATCCCGCCGCGCAGAGGGCGTTCACGGTGAATTCGGAAGCCACCTCACCGTTCAGGAGCAGGCGCGATATGCGCAGGTTGGACGTGTGAGCGAGCGGATTGGCCTCGCTGCCTGCCTTGGAATGGTAGCCGGTGTAGATCGCCGCCGCAAAACCGGCATCGAGACCGAACATCATCGCATCGGGATGCCCCGACCAGCCACGCACGATCCGGACATAGTCCGGCAACCGCTCGAGGATCAGGTTGCGCCCGCTGTCATGGGCATCCTTGATCACGACCTCGGTCGCTCCCGCAGCGCGGGCCCCGTCGCAGGCAGCAACGACCTCGGCAGTCATCAGTGCGCGGAACTCGTTCCAGTCGGCATGCGTGCGCTCGGCCTCGTCCCAATGAACGATACCTGCGGTACCTTCGATATCGGCAGAGATGAATACTTTCATTGCAGCGGGTTCTCCTGTAGCCAGTCGGCAAGGGCGGGATAAAGGCGGCCGTTGCGGCCGGGCGTTGCAGGCGCCATGCAGAGCGCGTTCAGTACCGCCTCCTGGGTGGTTTCAGCGGCAGCGCGGAAGGCAGTGTCGATGAACGCGTCGGAAAGCCGGTCCTGGGCCGTAATGGGTGACGCCGGTTCCTGATCGACCGGATCGGCGGTGGTGAAGCACAGGCAGATATCGCCGCTACCGTTGCCCCAGAAGGCACCGAGTCGCGCCAGCCCCGCACCGCCGCGTTTGGCGACGCGCTGCAGCTGGCGATCGCCGAGCGGCAAATCCGTCGCCATGACGACGATGACGGAGCCCCGCTCCGGGCTGGCTGGACGGCGAGGATCCGGACGGCGACCATCGGGCAGAATGAGATCGCCGGCAGCGCCGAAATTGGCAAGAACCAGTGTTCCCAAGGTGAAATCACGCTTCGCAACCCGCAGTCGCCGCGACGCGGTACCAATGCCAGCCTTGAAGCCGAACGCCGTCATGCCGGATCCGGCTCCGACCGCACCCTGCTCCACCTCACCCGTCCGTGCGTCGTCAAGCGCCGCACAGGCGTCGGCGGGCGTTACCGCCATGGCCTGGATGTCGCTGATGCTGCCGTCATTGCATTCGAAGACGAGGCCATTGACCGTCGAGGTCTTGCGCCCGATGGCCGGATTTGCCGCGATCGCACGGCGAATCAGCGCTTCGGTGCAGGCGGCCACACCAAACGTATTGGTCAGGAGAATCGGTGTCTCGATCGTGCCGAGTTCAGCGACCTGCATCAGTCCCGCCGACTTGCCGAAGCCGTTTATC
This sequence comes from Rhizobium sp. 57MFTsu3.2, assembly GCF_012932765.1. Lineage (NCBI taxonomy): Bacteria > Pseudomonadati > Pseudomonadota > Alphaproteobacteria > Hyphomicrobiales > Rhizobiaceae > Rhizobium > Rhizobium sp. 57MFTsu3.2. Next base: position 61,200 of record NZ_JDWI01000025.1, read on the forward strand.
ACCTCGACCGCCGCACGCGGCTTCCTGCGAAAGATGTCGCCTGGATGAGGAACAATGGCGGTGACGCCCGTATGGATGCCTTCGGCGCGCAGCGAGCGGTGCCCAACCGCCACGCCAGGCACATCGGTAATGGCGTTTTCTGGCCCGGGAGCCATTACTCCCTCAAATATCAGTCCGAGTTCCCGCGCTGTTTTCATCTCTATTCTCTTGTCTATGCCAGAACGCCAGCCGCCTTCAGATAGAGCGTCTGGAGGTGACGCGTCATCGGGCCAGGCTTGCCGTCGCCGATCGACTTGTCGGCAATGCGCACGACCGGCATGACCAGATTTGAGGCTGAGGTCTGGAACGCCTCGGCGGCGCCCTGCGCTTCCTCGGGCGTAAAGGCACGCTCTTCGAAGAGCAATCCCTGTTCGGCACATAAACGTGCAACGGCGCGCTGCGTACAGCCCGGCAGCGTGGCACGGGAAGCCGGCCGGGTGAGGATTCGTCGATCCGCGGTGATGATATGCGCAGTCGAAGACGCGCCTTCCGTCACCAGTCCGTCCTCGACCAACCAGACATCGTCGAAGCCTCGCGCGCGTGCAGCCTGTTTGGCCATGACCTGTGCGAGCAGCATTGCCGTCTTGATGTCCCGCCTCTGCCAGCGCTGATCCGGAGCCAGGTCGACGGAGATTCCGTCGCGCTGCGCCACGGTTCCCGTAAGCCGCTTCGCCTGGGTGAAGCCGACGAGCTTCGGCTCCATCTTGTCGCTGTACAGAAAGTCGCGATCGGCCTCGCCGCGCGAAACCTGAAGATAGACGGTGCCGTGCTGCAGGTCATTGCGTTCGATCAGCTCCAACTGGATCGAGACGATGTGATCCAGAGACAAGGCCAGGGGAATGTCCATCTCCTTCAGAGAACGGGCGAACCGAGCCAGATGCAGATCGTTGTCAATCATCCGGCCATCGATCACGGCCGTGACCTCGTAGACCGCGTCGCCGAACAGGAAGCCGCGATCGAAAAGACTGATTCGCGCCTCCGCCTCGGGAACGAAAGACCCGTGAACAAAGACGATCCTGCTCATGCAACCCTCATTTCGACTGTTTGGCCCAGGCCGGCACATTGACGCGAACTTGGGCCGGCTGACCAATTCAATTTCGGCAAAGGGTCATGCAGAAATAGCCTCGCCTTTGGTTTGCAATATCGCGCCGCGATGAGGGCCCGACGACTTCTCCCCTCCCCGCAATGAGAGCGCAATTCACGCGCTCGTAGCGAGTACCGAATAGCTTTCGTGCATCTGGGCCAGCGGCTCGTCTGATGTCAGCTGGCAGTCGACTAGCCGTCATGTTCCGGGTGCCCGCGAGCGGCTTTGGAACCCGATCTGGGCTGCAGAATTGGAGGATCAGTGCCGACACGCGAAGCCCCGAGATCGAGGCAAACCTTGTCGCGGAGGCATCGGACCAAAGTCTGATCACACGCCAGGGTCACAGTTTGGCCCGATTTCGCCAGAATTTTCGCGCCTGCGTCGATACTTCAGTTCGTCTCGTCCGGGACGGCACAATCAGCAGCAATGCGAGCTGCAAGAATGCCATCGAGGAAGGCTCTCACAAGGAGCGAGTCCCGATCGGCCAAGGAGATCCATGTCTCGCGACCGGCAACTGGACGGACTTAGGACTCTCGCAGTCACAATGGTCCTCTATCACCACTTCTTTGCGGTCAATGGATCAGTCCTGGGCCATCTCGGCGTACGTCTGTTCTTCGTCCTCAGCGGCTTTCTGATAACCCGGCTCCTGCTAGACGCACGTTCCTTTGCCGACTACCAGCCGAGTGCGGCGCTGAAGGCATTCTACATTCGCCGCGCACTGCGCATATTTCCTCCTTACTTCGCGATGTTGGGCTTCATATGGTTTGTCAACCTTGAGGGCGCCCGGGGCAGCCTCAAGTGGCACGCGCTGTATCTGTCGAACTTCTGGTATGCGCTTCGAAACGAATGGACGCCCTGGGTGTTGTGTCACGCCTGGAGCTTGAGCATCGAGGAACAGTTCTATATCGCCTGGCCTCTGGTGATCCTGCTGGCTCCGCGCCGGCTGATTGCGCCTGTCTGCGTCGCCGTCATAGCATTCTCGCTGGCCTATCGCCTCTATTGGCCATTTACGGGCACACCGTCTCTGGCGCGGGACCTCCTTCCTCCGGCGTCCGTCGATGCGCTGGTGGCCGGCGCTCTGCTTGCCGTGTACCGCAGGAAAACCGAGGCTTGGCCCCGATGGATTGGGGTAAGTGTCGTGCCCTTAACCATAGCCTCGATCACGTTCCTGTGGTTGAAGTCGGTGTCCATGACACCGCCCCTGGAATGGGTGACATGGATCGGCGGGGAGGTGTTCCCCCTCATACCCCTCGTCATGCTGGTCGGATGCTGCTCATCGGGCATGCAGGGTGCATTCGGCCGGATGCTGGAACGACCGACGAGTACCGCGATCGGACGTATGAGTTACGGGGTCTACCTATTTCATCCAGTTGTGCTGTCGCTGGTCGTCAAGGCTCAGTCCTGGATCCCGGTCAATGTCTCAGAGCAGGGGCCCGGTCGTTTTGTGGTTGCGACCGCAGCGACATTGATGCTGGCTTCGATTTCCTGGCTGGCATTCGAGAGGCCGCTCAACCAGCTCAAGCGCTATTTCCCCTACGTCAGCTCCGCGAGGCCGAGCACGCCGTCGTCCCGGCCGAGCATTGCCGGCGAGCGGTATGAGGCTTCGGCCTATCGCCCGAGCTACGCCAACCCTGATGAACGTGGGAGCTGAAGGATGTCTGATCCACTGATCTCCGTCGTGCTGCCGGTCTATAACGGTGAACCCCATGTTGCCGCCGCACTCGAAAGCATTCTGCGCCAGGACTACACCCGCTTCGAGGTCATCGCTCTTGACGACGGATCGACCGATGGCTCGCTGGAGGTCCTCCAACGATATCAAAACGCCGACAATCGCATCCGGATCGTCTCGCGCGAAAATCGTGGGCTGATTGCGACGCTGAATGAGGGAATCGCCTTGGCGAAAGGCGATCTCATCGCCAGAATGGATGCGGACGATATTTCCTACCCGTCGCGCTTCTCGCGTCAGGTCGCGCTCTTTGCCCGACAGCCTCAGCTCGCCATCAGCGGCACCGGCATCGATCAGCTTCTCGGCAACCGGGTGGTCCGCGGCAGGCCAAATCCAATCTATCAGACCGGCGATTGGCACATCTTGTCGATGTTTTTTACCATCTTCTTGCATTCGACAGTGATGTACAACCGCAATGTCATTCCCGAAGATATGCTGGTGTACGATGCAGGCTATGTCCATGCCGAGGATTTCGATCTCTTCGGACGCATTGCACGGCAATTTCCAGCAGCGATGATCGATGAGAGCCTGGTCGCCTATCGTATTCATAGCGACAGCGTCTCAAGCAGGCACAAGCGGCAAATGCGGCGAACCCACTTGAAGATCGTGGCCGAGAACCTTGAACGACAGTCTCTCTGCGACGATCCCGGCGCCCTTCACGATATTGGTGCTGCCGTCACCCATGACACCGTGCGCCGCGCTGCGGATTGCATACTTACGATCGAAAGAAAAATCGCCGAGCAGGCAGGCCGCGCGTCCTCGAGCTATGCGCATGGAACCTTGTGCTTCTTCTATTTCCTCTATCAGCTCATTATCGATGAGCAGCGCCCGGAGCTGACACACGCCTTTCTCACGCAGACGGGAAAGTGGCGGCTCATCCGGCGTCGAGAGCGATACGGCCTTCTTTCCGCCGCTTATGCACCGTGGCTGTGCCGTTTCTCGGACGGTGCAACCCGGCGCATGGACCTCATGACGCGGTACTATCAATCGGTGCCCGCCAAGTCCGTACAGCCGCTTCAGGGGCTAGCATGATGGCCGGAAAGTATCGCGAATTCCCGCGCGCACGCGTTCATCACTCGCTGGGGTCACAGCCATGCTAGAGTTCGCCAAATTGAGCTTTCGTCTATTGCGTCAGGCACTCGGCCGGCAGGTCGGTCTGCTGGTGGTCGTCGTCATTTTGGGACTAAGCACCGCCGTTCTCGAAGGTACGGGCATCGGTCTCATCATCCCAATGCTCAGCATTATCGCCGGCGGGGAGGAACCATCGGGAATGGCGGGGCTCTCAGCGGTCTTTCAGCAAGTCGGTGCCGGGTTGGATGACCGGGCAAGGCTGATTGTGATTGCCGCCGCAATCCTCGGATTGATCACCCTGAAGAATGTGCTCGCCTTCGCCAACGCCGTGCTCACCAATTTGATCTACGGCAGGGCCGGCCATGCCATGCGAAGCTCTCTTGCCCGCCAGCTTTTGACGGTTGGATACTCATTCTTCCTCCAGCAAAGTCCGGGGCGACTGCTCAACATCATATCAAACGAGTCATGGCGTGCTTCGGACGCAATCCAGACTACACTTTCAGCGGTCGTAAACGCATCGGCTGTGGTCATTCTCCTCGCCTTTCTCCTGCTTCTTTCATGGCAGATGACGCTTGGCGTTGCACTTGGGCTGGTGGTGATCCAGGCCCTGCACGCGCTTCTCTCAGCCAGCCTCAGAGCCCCGAGCCGCAAAGTCACGTCGTTCAACGGTGAACTTGCCGCCAAGATGCTTCATCTCGTTCACGCCGGACGGCTTATCCGCGCCTTCGGACAGGAACAGCGGGAGAAAGCAGTCTTCGATACCTCGTCGGATGCGGTCAGAGAGGCTGGCTTCGATCTCCAATCCCGCCAGGCGGTATTGCCGCCACTGACAGAGGTGCTGCATTCGGCTCTCTTTTTGACTGTCGTCGTCAGCGCCTGGCTTTGGGGTATAAGCTTTCCTGTTATCGTGGCCTTCGTTGTCTTGCTCTATAGGCTCCAGCCGCATGTCCGTGCGCTGCAAATGGCATGGAGCGCCGTGCAAGGCTGGAGCGGGTCCCTGGAAGAGGTCAGATGGTTGCTGGATCCGTCCGACAAGCCGAACCCACCGGCAGGCGATGCTCCGGTTCAGGCCATCCGTCAGCACATCAAATTCGATGGCGTAACGTTCAAGTATCCGGGCTCCGGCTCGCGACCCGTCGTGCTGCGCGCTGCGACCTTCAATCTTCCCAAAGGTCGTTCAACCGCCATAATTGGACGGTCCGGCGCCGGAAAGACGACGATCGTCAATCTCCTATGTCGATTTGTCGAGCCTGACGGAGGAAACATTCTGGTCGACGGCACCCCACTCAATCAAATCGATCCGATGCAGTGGCGGGGGCAAATTGCGCTCGCCAGCCAGGATCTCGAGCTGATTGACGGCACCATTCTCGAAAATATCACCTATGGCCACAACGCTTCGCTTGAAGAGGTCAAGAACGCAGCCAGACTTGCTGAAGCGCACGAATTCATCGAGAAGCTGCCAGATGGATATGAGACCGTCGTCGGCTACCGGGGAGCCACCGTTTCGGCGGGACAGCGACAGCGCATCGCTCTGGCAAGGGCCCTGGTGCGCGATCCGGAAATCCTCATTCTGGACGAGGCCACGAATGCCATGGACGGACTGTCGGAGGCAGCGATTGTCGAAACCTTGAAATCAAGAGCCGGTCGGCGCACGACAATCGTCATCAGCCATCATCGCAGCACCATCTCGTTCTGCGACGAAGTCGTCATACTTCAAGATGGCCGCGTCAAGAACCAGACCTCCTTTGCCAAGATCGCGACCTTGAGCATGGACCAGCTCTACGAGCTTGAAACGGCTTCCTCTTAGGTGTTGGCGCATTCCCACCACCGGGGCCAGCAGGTCACCAGGAGCTCGCATTCCCCGATATCGTCGCCAGTGGACGGTCTCCACCAAAGGCGAACATCTATGGCTTCCGATCAAGGATTGAGCGGCGGAAGCACGGGGGACGCGTCCAGGCGCGCTGGTCGGCGGTAGTCAACGACTGCGGCCAGTCGCTCCCTGTCGATTTCAGCACGCCCGGATCGGAACAGCTTTTGAGAAAGAATGTCGACCTGGCGCTGTAGGTCGGCGGGGCCGAAACGAACCCATTCCTCCAGCGTGCCATTCCCCAGACTTCGGCTCCAGGTTTGGAGACCATTATAGATCTCTTGTTCGCTCCCCGAGCGGATGAGTTGGCGGAGCCGCTTCAAGCGGTAGCCGTGCGATGCCTGGTATTTCAGGCGCGCGTTCTGCCGCAGACTGTTGATCACCGGCCAAAAGCGCAAGACAGCCCACAACACTCCCATCGCCGCCAACAGCCCCAAGATTGCCAGCGCGACTTTCTGTCTGATGACGTGGGGCGCCTGGCGTCGTACGTCATCAAGTACAGGCTTGATCGGGGTAATGGCGACGGCGGGAGAGACGGCAACCGTTACCGACGGCAGCGAAGCGGATGTCTGCTCATGGCGCGCGACATCGAACCAATCATAGGAAACCGCAGGGATTGTAAACGACCCTTCCCTGTCCGCGGTATACACATAGGTTTCGGTTCGTCGGCTTGTCGTCTCGCGCCCGGCGGGGATGCCGTCTTCGATCTTCGGTTGCTTCTCGTATTGATGCAGCCCCGAAACGGTCCCGACCCCAACCGGGGGTATCATCATGGCTTGCGTGTTTTCCACCGTCACCGTGATTGTTCTGACGAGAGCATCGCCGACCTTGAGCGACGGGGCGCTCGGGTCGAAAGCCTGTTCGATCGTGAGATCGCTGGCTGCGAAGACAATCTTTTGCCCAGCGGCCCCGGATGCCTCTCCGGCGTTGAACGAAACCGAAGGCATTTTCACCGTTGCCTTTGTCGGCTTTCCATCGACCGAATAGCCCAACCCGATGTCGATCTCCGGCAGAACAAACTTTCCGGGCGCCTGCGGCACGACGGCATAGGATTTCCGGATTCCGGAATATTGAACGCCGTCGATGGTTTCACTGATGTTCTGCGTCCGCTCTTCTGGAAGAGTGACAAGAGCGTCTGGAACATCAAAAAGAGGAAACTGCGGAGGCGAGGTAAAGAAATCAGGCGCGAACACATCGACATCAACTCGCACCTGCTGCCCGGGCACTATGTTGCCGTTGTCTTCCACCGTGGCACGCGCGAAGGGTTCCGCTCCCCAGGCCAGGGCCGGTAAAAGCAAAAGGGAGACACCCGGCAGAAACTTCATCATGGCTTGGTCTCACCCGCCTCGATGGCAAATTTTCGCGCCATGAGATCGGCGGGGCTCACCTGAATGTTCTTCATCCACATCTCCGACGTCTGTTCGACGACCTGGACCTCGCCTGCCTTGCCCTTGTCGGCTTTCTTATCGAATTGAACGCTGTCGGGCTTTTCGTTCGGATCCTGCTGCTGCTCCTGCTCCTTCTCTTTCTGTATCTTCAGCAGTCGCTGCGCGAGTGCCAGGTTTCCTTGCGCGTCGGACCAGTCCTTCCGTTTTTCCAAGGCCTTTTGGTAGGCCGAAACCGCCTCTTCCAGATCGCCCAGATGAAAGAACGCGTTTCCCTGATTGTACCAGCTGTCCGCGCTGTCGATCGACGCAAACGCATCGATGGCATCCTGATAGTGGCCGGCACGATAGAGCGCCGTCCCCTTCCACATGGGATCGCGGAAGTGCGCGGAGGCCGATGCATAGTCTCCGCGCTCATACGCAAGACGGCCCTGCTGATCGGGCGTCAACCAAAGGTCCATGAACCCGGCTGCTCCCGCGGACGAAGGCTGCAGCAGATGAAAGCAGAGCCCGATCAATGCAAACTTGACCAGCCAGCCTCGCCGAAACGAAAGCGCTGATAGCGCAGCAGCCGGTGCGATGAACCACCATCCGACGTCGTGCCAGCGATCTCCCTGGGCTGTCGTTTGTTGAGCAAAATTCGTCCTTACGCGCTGTCCGACCCACCTGATGTCGGTGTCATCGTCCGTCATCGTCGCGACATCCGCTCCAGCGTCATTCGCGAACTTCTTCAGAGCTTCCACATCCAGCTTGGCATTGATCCGAGCGCCACCTGCGTCATTGACGAAGCTACCGTCGGAGCGCTTGACGACGCCACCCTCCGGGGTGCCGACACCGAGAACGACAATTGCGCTATGCAGCCCGTCGGACGCGACTGTCGCTCCCGCTTCGACGCCATCGGTAACAAGGAGGATCGTTCCGGGAGCTCCATCCCGCTGAAGCAGCCCATCCGCGAGTTTCAGGGCCGCAGGGGTATTCCTACCGGGCTTTGGCATAATGTTTGTGGCGAGGGCATCGGTATAGGTTTCGATGAGATCGGTGTCATCGGTCAGAGGGACCACCAGGTGCGCCGTACCGGCGTAGGCCACGACAGCAGTGCGTGCGCCATTCCGGCCAGCCAGAATGTCGTGGATCTTCAGCTTGACCCGTTCAAGCCTGCTGGGGGAGACGTCGATGGCGTCCATCGTCGGCGAAAGATCAATGACAATGACCAGGGAAGCCGTGTCGGCAACGAAGGGAGGGGCTTCGCGTTTCCAGGTCGGTCCGGCAGCGCCGAGCACCGCAATCGAAATCACGCCGGCCAACATCCAGGCTGGAAGATGCCGACGTTGGCCGTCGGGCTCGATCACGAGGCTGTCGAGCAAGTGCGGCGCGATCATGCCCTTCCAGCGATTGCGAATATCGCCTGAACGGGATGCCATCCAGACGATTGCCGGTGGCGCCAGAAGAGCGAGCAGCCACAGGGGGCGCAGGAAATGAAAATCGGAGATCATGCCGGCAATCTCCTGCGAACGAGGCTATACAATCCGGTTAGACCATACCAGGCGAGCATCGTGACGATCGCTCCGCCCAGCGGCCAGAAGAACAGCTCGGTTCGGGGGCGCCAGGAAAGCTGCTTTTGGTCCTCAGGCGTGATGCGATCAAGCTCGTCGTAAATCTCCTGAAGCTGGCTTTGATCACCCCCAAAGAAGTAGCGGCCTCCCGTATCAGTGGCGATCTTCTCGAGCGACGCGGTGTCGAGTTTGTCCTCTCCCGTTGCCGCGGGGTCGCCAATACCGACCGTGTGGATGACAATCTGCTTGCTTTTGGCGATGCCGGCAGCTTTGAGAGGCGGCATCTTGCTGGCTGTATCGTTTCCGTCGGTCAGCAATATCAGGACCTTTTGCGGCACCGTTGTCTTCTCAAACATTCGGATGGCGAGCCCAAGCGAATCCCCCATTGCCGTGCGCGGACCGGCAATGCCGGGCAAAAGGCTTTCCACGAGGTTTCTGACAAGGGCATGGTCCATCGTGAATGGAGCAAGGGGATACGGCGCGTCTCCGAAGGCGATCAGCCCGAGGCGATCCCCGGGTCGTCTGGAGACGAAATCGGCAACGACGGTTCGGACTGCCTCAACGCGCGCCTTTGACGTGCCGTCGGGCGCGGCGAAATCCCGCGTATCCATCGATTGCGACAGATCGAGCGCGAGCAGTATGTCTCGCTGCGGTTCGTTCTTCACGACCGGCGGTTCGACATATTGCGGCCGGGCCAGAGCGAGAACGATGAGGCACCAGGCGATCAGATCGACCGCGACCTGCATCCAGGACCTCTTCGGCACGACGGAGCCCTCGGTGGGCTCCACGCCGGCGGCGCGTGCGACCTCGTTGAAAAACGGAAGGCGGATCGAAGCGGACGTTTCACGATGCGGGGGCAACAACCACCACACGATCAGGGGAATCGGCAAGATCAGGAGCAGCCAGGGGATATCAAGCTGGTACATGGTGCCCCTCGATCCAGCGCCGAGCGTCACGAACAAGTTCGTCTGCAGCCTCTGTGGAAACCAGCGTAGCCGCCTGGTATTCAAGATCGTCAAAGAACCGCTGAAATGCTTCCCCATTCTTCATATTGCCATGCTCGACAAGAAACGCTGCCCAAGCCAGCCCGGAGGTCGCGGCAACATCCTTCCGCCGCCAAGCCGCCAGAGCTGTACGCTTGAGCAATTCACCAAGGTCGCGGAGTGCCCGCGCGCGTTTATCGGCGTCACGAACCGCGACCTCTATTGCCTCAAGGTGCTTCAAGGCTTCTCGGCGGTAGGCGTTTTTCCGCCACCGACGATAGGCGAGCGCGCACCACAGCAACATCGCAGAGAGCAGGAGCAGCGCGACAATCAGCCAGCCCCAGGTTTGAGGCATCCAGGAAACCGGCGCAGGGACCACGATGTCCTTCAGCGAACGAAGCGCCATTTCAGTGATGGGGTCGAGTTTGGGTTCGGAGTCCATCAGCGCCTCCGCTGACGCCAGGCGGATTGCTCAAGCAGGCTTCTGAGCTGTGGAGCGACCTCTTCTGCGGTGGAAATCGGAAGCATTGGAAGGCCGAGTTGCCGTTGCCATTCCCGCAGTTCGCGACCGCGATCACGGGCAAAGGTATCGATGGACTGGCGCACGCCGGCTTGCCTGAACGAGAGTTCGGCCTGCAGCGCACCGCCGCTCACCACGATATCCCCGGTTGTCGGCAATTCCAGCATGAACGGATCGTAGATCAGCAGGCAGATGACATCGTTGCGGCTGGAAAGCTCGAGAAGGAGCTGCCGCGTTGTGTCCCCATGGCCATCGTAGTCACTCACCACGACGAGGAGAAAATCGTGATGTGCGACGCCCGCGACCTGCCGGAGAACGTTGTCCAATGCCTCGGGTGATGGCACCCCCGCATAGGTGGACTTCAACATCCCGTTCTTTTCGGCGATCCTGTCCGCCAGCGCAATCACGGCATTCCGGCTGCGGTGCGGCTTGATCTCGCTGATGTCTTCATCATTAAACACGAAGCCGCCGACGCGGTCACCGGACCCCAATATGCGCCAGGCCGCGAGCATCGCCGCTTGCGCGGCTGCTACCGATTTCATCGCGAAGCGGCTGCCAAAGAACATGTTGATGCGCTGGTCCACGACAACAATTGCAGGACGCTCCTTTTCCTCGCCGTAGACCCTGACGACGGGCTTCCTCGTTCGGGCGGTGACGCGCCAATCGATCGCGCGGACGTCGTCACCGGGGAGGTACTCTCGCAGCTCTTCGAAAATCAAACCCCGGCCACGCACCGAGGACTGCATGCGCCCCGCAAGCTGCTGATGGCTACGCGCACGCTGTATGAAAGCCAGGTCGCGCGCGCGTCCCTCCAGGGCAACAAGTTCCTGGGTCGTGACATGTATGCCGTTCCCGATGCTCGGTGTCGGGGCCTTCATGAGACTGCCACCAATTCAGTGATGCGGTTGATCACCTCATCCGCGCTCGTATTAGAGGCATGCGCCTCATAGGACAGAATAAGGCGATGGCGCAGGACGTCGTTGACGACCGCCTTGACGTCGTCGGGCGTCACATAGTCGCGCCCCTTGAGCCAGGCATGCGATCGTGAAACCTTGTCTAGGCTGATGACGCCGCGCGGGCTCGCCCCGACATGCAACAGCTTGGCGAGATCCTTGTCGTAGCGATCCGGGTACCTCGTGGCTATCACCAGAGCGACGATATATTTCTCCACCGGCTCTGACACCGCAGTGGCACCGATTTCCTTCCGCGCGTCGAATATCGCCTGGGGGTTGAGTCTCGGGGCATCGGCGTGCTTGTCTTGCCCTGCATTCTCCTCGTCGCGATTGAGGCGCATGATTGCCGCCTCGGACGTCTCGTCGGGGTAGCCGACTTCGACATGCATCAGGAAGCGGTCAAGCTGAGCTTCCGGCAAGGGATAGGTGCCTTCCTGCTCGATAGGGTTCTGCGTTGCCATCACCATGAAAAGGTCGGGCAGCGGATAGCTTGTGCCGCCGACGGTTACCTGCCGCTCCTCCATCGCTTCCAAAAGCGCGGATTGGACCTTGGCTGGCGCGCGGTTTATCTCATCGGCGAGGATAAGGTTTGCGAAGATCGGTCCCTGCTGAAATTTGAACTCGCCCTTTCCACCTTCGGAAAAATACACCTCCGAACCCGTGATGTCGGCGGGAAGCAGATCGGGCGTGAACTGCACGCGTGACAACTCTGAATCGAGGTTCTTCGCCAGGCTCTTGATCGCTCGCGTCTTGGCAAGCCCCGGAAGACCTTCGACAAGCAGGTGCCCGTTTGCAAGGAGACCGATGATCAGCCGCTCGACCATTGTATTTTGACCAATGATGGATTGGCTGACCCGTTTGCCAAGCTCGAAAATGTCGTCACGCGCCGTCATTCAGACTTCCTCCGATATCCGGCGGCAAGGGAGCTGACCTCAGCCCATCACCGTCTGTATCGAGTTTTGCCTTCAATTCCTCGCGACTGAAGTACGCAACGGTAAATCCACTGAAACTGCGCGTAACATCCCGCCCTTCTGCAAGTGGAATTTGCCGTTGGTTCGGGCATGACAATATCCATGCGTTGCAGAGCGGCGGGTTAAATGATCCGAATTCGGCCGAACCCGTTCCGCCGGCAATGGGCCGATCACTGGAACTCGTAATCGGCGGGAACCATTTGAGTCTCGATGACCAATGTTACTTCGTCGCTCAGCTCCGGAATGGAGAAGTCCAGTCCCCATTCGCTGCGCCGAATGCTGCCGGTCGCCGAGAACCCGACCTTCGGAATTCCCATCATCGGGTGCTTCGCCATCGAACCATTGAAGATGACGTCGAGGGTTGCCGGGTGCGTTTGGCCGCGAAAGGTTAGAAGCCCTTCGACGCTCCCAGACTTGTCGCCCGTCACGCGGATCGCCCTTGAGACGAAAGTGATCGGCTTGCCAGCGAGGAACATTTCGTCACCGCCGATCTTCGCGTCGAAGTCGACCCGTTCCGGCCAGGGATAATCGGTGCGAACTGAAAGCGGGTCGATCTTGACCGAAAGCGCGGATGTCTCCGGCTTCTCAGGATTCCATTCAAGCCGCGCGTCGACCTTTGTGAAGCGCGCGGTGTAGTGGGACAGGCCAAAATGGCTGAACGACCAATTGACGCTCGAATGCGAGGGGTCGGTCTTGTAGGCTCCCGCGGGAGCCGGCTCACCGGAGTCCGCGGCAACGGAGAATGCCGTGTTCAGGGCGAGACCGATACAGAATGCCGTTATTCGAAGCATGGATATTTCCTTGAAGTCCATAGTGCTGAAATGCGCGGTCTGTTCAGGCCGCCTTGTTGTGACCAATCGCCTGGATCTTCTCCCAGACCCGTCCGAGGTGGGGAACGTCGAGGTCGAAAAAGGCTTCGAACGTGTCCGCGAGATGGTCCGCGCTTGTGATGCGCAGCTCGCGAACGCTGTTCGGCGTTACGCTGCGCAAGCGATCGTTCTGCAGGGCGACATAGCCGTCCGCGGTATGACGCAGAACGGCAAGCGCATTTGTGAACGGCGACCCCGGGTCCTGCATCAACCAGGCATGCGTGGCGGCCATGGCCGCCTCGTCGCTGTGGTCCGCCCGGAAATCGAAGCTGGACGCTATACCCCGCATGTGATTGTTGAAGCGCAACCAGCCGTCATCTGTCGGCATGATCGAAAAATCGAAACCGCGCTGGCTGATGGGTCCGACAGCAAGTGGAACGGGTTCGATGATGGCGTCGGCCACGCCCACTTCGGCGAGATAAGGTCGATGAAGATCGACCCGTAGCGTCAGGTGATTGCCGATCGCGATGTTCCCCAGCTTTTCACGGTCGACGCCGCCGCAAAGGCGGGTCACTCGAAAGCCGAGTGCATCGAGAGCCGCACCGAAGAGGCCATTCATCTCGTAGCACCAACCGCCGCGCCTTCCTTCCACCATTTTGGCGAAAGCCGATCTTGGTGTTATCGAGGACGGCCACTCCATGAAGGCATCCAGCGCTTCCCATGTGAATGTCATGAGGTGGGCGCGATGCAGTCTCGACAGGCCCTGAAGGTCGAGAGAAATAGGCCGGGAGACCCCGATCTTGGCAAGATAGGCATCCAGCTGATCGGCTGTCAGCGTCATTTCGTTTTCGTTTGAAGGCGCGCGTGTCATCCTTCGGTCTCCTTTCGATGGACCGTTATTGAATTCTCGATGCTGTATTTCAGGGTGGCTTGTCGCCGGATCAGGCGACCTTGCGGCCTTCGACGGGCAGGAAGGTCAGGCCGAAATCCATCGCGACAGAGGCGATTTGCTCGGGCGTTTCGGGCTTGCAAAGCTCGATGATCGGAAAGAAATTCTCGAACCCGCCGGGCGTCACAACGACCATGATATGGCCTTCGCTTTCGCCGACATTCCGGAAGCGGTGCGGAACGCCGCGTGGCAGCGCGATGCAGCCGCCTTCCGTCAGTTCGACATAGTCACCGGCACACCAGAAACCGAAGCGGCCAGACAGGACACGGAAGAACTCATCCTCGCGCTCGTGCATATGAAGCGGCGGACCTTCTCCGGGCGGCACGGTGGCCTCAAACATACCGAACGAACCGCCGGTGTTGGCCGCCATCATGCGTATGACATGCTTGCCGAACGCCATTGCGGGCGTTCCATGGTTCGGCGGCGATACCGCCGCATGCGTAAACTTCTCCATCATTCACTCCAGGCTTCAGCCGTTTCGGTTGCGACTATTTCGTGCACGGACGGGTTCGGATGCCGTGCCGGTCCGATATGCCGGCATGATCTCGGCCTTTGCAGCTTCGGTGGCATAGATCCACAAACGACGGGGCAGATGGTTATCCAGACGGCCCAATCCGTGCGGCGTTTCTATAGCGCGCCGGAAAAACGCGCGTTCCTAAAAGAATGTGCAAACCGTGCCGAATATCCTAAAAGGATGTTAAAGAGGGTTAGGACACGCAGTGGGGGCGGCGGTGCAGGTCGACGACAAGCTTCTCGATTTCTTCAAGCGACCACTTATGTGCATCATAGCCGCCGCCGACGAAACGGGGCACCCATCCGCTGGACGCGGTGTCGGCTTCCACATTTTCGACGACCGGGAGACGATCGACGTCATCTTCTCGTCCTGGCAATGGCCTCGGCTCGAAACCTCCGTCCGGCAGACGGGCCGGATTGCCGCCACCTTCGTCAGTCCGTCTGACTATGTAAGCTTTCAGCTCAAGGGGGCCGCCTCGATGCGGGACACTGAGGCACATGATATCGATCGTGCCGACCGCTTCATCGCGGCAGCCACGGGCGAGCTTGAAGCCCTTGGAGTGCCCGGGCGCATCATCACGCCGTGGCTTACTGCGCGCGAGGCCAAGGTCGCTCGGCTTTCCGTGAGTGAAATATATATCCAGACGCCGGGCCCGCTTGCCGGCATGCTGGCTTTCGCGAGGCCCAGATGAGCTTGCGTCTCAGCGACCTGTCAGCCTGCTTCGAAGGCGTCATTCCCTCCATCATCGCCACTGCCGCGGCCGACGGAACGCCAAACATCTCCTATCTTTCTCATGTGGTGCGGGTCGATGAAGACCACGTTGCCCTCTCCAATCAGTTCTTTGCCAAGACGGCGGCGAACGTGCGCGCCAACCCTCAGGTCGCGCTGATCCTTGTCGATGGCTTCACGGGCGACCAGTTCCTGCTCGACATCGGATTCGTGCGCTCCGTCGATGCCGGCCAGCTGTTCGACAAGATAGCGCTCCAGCTCAAGGCGAGCAGCGCGCAGGTCGGCATGTCGGAGGTAATGCGGCTGCGGAGCGCGGATATCTTCCGGGTGCGCCGGATCGAGAAGGTCCCCTCCCCGGTGGAAACCACGCGTAGCCCGACAGGCCGTGATAGCGTCAGCCTTCCCGCTCTCTCGGACGCAATCCGGGCCATCGAACGGCAGGGAGAAGCGGACGAGATCATCGATAGCCTGCTCGCCGGTATTCAGCGCGTTCTTGGATATCGAAATGCGGTCGTGCTCATCCATGATAGCCATCGCGGCTGCCTGGTCACGACCGGCAGCCTCGGCTACGACCGCTCGGGACTGGGATCCGAAATCGCCGGGAGCGAGGGGCTGATCGGCGCGGCGGCAACGAGCGGACAAACGATCAAGGTCAGCGACATGAGCCGCGTGCGCCGGCTCGGGGAAGCGATCGGCATGGAGGCAGAGGCATCGGAAAACGCCACGCGTATCGTCGCCTTTCCGCAATTGCCCATGGTAATGAGCCAGATCGCCGTTCCCATGTCAGCTCGTGGCACCGTGATCGGAGTACTTTTCGTCGAAAGCGCGGAACGGCTGGCCTTTCGCGAGGAAGATGAGGCCGCGCTTGAAATTCTGGCAGGACAGGCCGCCAGCGCCTTGAGGGCGAGCGAACGGGAGGCGGCGTCGGCCGAGCCGACGCAGGGTGCACCCGCGCTTGCATCCGAACCTGCGGCCAGCGGCCGGGATATCCGTGTTGTCCATCATCGCGTGGACGACAGCGTGTTCGTCGACGGTACCTATATCGTGAAGGGCATTGCCGGTACGCTGCTTCGTCTGATGCTCGAATGGCACCTGAGCGACGGCCGCAACGAGTTCACCAACAGGGAGATGAGGCTGGCCGTTGGCGGCCGGATGCCGGAGATAAAGGACAATCTCGAGACCCGACTGTTGCTGCTGCGCCGGCGGCTCGAAGAGAAGCAGGCCCCAATCCGGATTGTCAGGGTCGGAAGGGGCCGCGTTCGTCTGGAGGCGGAAGGAGCACTCAGGTTCGACGGCGCTTGAAAAGCGCTGCCGACAACGAGGCGCCGCGCTATCGGGCGAATTTGCGGGCAGCCGCCACGCAGGCAATCACCGCTGCGGTTACCGCAAACATCGTCCAGGTCACCGTTTCATGCAGCAGCGTTGCGGCAAGCGTCAGGCCGAGGAAGGGCTGAAGCAATTGCAGTTGACCTACGCTCGCGATTCCGCCTTGTGCCAGGCCCCGATACCAGAAAACAAAGCCGATCAGCATGCTGAATAAAGAGACATAGACGAGGCCCGCCAACGCAGGGGCATTGATGCCCGAGAAGCTTGTCGGCATGAACCAGATCGATGCAAGGATCATCAGCGGCAGCGACAGAACGAGCGCCCAGGAAATGACCTGCCATCCCCCGAGTTTCCGCGAAAGCTTCGCCCCTTCAGCGTAACCAAGCCCGCAGACGACGATCGCCGCCATCATCAAGGCGTCTCCGAGGGGCGCAGCACTCAGTCCCTGCGCCAAGGCGAAACTGCAGACCAGCGCACTTCCCATCACTGCAAAGAGCCAGAATGCCAACTTCGGACGTTCCCCGCCGCGGATCACGCCAAAGATGGCGGTGGCAAGTGGCAGGAGCCCGATAAAGACCACCGAATGTGCCGAGGTAACATGCTGCAGGGCAAGCGCAGTCAACAATGGAAAGCCGACCACCACGCCTGCGGCAACCACCACCAGCGATATCAGATCGTCTCTTGCCGGACGCTTCTCCTTGAACAGCAGCAAAAGCAAAAGCGCCAGTGCTCCTGCAATTCCCGCTCGCGCCACTGTCAGAAACACCGGATCAAACTGCATGACCGCCACACGCGTGGCGGGCAGCGAGCCGCTGAAAATCACGACGCCAATAAGGCCGTTAAGCCACCCAGATGCGGTGCGGTCCATGTACACTGCCTTTCTCACATGCCGTTCTTATCGGCCCAAAGCCTTGGCAGCGCCAGCGACAATCTGGTACAGTTCAAGAAAACTGTTATGCTTGAGGTAGCAGTACAGATGGATGTAAATACGGAACTCAACACCAGCCGGGTGGCGACGGTCATGGCCACGATCCGGCAACGGATCGCCGGCCGCAACCTGACGCCAGGCGCGAAATTGCCATCGGTGCGGGCAATGGCCAAAGCATCCGGCGTGTCCACGTCGACGGTCGTCGACGCCTATGAGCGCCTGGTTGCCGAAGGCGTGATCCTGTCTCGACCGGGTTCCGGTTTCTACGTCGCAAACCAGGCCGCTCCATTTTCCCTCTCCGACATCGGCCCCAAGCTGGACCGAGCCGTCGATCCGTTCTGGGTATCCCGGCAGTCGCTTGAAGCCGATGACGGGGATCTGAAGCCAGGCTGCGGCTGGCTCCCACCGTCCTGGCTTCCGGAAAACGGCATTCGACGGGCCTTGCGAACACTGTCGCGTGCCGACAACACGGCGTTCGCCGACTACGGCTCGCCCCTTGGATTACCGCCGTTGCGCCAGCACATCGCGCGACGCATGGCGGAGCGAGGCGTGGAGGCCTCCCCGGATCAGATCATGCTGACGGAATCGGGCACACAGGCGATCGATCTCCTCTGCCGTTTCCTTCTCGAACCTGATGACGTCGTGCTGGTGGATGATCCCTGCTACTTCAATTTCCAGGCGCTGCTGCGGGCCCATCGTGCCAGGATCGTCAGCGTTCCCTATACACCCTCAGGTCCGAACATCGAACTGTTCGGCCAGGTTGTCGCTGAACACCGACCACGCCTCTACATCACCAACTCGGCAATCCACAACCCGACAGGCGCGACGCTTTCTCCTGTTGCGGCCCACAAGGTGTTGAAGATCGCGGATCAATTTGAACTCACCATCGTCGAGGACGATATTTTCGCCGATTTCGAGCACACGCCGGCGCCCCGTCTTGCGGCGTTTGATGGCCTGGACAGGGTCATCCATATCGGAAGCTTCTCCAAAACCCTGTCGGCCTCGGCGCGCTGCGGTTTCATCGCCGCAAAGCCGGAATGGGTCGACGCACTGATCGACCTCAAGATCGCCACCACATTCGGCGGCGGGCGGCTTTCGTCCGAACTTGTTTATAAGGTCCTCAGTGATGGCAACTACCGCAAGCATGTCGAGGCTCTGCGCAGCCGGCTCTCGGAGGCGATGTTTAACGTCTCGGCGAAGCTGAAGAACCTCGGCATCGTTCCCTGGCTGGAACCCTCGGCAGGCATGTTTCTTTGGTGCCGGTTGCCCGGAGACGTCAACGCCGCCGATGTTGCACGCGCTGCCCTGGAACAGAAAATTGTCCTCGCCCCAGGAAACGCGTTCAGCCTTTCACAATCAGCCCAGAACTTTATGCGCTTCAATGTTTCCCAGACGTTGGATGCCCGCGTCTTCGATGTGCTGCGCGACACTTTGAGGGGCTGAGCGGGCGGCAGCCGGCTCGCGATCATCGCTCGAACATGTCCTGCCATTGCCGCTCGCCGATCATGCAGTCGGTCGCGGGTTGGCCGGCGATCCGCTGTGTCGCCGGCGGTGGAGGAAGACCACTGACCTCAAGCACAAGTTTCCGCCGCACCGCGACGGCGAAATCCTCGATCTTGTAGACCGGCAAGACGAAAGAACCGGGGCCGCCGATCACGCAATCCGCATAATACCTGTCGAGACCGGCTGGAGCCCCGGACGGGCGCAGCATGAGCGCAAGTCCATTGATGACCATGCCCGTCTCCACTGCCTTGTCGCGCGTTGGCGCAACCGGACTGCCGGAATTGTTCGTACCGTCTCCCGAGACGTCGATCACCTGTCGCATACCGGTGTAGGGGCTGGAGACGATCATCGCAGCCCCTTGCGCAATCGCGGTGGAGATCGACGTGCGGCGCTGCGTGGCGATCGGCCGCTGCTCGAGCTTGTTGGCAAAGTCGATCGCGTCCTGTTCCGTCGCGATCACATGCCAATCGATGACGGAATCCGGCACCACATAGCCCGCCCATTCGAAGTAACTGATCGCAATGCGGCCTGTGAGGCCCCCGGTCACCGCGTCGATGAATTCTCTGTGCTTGAGCGCCTCGACATAGCCTTCGCGCTGGATGCGAGCCTCTTCCTGATCCATGGATCGAGAGGTATCGACAGCAAGGACGAGTTTCACGTCAACCTCGCCTCCCCCGGGTTCCGCCACAACGGGGGTTGCACCGGAGAGGCTGATCAGCATCGCGAGCGTCGCAAACATGGCACTCCAATCCCTTTATCCAAGCAGTCAAAAATGTAGCACAGCTTGATATGCAGGCGACGTTGCCTTGCATCCCCTGGGTCAAATTTCAGTGATGGGTCGGCGCAATGCCGGCGTCTCTGAACGTGTCCGCTACAGCAGCTCGGACTCACCCCTTGATTTAAGTTGCGCGCAATCTCATCTGAATAGACACTATTTCAACCTGTCGAACCGACAGCCCCTCGCCTTTGCAGCCGCTGCCGTTCCTCAAAGCGACGCTTGCGCGTCGGAGGAGTTTTCATGGGATTCCTGGATCGTGACATCCAACCGTCTCAGGACGCTAGCCTGTTGGATGCCTATTCTCATTCTGTATCGAACGCGGTCGACCTCGTCGGCCCCGCGGTCAGTCGCATTGAAAGGGTGGGCGGCCGCACCGGACACGGTTCCGGTTTCGCGATCTCTCCCGATGGTCTTGTCGTGACGAACAACCATGTCGTCGACGATGCCAAAACCGTTCGCATCAAAACGCCAGATGGCGCCGTGATCGAGGGCAAGGTGCTGGGCCGGGATCCGGACAGCGACCTCGCTCTCATTCGAGCGAACGACTGGCCGGGCGCCTGGGCCAAGCTTGGGGACTCGAAGAGCTTGAAGCGCGGCCACATCGCAATCGCAATTGGCAATCCGCTCGGTTTCGAGTGGACGGTGACGGCTGGCATCGTGTCCGCGCTCGGCCGATCGATGCGTGCCGCCAGCGGACGCTTGATGGATGATATCATCCAGACCGATGCGGCGCTCAATCCGGGAAATTCCGGAGGCCCGCTGGTGTCCTCGGCAGGCGAGGTCATTGGCGTCAACACGGCCGTGATCCAAGGTGCGCAAAGCATCGCCTTCTCCGTCGCTTCCAACACCGCCAAGCATGTTGTGTCGGAACTCTTGAGGTTCGGCCATGTGAGGCGCGCCTACATCGGCATCGCGGCGGATACCGTGGAACTGCAACGCCGCGTGGCCCTGGAAGCCGGGCTTGCCCAGACAACGGCAGTGCGACTGCGCCGGGTCGAAATTGACAGTCCCGCAGCGCGAGCCGGGCTTCGGGAAGGTGACTACCTGCTTGCGATTGATGGCCACCCGACCTCGGGTATCGACGACGTGGTCAGGCTCATGGATGGCGACAGGATCGACATGGAAGTCGAGGTGCTGATCTTTTCAGTCGCGGGGCGGATCGAACGCCACACGGTCCGTCCGACCCATCGACCGAAGTCGGCTTAGCCGTCAGGCCGTAGCCCTCGACCTCGCCCAATCTTACACGCGGTCTCAAGCAGTGAAGGAACGACCGAGCGCCCGCGATTGTTTCCTAGTTGAAAGGAGACGTCATGAGAGAAGAGTCACGCGAGATATCGTATTCACCGGCCATGTTGCAGAGACAGTATTGCCTCGACAAGGGAGAAGCGCGGCGGCTGCTGACCAGTTTCGGCAGCTCCCGGCATGAAATGGACAGGCTGCTTGCCGCGCGAGGCAGAACAACATTGCATCGAAGGCGCGAAATTCATACGCCTCTGTCAAGAGTTCCCTTTGGCATCGGATAGCCACCGATCGTGACATCGTAACAAATCACGGTCGGTCAGGAACCCGACGGCTGCCTCGAGGGAGCGGTAGTCGAAAGGTCATTCGTCAGCCTTGAGCTTGTGCTTTCCGCTAATGGCCCCCGCGCCGAAAGATAGCACCGCCACCATAATCTCGGCAGCCGCCAGCGTTGCGATGACAGCGGGGCGCTTATCTTTTATGGCGGTGCCGCCGATCGGGCAGACGAGGCGATCAAGAAGCTCTGGCCTGCCCACTTCGCGTGATAACCAATTCCTGAAGGTCGCACGCTTCGTCTTCGAGCCGATCATCCCGACATAGGCGGCATCGTCACGACGCAGTGCTTCCGTGGCAATCAAAAAGTCGAGCGCGTGATCGTGGGTGAGGATGACAAACGCGCTTCCTGCCGGTGCATTGCGCACGATCGCCTCGGGCATTGCGGTCAGGCACGTTTCGATCCCCGAAGCACGCGAGGCGGCAAGCTCGTCTTCACGGGTATCGACCAGTATTGTGCGCAATGGCGCCAGTGACAGCGCAAGGGCCAATGCGTCGCCAACGTGACCGGCTCCAAAGACATAGACATGGGGCCGTTGGGCAATCTCGTCATCGGCCCGAGCAATCAACTCATCGGCCAGTTCGCTTGTGACTGCGGTGAAGGAAAGGCCAACGCGACCACCGCAGCATTGACCGATCTCAGGCCCGAGAGGAATGCTCATCGTCGCTACCGACTGGGACTGGCGGAGTGCCCGTCGTGCCTGGTCGATCGCCATATATTCCAGTTGGCCGCCGCCGATCGTTGAAAAGGAACGGCTCTTGGACACCAGCATCCAGGCATCGGTATCGCGCGGCGTCGAGCCAACCGCTCCCGTCACTTCGACGAGTATGCAATCCGGTTCTCCGCGCAAGAAGTCCCGCAAATCCTCGCGAGCGGCAGGCATACCGATCAACCTTTCCTTTCAAGAACACGCATGCGCTCGATGGCACACGTTCCGGCATCCGAAGCACCGATGCACGGAGGAACATGATAGTCCGCAATGCTCGCTGCCGCCATATCCCTGGCTGCCCTCCCCTGACGACGCCCCCTCGTACTCGGCACGGCAATGGTGCGCCGTTTAAATACCATCGTCAGCCGGGTATTTTCATGCGCCGAGTGACGGACCTTGAAAAGTTCAGGGCTCGATCCGGGAGACGTGACGCATCGTCCGCGAGCTGCGCCCGTCCTGCCCGGCCGCGCCACTGCCCTCGCGCCGGAACGCGTCGGGGCTTTTCGACATCCATTTGCGGAAGGCTCGGAAGAAGGCGCTGGGCTCCGAATAGCCAAGCTGGGCGGCGATATCGCCTGTTGTCTTCGACGTGTTGAGCAGCAGATCGACGGCAAGATCGCGGCGTATGTCATCCTTGATGCCGGCGTAACTCTGGCCTTCGTCACGCAAGCGGTGACGCAAGGTTGAGGGCGGTATCCGCATTTCAACAGCGAGATCCGAAAATCTCTTCCATGCGGCAGGAGGCACCTTGTCCAAGCGCCGCCTGACGCTGGAGGCGAGCCCCGCATCGTAGCGATAGCGCACGAGGATATTGGCCGGTGCGCCCCGCAGAAACTGCTTCAGCGCCTGTTCCGTGCGTGTGACCGGCAAATCCAGCATTGCGCTGTCGAAACCGAGGCGACTGGTTGGTTGTCCAAACCTGACGGGCGCTCCGAAGAAGAGGCGATAGTCAGCCCCCTGCGTCGGCTCGGCGCAACGGAAATCGACAAGCCGAATCGGAATGCGTCTGCCGACCAGCCAGCAGGTTATCCCATGGATAAGGATCCAGTAGGTGCGATAGGCGAAGGCCGACCGTGCTTCACAGACATCCGTTAGTTCGATCTGGGCAAGCCCGTCTCTGACAACAAGCTTGCCACGCGGATCGTCCAGCACCACGTCGAGGAACCGCAGTGCCCGGCGCAGCGCATGGCCGAGCGTCGGCGCCTGCAGGACACAATGGCAAAGCAGCGTAAAGCTGCCGCTTCGCATCGGACGCCCGCCCATCCCGAAAAACTCGTCATCGAGCTCCTTGGCAATCGCAAGCCAGAGAGCGCCATAGCTCTCGGCGGATACGGGCTCATCGATAACCTCGGGCAGCCCCAGCGACAATAGAATTGGCGCTGTCGGCCGCCCTGTTCGGCGCAAGCTGTCAAGCGCCTCCTCGACGAAGCCACGCGCGATCATGCGTCTCTCAATGTCAGCCACCAGCTCCTCCACCTATGGCAAAACTGTCCGAAACAATGCAGCATTTTTGTCATCGCTTGCAATATGGCGACGGAATAGAATCCGTCAGCTTGGGCTGGGCCGGGGAGGTGTCACAGTCCGGGCAGACGATCGCAAGGTGATGGGAGCAAACCGATGCTGATCCGTGAAGGAAGCTTTATCGTTACCGGTGGAGGTTCTGGCCTGGGCGCTGCCACGGCGCGCATGCTGGCTGAGAACGGCGCGCGCGTCATCATCGCCGACCTCAACGAGACTGCCGGCGAAGCGATCGCCGCGGAACTCGGGGTGAACGCAAGATACATCAGGGCCGATGTGACAAGCGCCGGGGATGGTGCAGCTGTCGTGGCCGCCGCGATGGGGGCCTTTGGCGGCCTGAGCGGGCTGGTGAACTGCGCAGGCGTGGCGCCGGGCGAGAAGATCATCGGTCGCAACGGCCCCCACGACCTCGACAGCTTCGTGCGCACGATCACCATCAACCTCGTTGGCACGTTCAATATGATCCGATTGGCGGCATCTGCCATGCAGCAGCAGGACCCGGACGCTGAGGGGGAGCGCGGCGTCATCGTCAACACCGCATCGATCGCGGCCTTCGATGGACAGGTTGGACAGGCCGCATACGCAGCGTCCAAGGGTGGCATTGCCTCAATGACGCTTCCGATTGCACGCGAGCTTGCCCGCCATGGAATTCGGGTCGTGTCGATCGCCCCGGGCATCTTCGAGACGCCTATGATGGCCGGCATGCCACATGAGGTGCAGGAAGCGCTCGGCAAGAGCGTGCCCTTCCCGCCACGCCTCGGAAGGCCTGCGGAATTTGCGGCGCTGGTGCGCCATATATGTGAAAACAGCATGCTGAACGGCGAGGTCATTCGCCTCGACGGCGCATTGCGCATGAGCGCGCGCTAGCGCGTTTTGACCCGGAGACTTGAACATGGCTTTGCAGGACCCTGTCGTCATTGTCGGAACGGCGCGCACGCCGATCGGCGGCTTCCAAGGCGAACTCAAAGGGGCAACGGCGCCCGACCTCGGTGCCACCGCGATCCGCGCGGCACTTCAACGAAGCCGTGTGGAGCTGGATGCCGTCGACGAGGTCGTCTTCGGCTGCGTGCTCCCGGCCGGCCTCGGCCAGGCGCCTGCCCGGCAGGCGGCGATCGGCGCGGGCCTGCCTTTCTCGACCGGTGCAACCACCGTCAACAAGATGTGTGGCTCCGGCATGAAAGCCGTCATGTTGACACATGATCTCCTGGCAGCGGGCAGCGCCACGATCGGCGTCGCCGGCGGCATGGAAAGCATGACCAACGCGCCCTATCTTCTCGATCGTGCCCGTGGCGGTTACAGGCTCGGCCACGGACGCGTCATCGATCATATGTTCCTCGACGGGCTGGAGGATGCTTATGACAAGGGACGTTTGATGGGCACCTTCGCCGAGGACTGCGCCGAAGCTTACCAGTTCACGCGCGAGGCGCAGGACCATTATGCGGTGACATCATTGACCCGAGCGCAAGAGGCGATCCACACCGGCTGCTTCGAAGCCGAGATCACGCCAGTCACGATCGCTGCGGGAAAGAGCGAACAAACGGTCAGCCGGGACGAGCAGCCGGGCAAGGCGAAGATCGACAAGATCCCGCTCCTCAAGCCTGCCTTTCGTGACGGCGGGACCGTGACAGCTGCCAATTCCAGCTCGATTTCCGACGGTGCGGCCGCCCTCGTGCTGATGCGTCGTTCCGAGGCCGAGCGCAAAGGACTGGCACCGCTCGCGACCATTACTGGACACGCCACACACTCGCAGGCGCCCAATCTCTTTGCTACGGCTCCGATCGGCGCCTTGCAGAAGCTCTCCGATCGCACCGGCTGGCCGCTCGAGACCGTCGATCTCTTCGAGATTAACGAGGCCTTTGCGGTTGTCGCCATGGCTGCGATGCGCGACCTCAGGCTACCAGAGGAAAAGGTTAACGTGCACGGCGGAGCCTGCGCTCTTGGCCACCCGATCGGCGCATCCGGCGCGCGTATCCTGGTCACGTTGCTTGCCGCTCTCAAACGCTACGACCTCAAGCGCGGGATGGCAGCTCTGTGCATTGGCGGCGGCGAAGCGACCGCCGTGGCCATCGAGCGGCACTAGAGCGGACAGCAAGGAGGCAAGCATGGTTCTTTCCGATCTCCAGCAGCAAATTCGCGATCTGGCACGCGATTTTGCCCGCGAGCAACTTGCCCCTGGTGCGGCAGCACGTGACCGGGAACACAGGTTTCCGCGCGAAGAGATGAGCGAGATGGGCGAACTCGGTCTGCTTGGCATGCTGGTTCCCGAGGAATATGGCGGCTCCAATACCGGAACGCTCGCTTATGCAGCAGCTCTCGAGGAGATCGCTGCAGGCGACGGGCCATGCTCGACCATCATGAGTGTCCACAGTTCGGTCGCATGCGTGCCGATCCTGAAGTTCGGCACCGAGGAGCAAAAGCAGCGTTTCCTGCCGAAGCTTGCCAGCGGCGAATGGATTGGCGGCTTTGCGCTGACGGAGCCGCAAGCAGGTTCGGAAGCGTCCAACCTGCGCAGCCGCGCGCGCCTCGATGGCGATCACTACGTGCTCGATGGCGCCAAGCAATTCATCACGTCGGGCAAGAACGGTCAGATGATCATCGTCTTTGCGGTGACCGATCCGGATGCCGGCAAGAAGGGGATTACCGCCTTCATCGTACCGACCGACACGCCGGGCTACGAAGTCGTCCGCGTCGAGGAAAAGCTTGGCCTGCATTCGACCGACACGTGTCAGATCGCCTTCAGCAGCATGCGCATCCCGGCCGAATTGCGGTTGGGTGCGGAGGGCGAAGGCTACCGGATCGCGCTGGCAAATCTCGAAGGCGGTCGCATCGGCATCGGCGCTCAGGCTGTCGGCATGGCACGCGCCGCTTTTGAGGCAGCGCGCGACTATGCACGCGAGCGCACGGCTTTCGGCAAGGCGATCATAGAGCACCAGGCGGTCGCCTTTCGCCTCGCCGATATGGCGACCCAGATCGAAGCAGCGCGCCAACTCGTCTTTCACGCTGCGGCGCTGCGCGACAATGGCCTGCCGTGCCTCTCCGAAGCATCGATGGCCAAGCTCTTCGCGTCCGAGATGGCAGAGCGGGTCTGTTCGGATGCGATCCAAATCCATGGGGGCTACGGTTATATGGCGGACTATCCGGTCGAGCGCATCTATCGGGATGTGCGCATCTGCCAGATTTATGAAGGCACAAGCGACGTGCAGAGAATGGTGATCGCGCGCAATCTATAAGAACAAGAACTGCGGCGTTCCTCTTTGAGGAGAGAAGCGAGCACCGCAGTTGGGAGGGAAAGTACGATATGACGGACACAGCTCAACTGAGCCTTCATGTGCCGGAACCTGCCGTCCGGCCGGGCGGCCTACCCGATTTCTCCAACGTGAAGATAGCCAAGGCAGGCGTGGTGCCGCGCCCTGAGGTCGACGTTGCGCCGGAAGAGATCCGCGACCTCGCCTACTCGATCATTCGTGTCCTCAACCGCGAGGGAGAGGCTGTCGGCCCATGGTCGGGCATGCTCTCCGACGAAGAGTTGCTGATCGGCCTGCGCAACATGATGAAGCTTCGCGCCTTCGATGCTCGCATGCTCATGGCGCAGCGACAGGGCAAGACGTCCTTCTACATGCAGCATCTCGGCGAGGAAGCCGTCAGTTGCGCCTTCCGTAAGGCGCTTCGCAAGGGCGACATGAACTTCCCGACCTACCGCCAGGCAGGTCTCCTGATCGCCGACGACTATCCGATGGTCGAGATGATGAACCAGATCTTCTCGAACGAAAGCGATCCGTTGCGAGGGCGCCAGCTGCCGATCATGTATTCGTCGAAGGAACACGGCTTTTTCACCATCTCGGGCAACCTCGCCACCCAATATGTCCAGGCGGTCGGCTGGGCCATGGCGTCGGCCATCAAGAACGACAGCAGGATCGCGGCTGCCTGGATCGGCGACGGCTCGACGGCGGAGTCTGATTTTCATTCCGCTCTCGTGTTCGCCTCTACCTACAAAGCCCCGGTCATCCTCAATATCGTCAACAATCAGTGGGCGATTTCGACATTCCAGGGGATCGCCCGCGGCGGCTCCGGCACGTTTGCAGCGCGCGGACTTGGTTTCGGCATTCCGGCCCTGCGCGTCGATGGCAACGACTATCTCGCGGTCTACGCCGTCGCACGTTGGGCAACCGAGCGGGCACGGCGAAACCTCGGACCTACCCTGATCGAATATGTCACCTACCGCGTTGGCGCCCATTCGACTTCTGATGATCCGAGCGCCTATCGGCCAAAGACGGAGTCCGAAGCCTGGCCACTGGGCGATCCGGTGCTGCGCTTGAAAAAGCACCTGATCATCAGGGGCGCATGGTCGGAAGAGCGGCATGTCCAGGCCGAAGCGGAAATCATGGATGAGGTGATTGAAGCCCAGAAGCAGGCCGAGCACCACGGCACGCTGCATGCAGGGGGCAAGCCCTCGGTGCGAGACATCTTCGAAGGCGTCTACGCGGAAATGCCGCCACACATTCGTCGCCAGCGGCAGAAGGCAGGTTTCTGACATGGCCAGGATGACGATGATTGAAGCGGTGCGCAGCGCCATGGACGTTTCGATGGCCCGCGACGACAACGTGGTGGTGTTCGGCGAGGACGTCGGATATTTCGGCGGCGTGTTTCGTTGTACCCAAGGACTGCAGGGGAAGTACGGCAAGACAAGATGCTTCGACACGCCGATCAGCGAGTCCGGCATTGTCGGCACCGCTATCGGCATGGCGGCCTATGGGCTGAAGCCCTGTGTCGAGATCCAGTTCGCCGATTACATGTATCCGGCCTACGATCAGATCACCCAGGAGGCCGCCCGCATCCGCTACCGCTCAAACGGCGACTTCACATGTCCGATCGTGTTGCGAATGCCCACTGGCGGCGGCATTTTCGGCGGCCAGACCCACAGCCAGAGCCCGGAAGCATTGTTCACACATGTCTGCGGCTTGAAGGTCGTCGTACCGTCCAATCCCTATGACGCGAAGGGGCTGCTCATTTCCTCGATCGAGGATCCGGATCCGGTGATGTTCCTGGAACCGAAGCGGCTCTACAACGGGCCATTTGATGGCCACCACGAGCGTCCGGTCACGCCATGGTCGAAGCACGACCTCGGAGAGGTGCCCGAGGGCCATTACTCGATCCCGATCGGCAAGGCCGACATTCGGCGCTCAGGCTCAGCCGTGACGGTCATCGCCTACGGCACGATGGTGCACGTGGCGCTTGCTGCCGCCGAAGACACGGGCATCGATGCCGAGGTGATCGATCTGCGCAGCCTCTTGCCGCTCGACCTCGATAGCATCGTGCAGTCCGTCAACAAGACCGGGCGATGCGTCGTCGTCCATGAGGCGACCCTGACGTCAGGGTTTGGCGCAGAGATCGCATCTCTCGTGCAGGAGCACTGCTTCTACCATCTCGAAGCGCCGGTCATGCGCGTTGCCGGCTGGGATACGCCCTATCCGCATGCGCAGGAATGGGACTACTTCCCCGGCCCCGGACGGGTTGGACGGGCGCTTGCCGAAGTCATGGAGGCCTGACACATGGGCGAATTCACGATCAAGATGCCCGATGTCGGCGAAGGCGTGGCGGAGGCCGAGCTTGTTGAATGGCACGTCAAGGCGGGCGACCCGGTCAAGGAGGATATGGTCATCGCCGCCGTCATGACCGACAAGGCGACGGTCGAGATCCCTTCGCCCGTTACGGGGACCGTCGTCTGGTTGGGCGCTGAAGTTGGCGACAAGATCGCCGTCAAGGCGCCGCTTGTCAGGATCGAGACTGGCGATGGCGAGACGGCAGGCGACGTGAAGGCACCTCCTGCCGAGGCACCGGCGAAAGCTGCCGACAGTCCACCCCCTGCAGTCGAGCCGGACACCCGGCCGGTCACCAAGGCCGCGATTGTGCTTCGCCCCGAGGCTCCGGCACCGGCAGAAAAGCCGCTGGCATCACCATCCGTGCGGCTCTTTGCAAGGGAAAGCGGCGTTGACCTGCGCCAACTCAAGGGATCGGGACCCGCCGGCCGCATTCTTCGCGAGGATGTCGAGCTATTTATCGCGCGCGGCGAAGTGCCGTCCCAACCGGTAACGATCGCCAAACGGACGTCGACCGAGGAGATCAAGCTCACCGGCCTCAGGCGCCGCATCGCCGAAAAGATGTCGTTGTCGACTTCTCGCATTCCCCACATCACCTATGTCGAGGAAGTCGACATGACGGCGCTGGAGGAATTGCGGGCCACCATGAACCGCGACCGCAAACCGGAGCAGCCGAAGCTCACTGTCCTGCCGTTCCTGATGCGGGCAATCGTGAGGGCTGTCGCCGAACAACCGAACGTGAACGCGACCTTCGACGACGACAAGGGCATCCTCACCCGGCATGGCGGTGTCCATATCGGCATTGCCGCGCAGACGCCCGCCGGGCTTGTCGTCCCTGTTGTCAAGAACGCGGAGGCGCGTGGCATCTGGGAGTGCGCGACCGAAATGGGCCGCCTGGCGGATGCTGCGCGCGCGGGCACCGCGACCCGCGATGAATTAAGCGGTTCGACCATCACCATCAGCTCGCTTGGGGCGCTTGGCGGCATCGTCTCGACGCCTGTCATCAACCACCCGGAGGTCGCGATCGTTGGCGTGAACAAGATCGCTGTGCGCCCGGCCTGGGACGGCACCCAATTCGTGCCGCGCAAGATGATGAATCTCTCCTCGAGTTTCGACCACCGCATCATCGACGGATGGGATGCCGCCACCTTCGTCCAACGTGTTCGGGTCCTTCTCGAGACGCCCGCCCTTATCTTCATCGAAGGCTAACATCCATGAAAGAGATCGTCTGCAAGCTTCTCGTCATCGGCGCCGGGCCGGGCGGCTATGTCTGCGCCATCAGGGCCGGACAACTCGGCCTCGATACCGTCATCGTCGAGGCGGGCAAGCCCGGCGGCACCTGCCTGAATGTCGGATGTATTCCGTCAAAGGCGCTCATCCATGCGGCCGAGGAGTTCGGAGCCACAAGACAGATGCTTGCTGGCAAGAACGCAATGGGCATTCGTGTCGAGGCTGCTTCGATCGACCTCGCAAAGACCATCGCCTGGAAGGATGGGATCGTCGGTCGGCTGAATGGAGGCGTCTCCGCCCTGCTGCAGAAGGCCAGGGTCAAGATCGTTCACGGCCGCGCGGCCTTCCGCGACGGCAAAACCGTGGAGGTCGAAACGGAGGTCGGCACGCAGGTCGTTCGTGCCGAGACGGTGGTGATTGCTACGGGTTCCGAACCTGTGGAACTCGCAGCGCTGCCATTCAGAGGTTGGGTCATCTCGTCCACGGAGGCGCTCTCGCTGGCCGAATTGCCGAAGAAACTCGTCGTCGTGGGTGGTGGCTATATCGGCCTCGAACTCGGCACGGCATTTGCGAAGCTGGGGTCGGAGGTAACGATCGTCGAGGCGATGGAGCAGATACTGCCGCAATATGATGCCGATCTCGTGCGGCCGGTTGCACGACGGCTTGGCGAACTTGGCCTTCGGGTCCTGACAGGCGCAAAAGCGAAGGGCCTTTCGGACGACGGCAATGCGCTGGCCGTCGAGACGTCGGACGGCCAGCAACAACTGCTTCCCGCCGACCGCGTGCTGGTGACCGTGGGTCGCCGCCCCAAAATATCGGGATCGGGTATCGAAGAGCTCGATCTCGATCGTACAGGACCATATCTGCGTATCGACGATCGCTGCCGCACCTCGATGCGGGGCGTCTATGCGATCGGTGATATTACCGGCGAGCCAATGCTGGCCCATCGCGCCATGGCGCAGGGAGAAATGGTTGCGGAGATCGTTGCCGGCAAGCAGCGTGCCTGGGACAAGCGTTGCATCCCGGCGATCTGCTTTACCGATCCGGAAATCGTAACGGCAGGACTTTCGCCGGAGGAGGCGCGCGCCCAAGGCTACGCGATCCGGGTCGGTCAATTCCCGTTCAGCGCGAACGGCCGCGCAATGACGATGGTGTCTGAGGAAGGCTTCGTGCGGGTCGTGGCGCGTGCGGATACCGGTCTCGTTCTTGGCCTGCAGGCCGTCGGTGCGGGTGTCTCAGAACTGTCGGCGAGCTTTGCGCTGGCAATCGAGATGGGCGCACGGCTGGAGGACCTCGCGGGCACGATCCACGCGCATCCGACACGGAGCGAGGCCGTGCAGGAAGCAGCACTGAAGGCGTTGGGGCACGCGCTGCACATCTGATACGATTTTTCCGCAGGAACGGCTTGGGAGGCGCGATATCGGTTTGGCCACGCCGCACAATCTGATAGCAAGCGCGCTCCACCGTCACCGGAGCAGTTGAGATGGCCGCCGCATTGTATCGAGACTACATCGTTGACCTGAAAGCCAGGATCGATGACCTGCACACCAACGCGGAGAGCTATCAGAGCTACGCGTTGACGATGGAACTGCTGGCCCAAAAGAACCTTGTCAGCTACTCCGCAAAAAAAGCGAAGGGGCTGACGGAAGGCATCTCCTATCGACGCGACTTTACGACGGGGCAAGCTGTCCGGATGCAGCAGGAAAGCGCCTATGCGCTGTTCAGCGGGTTCTTCAATCTTGGCCAGTTTCTGGCCTTCACCGGACAGGGGCGCGAGCAGGATGCCAAACAGTTCGCCGAGCTTCTAACCGATAATTGGCAGTACCCGACCTGTGCGGTGCATTTTGACTACCGTCGGAAGGGACAACCAAAGACGGCGTCCACCCGGATGCACTTTGTTGGATTAAATGGGGAGGCGGAAGCCACATCCTACGAGCAGACGGCTCGAACGGACAGTTTGGTGCTGCGCAGACCTTTTGCATCTGCTCTGTTCTGGGAATGGAAATAACGCGGCCGGGCAGATCGACTTAGCCGCCCCGAATCGAGCCGCGCCAAACCAGTTCGGCATGAAGTCTGATCGACTGCTCCTGGAGGGCGCCGTCATTGTCCGGCTGCGAATGCGAGAGCCAGTCGATCGCCTTGGAAGCTATCGCTGAAACCGGCTGGGCGAAGGTCGTCAGGTCATACGAGGACCATGAGGCCTGCTCGATATTGTCAAAGCCTGCAATGCACAGCTGGTCTGGCACCGATATCGAAAACTGGTGGCGGGCGGCGTCCATGAACCCGCATGCGAGGAGGTCGGTCGCGCAGAAGACGGCATCCGGGCGTTCCAGGCGCGTCAACATTCGCTGTGCAAGGACTTTTCCCGCATCGTAACCCGTCCACCCATGACGCTCGACAGAAACCTCCATTCCGAGCGCATTCGCCGCCGCGACGAATCCCCGCTCACGAGCCATCAAGCTTGGTGTTCCGGCTTCCGAGTTGGCAAAAGCCAGCTTCCGGCATCCAGCTCTGACGAAGGCGGTCACCACCTGCCCGGCCGCCTCGCGATCATCAAGATTGATCCGCAATGGACCGGGCTGTTCGTCATCGCGATTGATGAGGACAAGCCGCTGTCCGCTTCGCAGACAGAGTTGTGCGATGGATTTGTCCGGCATTCCGGACAGGATGATCGAAGCATCTGCGCGATAGCGGATCGCTTGGCGAAGGGCTTGGTCCACGCTGCCGTCCGAGCGGTCCGTGTTGATCAACATCGCCACCTTGCCGGCATTCTGCAGCAACATTGTCAGTTCGCGTAGCAAAGCAGAACGATTGGGTGTCGCCACGTCGGACACGATGAGGCAAACAATGCCGCTTTCATTGCGCATGAGACCGCGGGCAAGAGCATTTACGTGATAGCCGAGCGTTTCGGCTGCCTCGAGCACCCGTCGCCGGGTCTCGGGTGAGACGCTGGCACCTGGCGTAAACGTCCGCGACACAGCGGATCGTGAAACGCCCGCTCTATCAGCGACTTCCTGCGCACTTACGAACACCTTCTCCGACACGCGTTCCCGTCCCCCACCCACATGAAGTCTGCACATTGCTGAACGGCACACAAGTCGAGTTTTTGCCTTCCGCCATGAACATCTGGTGACAGCCAGCGCGTTCGGCATTGTCGACGCTACATCCCCAATCGCAACCCCTTCCTCCGTGAAAGCGAGCGCTTCATCTCACTCTGCTGAGTGAGTTCGGCCCGATGGCTACGATCGGCGAGGCGTACGACGTCGCGGATGCGCTCGATATCGCCAGTCTGATTGAGCCCAGCCCGCCTCAGCTGCTCCGCAAGATCCGACGGATTGGCGCGGCCGAAGCGTTTTTCGATCGCACTCGCCGTCTCACTTGCCTCGTCGAGCGCCTTGGAGCCCTCGATCGTTACCTTTAGCTGTGCAACGAACGCCCCCTTTTCCGCGTAAGGCAAATCATCGAGCTTCCGAAGCAGCGCCTCGGCATGGTTGCTGAGACCAGGCACGTCGATCACATCCTGCTTTTCTCGCCTCCATTGCTCGGAACTGCATTCCGCCTCAAAACGGCGTTGCCAAGTCTTTCCGGATTGTTCGACACGAAACGCAAGCGCGTTGACGAGGCCAAGTGCCTGTCGGCGCTCGGCGTTCTCTCCGAATGTTCCTGTCCTTCCGACGAGAGTGCCGAGTGTCTCCGGTGTGGAGCGAAGCTGTTTCCCGAGTTCAGCAGGGTCTACGTTTCCTTCGACAATGCGGCCCCGCAACCCGTCAATGACGGCATGTGCGTTGGAGTATATCCGTCGGGCAAGCAACTTCGCGGATTCCCAATCGCGTTCAAATACCGGCATCGCTTTCAAGCGTGCGACGTCATCCACGCTGTTCTCATACTTCGCGATTGCCGGAATTAGCACCGGACGATCATGACCGTGGTCAAGCCTCTCAGGACGGACGCCTTCACACACATTATGACCACTCAGCGACGGCATTTCGTGCGTGGGCGCGACAGTGTGCCCAGCCGGAACGGACCGCTCCTCCTTCTCGGCCTCACCGCCCTTGCCATGGTGATCACCTATGCCGCGTCGGCCGGCAACCGATGGGGCATAGTCGAGCGTGGTCTCCTTGGCCCCTGACCTGCTGAGTGTCTCACTCAAGGACCGCACCGTCTTGAACTCGTCCAACCCCGCATAAAGCTGCGCCTTCTCACGATGACGGGTCATTGCGACGTAGGCCAGATGTCGGTCCATGGTCCTCGATGCCAGAACGAAACTGCAATCCACCGTCGACCCTTGGGTCTTGTGGATTGTTGTCGCGTAGCCGTGATCAAACGCCTGATAACTATTCACCGGCATAGTCACGCAGCGTTGGCCATTTGCCGCCTGTGCGCTTCCATCAAGCCGGACTTGTATTGCGTCCGGCGCGACAGATATCACTTCACCCAACATGCCGTTCTTGACGCCGAGGTCGCGATCATTTTCCAGAAAAACGATCCGATCGCACGGGGCGAAGGCGCGTATCCCGTTGTTCGTCCGGTAAGTGAGTTCATGACCCTGAACGTCCGATCCTTTAGCGCCTTTCGCAAGGCCACCACGCTCCTGTAATGCTGCCCGTATTCCAGCATTGATCGAAGCCACGTCCTTGCGACTGTGCGCCATCGCAATGCGTGTAGCATCAGGGTTTGCCGATCGGTCAGCAACATAATCCGCAATGATCGCCTTCAAAGCATCCTCGCGGCTTGCCTTCAGATGAAGATTTCCGTGTGCGTTGTAGGCTGACAGCCCAGCAGCGGTCCGGTGAGAGGCAAAGTCGATTGAGGCCCGCTTTTGCCAATCCGATCTTTGCCTGCGAACTTCAGAAAGCTGCGCATGTCCGACCACTTTTGCGATTGCTCGAAACGGCGCTCCTGCTCCAATCGCCTGGAGCTGTTCATGGTCTCCGACAAGGACGAGTTTTGCTCCAGCCTCTCTGATCTCCTCGACGAAGCGCGCAAGCTGCCGGCTTCCAATCATTCCGGCTTCGTCGATGACGAACACATCCCTCGATTTGGGGCGACTGCGACCGGCCTGCCAACTGTATTCCCAGGACGCAAGAGTACGGCTCACTATGCCTGACGATTCCTCCAATCCTTCGCCGCCTTGCCGGCAAGCGCTGCCCCGTGAACACGATAGCCCTGAGCCTCCCAGGCCTGCCGAGCGGCTGCCAGCATCGTGCTCTTGCCGGCACCGGCCATGCCGAGCACCACTGCGATCTGACCAGGCGCGGTGACATGTTCGATCGCACGACGCTGTTCGCCCGACAGGCCCTGCCCCGATGATGCACCGCTCGCCTTGATGAGCCGGTCCTGATCGAAAATCGCTTTTTCAACGTGCCGCTTCGAGACCCAGTGCTTTTGAAGTCCTTTCATTGCCACCACCGAGGTTGCCATCGCACCCTCGACCGCAACCATCTCCATCGTCGAATAGCGTGCCTCTCCGCTGCCGCCGCGATCCGCTGTTTCAGGTTTCAGTTCGACCAGTGCCTTGGACGACATGACTGATGCAAAGGCATTCTGGAATGTCTGAGGATCATCATTGATGTAGCGGTGCAGGGCCCGGGCAATGTCGTAACGGTTGAAGACACTCTTCTCGTTGGTGATGAGCTTCAGAATCTCTTCGGGACGCCGGCGAATTGTCTCTGCATTTCGATCGGCCGATTGCGGAGCGATGCGGGCACGCGAGACTTGCCCACCTTGGCGACCTATCTGGGTCGCGTGAACACCGACATGTTCGGTCGGCTCGATCGTCAGCCCAGCCTCCAGGTGCGAGCGGTGGTCAATGCGAACATCGACGCTTGCTTTCGCAAGATGCCGATTGGCGAGGTGCTCCCAAGCTTGCCGGAGCTCCTGCAGCTGCAACTGCGATGGGAGCATATGGTTGGCGAGAAGCCATCGGTTCTCTCGCTCAAGCAGCGTCTTATCGCCAAGGCCACACTCTTTCACCTCTCGGGTCGTCATCATCAGATGCGCGTGGCAGTTGCGCAGATCGCTTTTGACGTCGGGCTGATGGATTGCGAAGTCGACGGCCGCGCCATAGCGATTGGCGAGATGCTGGGCGAGCGCACGGGTCAAAGCCAAGCGCTGATCTGAATTGAGCTCGTGCGGCAGCGCGATCTCGAATTCCCGGGCGATACGCGCGTCGCTTCGCTTCTCCGCACGCTCGGCGGCGTTCCACAAGACCGATCGCTTCATTGCCCAATCAGCCGACACTTCAGCGGGCAATACGATCTCGGCATGCTCGACACCCTTTTTGTTGGTGAAGTCATGGGTCATCCCGTCGCGCTCATTGGTGAGCCGCGCCGCGGCACGATAGGCGGCGGAGGCGACAGCACTGCGCCCGCCACTGCGAGCGATCGCCTTCATGCTGAGATGATAGATCGCCATAGTCCTCCTCTTCCCGCGGGGTCTGCCGGCCCGCGCACTGAGTTGCCCGGCAACTCGTAAGTGCGCCCTTGTGCCCTCGTCGGCTTGCCTCCTCCGGCCCAATGGGAGCATGCAGGCGATGCCCGCGACCAGTGTCTCCGTGGCCTGCTGCATGTATCTACCCGCAGATTTGCGAGTTGCCGGAATGCAAGGGTTCGATGAGCCTCATGGCCGCGCATTCATCGCGGACGACACCTGGCCGGACATGCGCTTCAGCAACGTTCAAAGGGGAGACAGCAACGTGGCACGGAAATCAATCGGCGAACGGCTGGCGCAGCTGGAAGCGCGGCGAAAGACACTGCAGATTCGCCTCAGCAAGCAGGAGCGCAGCATCGACACCAGGCGCAAGGTGCTGATCGGCGCCCTCATCCTGCATCGGCTGACCAACCGCGATGTGCAGATATCGGAAGGGCTCGCCACGTGGCTCAGATCCGAACTGCCGAAGTTCCTGGTCCGGGATGCCGACCGGCAACTATTTGACGACCTGCTGGTGGCGCAGGCGCCAACCTCGGGCACCCAGACCGTTGACAGTGAGGTGGGCCAATGACCCAATTTGCTCTCGTCAAACGCGCAGCGGCAAACATGATGCGCATGGCAGCGCGCGACCCGCTATGGGCGATCGTTGCGATGATCACGTTTCCGTTCCGCTACGCAAAGTCGTTCGCCATGCATGCGCTCGGCTATGTCTTGATCATCCTGATCGTCTCAATCGGGATCGACTATCTGACCTGGCGCCTTCCCGGCAGCAGCGAAGGAGGCATCCTCGTCCTTGTCGGCAATTGCCTGTTTTTCCTGTTTGCACTGGCGCTGCTCCTGCGGATGCTGTCGGCTCCCCTGATCACCCATTTCGGAATGGCAAGTGATGACACGCATGGCTCGGCGCGCCTTGCCAGCAAAAAGGAAATCAAACCGCTGACGCGATCACCTGACGGCCTGCTGATCGGTCGCGCGCCTAGCTCGGGCCGGCTTCTCCGCTATGACGGACCGGCCCATCTCATCACGATGGCACCGACCCGAAGCGGCAAAGGTGTCGGAACGATCATCCCGAACCTGTTGACGGCGGATCGTTCGATCATCTGCGTCGATCCGAAAGGCGAGAATGCAGCAATATCGGGGGACGCACGGCTCCGCTTCGGACAGGTTCATATCCTCGATCCATTCGGCATTTCCGGCATGCCATCGGCTGCCTTCAATCCTCTCAGCGGCTTTGACGCTGACAGTATCGATGTCGCCGAAGACGCGGCCACACTTGCCGATGCGCTCGTGTTCGACGAACCAGGCCTTGCGGGCGATGCTCACTGGAACGAGGAAGCCAAGGCCCTGATTGCGGGACTGCTCCTCCATGTCGTTGCAACCCAGCCCGATGACAGGCGCACGCTGACGATGCTGAGGCACATGCTGACGCTGGCACCAGAAGCGTTCCGCATCCTGCTCGACGAGATGCAGGACAGTGATGCGGTCAATGGACTGATCGCGCGTGCGGCCAATCGGCATCTAGGCAAGTCCGATCGTGAGGCAAGCGGCGTGCTTTCGGCCGCCCAGCGGCACACGCATTTCCTCGACAGCCCGCGCATGACCAACGTGCTTTCGCGATCGGATTTCCGGTTTGGCGATCTGAAGTCAGAAAAGGCGACCGTCTTTCTGGTGTTGCCGCCAGACAGGCTTGCGGCCTATTCGCGCTGGCTGCGCCTGTTGATCTCCCAGAGCCTGATCGAGATGGCGCGCACGTCACCTTCGTCAGTTCCATCGGCGCCACGTTCATCGGCACCACCCGTCCTATATCTTCTCGACGAGTTTGCAGCCCTTGGTCATCTCGCCCCGATCGAGCGAGCGATGGGGCTGATGGCGGGGTACGGCGTGCAGCTCTGGCCCATCGTCCAGGACATTCATCAGCTACGCGCCACCTATGGCCAGCGCGCCGGCACGTTCTTATCGAATGCCGGCGTGTTGCAGGTCTTCGGGGTCAATGATCATGACAGTGCCCGGCTCGTCTCCGATCTGCTCGGTGAGGAGACTGTCGTGTTCAATACGATTGCGCGCGCACTCAATTCCGAAAAGACCGGTCTCTCGTTGGCCGAGCAGCATGTCGCCCGCCCGCTTCTGACACCCGATGAGGTCCGCAACCTGCCCCTCAGTGTCCAAATCCTGTTCATCGCCGGACAGCGGCCGATTGCCGCCGGAAAGCTCAGATATTACGCGGATCCGGAATTTGCGGGACTGTTCGAAAAGCAGCAAACTTAAGATGAGGAGGCGCTCTCCGGGGCGCCATTTTCTTCAATACACGTCAAGTCCGAGACGTCAGTATCTTGGCCAAGCCGCGAGCAGCGGTCATCGCCCGCGAATTTAATCAGAAGCGTCGAAAACTTGATCTGGCCAAGGGATGCACTGAACGAGCCAGTGAGAAACAACCCCGCTCGGGTTGGGCGGGGTCCTGTTTTCCATTCGGCATCGTCATGTGTGAAAGGGCGGCTCACGCCGCCCCTCGTCTGCGATGCGTGGCTGCAGGTGGTGCAGGTAATCGACGGCACGCTGCGCCTGTGAGGCCGCCTGGAAGATCGCGCGCTTGTCACCGCTGAGCAGTGTCAGCCAGCTATCGATATAGCTTGCATGATCGGGACGCGGCTCGAGTTCCGGAACGATCCCGAGATCGGCGCACAGGAATGCGCTGCCGAGTTCGGCAATCAGTTCTTCCCGGGCGCGCTCACTGCGATCCGTCCCATAGCGGCTG
The DNA here is from genome assembly GCF_012932765.1 of Rhizobium sp. 57MFTsu3.2. Lineage (NCBI taxonomy): Bacteria > Pseudomonadati > Pseudomonadota > Alphaproteobacteria > Hyphomicrobiales > Rhizobiaceae > Rhizobium > Rhizobium sp. 57MFTsu3.2. The sequence goes on from NZ_JDWI01000025.1 coordinate 100,696, forward strand.
AGATCGCGATCGAGCCGTCCCTTTGCCGATGTCCAATGCGTCAATTCGTGGCAGATGATGGCAAA
>NZ_JDWI01000026.1:0-99457 GCF_012932765.1 Rhizobium sp. 57MFTsu3.2
CGACCAGATCTAAATAGCCGCGGATCTGGGGTCTTAATCATCAAAAGCGATGCGCCGACCGGCCCGACACCCGGAATTTGGGCCAGGCGCCTGCTGCATTCATCGGAGCGATGCAACGCGGTCAGTTTTTCCTCGACCGCCTTCGTTTCGGCAAGCAAGTCGCGATACTCAACGCCATGCATGGCAAAANGCTCGCGGGCCAATGCAGGCAGGGATTGATCAGCCGCAATCCGCTCGAGCAACGGTTCGATGCGGCACATGCCCTTGGCTGCGGCTATGCCGAACTCCATGGCAAAGCCGCGGATGGCATTGGCGAGCTGCGTTCGATTGCGAATGAGTCTCTCTCGCAAACCGACCAGCATCAATGCCGCTTGCTGGTCCGCAGTCTTCACCGGCACAAACCGCATTGTGGGTCGGCTCATCGCCTCACACAAAGCCTCTGCGTCCGCCGCGTCGTTCTTGCCGCGTTTTACATAGGGCTTTGCCAATTGAGGCGCGATCAATTTCACCTCATGACCGAACGAACCTAACAGCCTCGCCCAATGATGAGAACCTCCGCAGGCTTCGAGTGCGATGGTAGTCGGCGGCGTTTTCTCGAAGAATTTCACCATCTCCCTACGCGAAAGCTTCTTGCGAAGGACTGGTTGCTCGACTGCGTTCACGCCATGCAATTGGAAAACGCTCTTTGACGTATCCATGCCAATTCGGATAATCTCTTCCACGGACGGTCTCCTTCGATTGAGCTTTCAACGAACTCATTCTGGCACATTGCGATGCCGTTGGGAGCCGTCCACCCCAACACGGCAGATAACCTTTCCGATCTGCCTTGACTGTCCCGCCGCCTGATAGCGTTGACACCCTCCAACAATTGCGGTGGTTGATGTAGCTCCGCGGCGAGCGCCATTCGCCATTGGTCGAAAATGAAGTCAGGCGGATGCGGCCGGTTCGGTGCAAGGACTTGTCCTCTCACAATCGCGACGAGATTGCCGTCTTCGGCAATGACCATGTCGGGCGGCGGTTCGCTCGGCGCAACCACAACGAGCACTGTTGCCAGCGCTGCAACGCCAGCGCCGAGGTAGCGGATCTTGGTGCGCAGAGGGGCAAGTAAGAGGAACCCTGCTACCGCCACAGGAAAATACCAACCCGGCAATCTGCCGATATCGATATTGCCGCCCAGGCCGAGACCATCTGGGCAATGGCGATCACGATGTCGAGCCCGAAACCGGCAATTTTCCATGGAATGACGTCGAGGCCAAAAGGTGTCAGCAGCATAGCGAGCATGCCCATCGGCAACACCACGAAAGAGACCACCGGCATGGCCATGAGATTTGCCGGCAGACCATAAGCGCTGAGCCGGTGGAAGTGCTCGACGGCGAAAAGCGCGGTCGAGAAGCCGCCGATCATCGCGGTCAGCAGGGTGCCACCAAAGAAGCATATGATGAAAACGACGGGCGTTACTGCGGCGACCTGCAGCAAGGGATGTTCGTGCGGCGGCCTTCTTGACCAGATCGCGTAAACCGGCGACGAGGGCAAGCGTCGCCGCAAACGACATCCGGAGCTCGGCCGGGGGCACTTCCAAGCACGAACCAGAGGATCGCGCCCGCCCCAGCGAAGACGGACGAAACCAGGAAGAACCGCCCATGCTCTATCTCCGTTGCCACGGCGAGACGAAGCCACACGGTACAACGATCCGGCGCAGTCCTTATCCGTGTCGGCCACGGCACGAAGGATTGCGTCCGGAAAGTTAGCGGAGGTTCCGCAGGAACTCGTGGCACGAGAAAAGAAGGCTGTGGCGCGCGCCCAAACGCGTCCGCGCCGGGTGTGGCTTCCCTCACCTCCAATGGCCTCAACCCCGGCATGCATTGCGCCCAAAAACAGCCGCCCGTACAACCAGAATGAAAGCTAACGGGCTTCCAAGCAAGAATAATCGATTGAAATCTGAAGGAAAATCGGAAGCCGGAAAAGCTAAGGATAATCATCAGCTTCTGCTATGCGCAGGGGTCATCGCAGAAGTGCCCAAAAGTTGATACTGCGATGCACAAAATGGCGTCACGGTAACTTGGCATTAGGCGCGCGATCATATAGCAATCATCGACGACGCTTAACCCTATGGCGCTTTTATGGCGCCAACCGCCAGTTTGGAGGATCATAATGACGGAACAAAGCGCAACACTGAAAATCGGTGACAAATCAGTCGATCTCGCCGTCAAGAGCGGCACCATCGGTCCTGACGTCATCGATATCGGCGCCCTGTACAAGAACACGGCTTCCTTCACGTACGATCCTGGTTTCACCTCGACCGCGTCCTGTGAATCGAAAATCACCTATATCGACGGTGACGCCGGCGTACTGCTGCATCGCGGCTATCCGATCGAGCAGCTCGCCGAGCACGGCGACTTCCTCGAAGTCTGCTACCTGCTTCTCTACGGAGAACTGCCGACCGCAGCCCAGAAGAAGGACTTCGACTATCGCGTGACGCATCACACGATGGTGCATGAGCAGATGAGCCGGTTCTTCACGGGCTTCCGCCGCGATGCACATCCGATGGCTGTCATGTGCGGTTGCGTCGGCGCGCTGTCGGCGTTCTACCACGACTCCACCGACATCACCGATCCGCATCAGCGCATGGTCGCAAGCCTGCGTATGATCGCCAAGATGCCAACGCTGGCCGCCATGGCCTACAAGTATCACATCGGCCAGCCCTTCGTTTACCCGAAGAACGATCTCGACTACGCGTCGAACTTCCTGCGCATGTGCTTTGCAGTTCCTTGCGAGGAATATGTGGTCAATCCGGTTCTGGCCCGCGCCATGGACCGCATCTTCATCCTGCACGCCGACCACGAGCAGAACGCGTCGACCTCGACCGTCCGCCTCGCAGGCTCGTCGGGTGCAAACCCGTTTGCCTGCATCGCAGCCGGCATTGCATGCCTCTGGGGCCCGGCACACGGCGGCGCCAACGAAGCAGCGCTGAACATGCTGACTGAGATCGGCACTGTTGACCGCATTCCGGAATACATCGCCCGCGCCAAGGACAAGAACGATCCGTTCCGCCTGATGGGCTTCGGTCACCGCGTCTACAAGAACTACGATCCGCGCGCCAAGATCATGCAGAAGACGACGCATGAGGTTCTCGGCGAACTCGGCGTCAAGGACGATCCGTTGCTCGAAGTTGCGATGGAACTCGAGCGCATCGCCCTAACCGATGAATACTTCATCGAGAAGAAGCTCTATCCGAACATCGACTTCTACTCCGGCATCACGCTGAAGGCCCTGGGCTTCCCCACGACAATGTTCACCGTGCTGTTTGCCCTTGCCCGTACGGTCGGCTGGATTGCCCAGTGGAACGAGATGATCGAAGATCCGGAGCAGCGTATCGGTCGGCCGCGCCAGCTTTATGTCGGCGAACCGGAGCGCGACTACGTGCCGGTTTCCAAGCGCTAATCGGCGATCACAGACAGCAAAAAGCCCGGTCAGAAATGACCGGGCTTTTTCTTTTGGAGAACGTCGAGAACAATCTCTGCCGCATGTTCTCCCGGCGGCTTCTCGGTCTGCATTCTCTGCCAGAGAACGTCGAAGCCCTGCATCATTGCCTGTCGTGGCAGGCTATCCGCTGAAAGCTTCTCCATCCAGCGAGCGAAGCTGCCGCCTCGGACCACGTCGTTGATATACTCGGGCACAACAGCGTAATCGGCGATCAAGTTCGGAAGCGCAGCACTCCACGTTTTGATCTTGCTGGTCATGAGCCTGATGATCCAGTCCGTCTTGTACGCCGAAACACAGGGAACGCCCGTCAAAGCCAGCTCAAGCACGACAGTGCCGGAGGCAGCCATGGCGGCATCGGCCTCCGTGAACGCTCGCCACTTCGCCTCGGCTCCCGTCACGATCTCCGGCTTGGCCGTCCAATCCTTGACGAGCTCACGGATCATGGCTTCGCGGCGTGGCATCGTCGGCAAAATAATACGCATCTCGCCGTTGCGCGCTACCAACTCGCTAATGGCATCGCCAAAGTGTGGCAGCAGCTTGGCGATCTCCGACGAGCGCGAACCCGGCAGAAGCATGACTGTCTTGCGGTCGGCCTGGTTTCGCGGCTTCGTCTGCGCGCGCTGGCGTCGTGCATCCAACAGGTTGGGATCGGCTGTCAAGCGGTGGCCGACATAAGTTGTCGGCGGCCCGCCCAGCTTGCGCATCACGTCCGGTTCGAATGGCAACACAGCGAGCACATGGTCGACATAGGCGAGCATGCGCTGCGCCCGGTATTCCTTCCACGCCCATACGCTGGGGCAAACGTAGTTGACGACAGGCAAGCTGGGCAGCGCCGTGCGAACACGCTTTGCGACCCTGTGCGTGAAGTCGGGACTGTCGACGATAATAAGCACATCAGGCTTTGCGGCGATGATGGCCGACGCCGTCTCACCGATACGCCGAACGAGCCGCGGCAGCTTCGAAAGCACCTGGGTGATGCCCATGACCTGAAGGTCGGCGAAATCGAAAAGCGAGCGCAGACCCTGCGCCTCCAGCCCCTCGCCGCCAACGCCGATGAGTTCCACGTCGCCAGGAAACTTCCGTTTCAGAGCGGCGATCAGGTCGGCACCCAGGAGGTCGCCCGAAACCTCTCCAACAACAATGGCAACTCTCAGTGAAGCTTCGCTCACGCCAGCCCCCAGGATGGCAATCCCCTATCCAGTCCGCATACAAAGATACCGGCTTCATCGGCAGCCTTGATGACGGCGTCGCGCTCCAGGATGAGCGAGCGGCCCGCCTCCACAGCCACTCCGGCAAGTCCTGCTCTCTGCAGGTTCTCGATCGTCGAAATGCCAATCGATGGCAGGTCCGCGCGGATATCCTGCTGCGGTTTGCACAGTTTCACCAGCACGCCGCGGCGGCGCTGAGAAATTCGCCCCGCCGACCGCAGCTCGGCGACACGCTCCAGCATGCTGTCCGTGCCTTCCACGCCTTCGAGCGCGACAATGCGACCGCCGACCGACACCGACCCTTGACCGACGTCCAGCCTGCCGAGCGCATCCGCTGCTTCTGCGGCTCGCGCGATGTCCTTCGCATTATCGAGGCTTGGTCGCACAGCGCCCAGCGGACCGACCGATGCCAGCAGATCCGGTGCGATCTCGTGCGCGCCGACGACCCGGCGCCCATTCTCTTCGATCAGCGTGATGACCATCCGCAACACGGTATCGTCGCCACCAGCGAGCAGCGTCCGGATTGTCGACGGTAATTTCACGAGGGTCCTCAGCGTCGGCCGCACTTCGCGCCATTCCGGACGCCGGCGTACACCACCAGACATCACGACGCGGTCGATGCCGTTGCCTTCGAATATCCGACTGAGAGCGGCAAAATCTCCGACCCCGATAACCGCATGGTCAAAGCCTTCCCAAGAGCGATCGGCCTCGTCCTTTAGAGCGATAATAAAGGGATTTTCACCTGCTTGCCGCGCCGCGGTGGCGACATAGGACGGCAGAAGCCCGCTACCTGCGATGATGGCCAAGCGGCCTTTTGCCATGTCACCCGCGAGAGCCAAGCATCACCCTTTCTGTCCCCTGGTCGGAGAGGAAAGAGCGCGATCGCTATCGGCTGCGATGAAGTCGAGGATCTGAAGGACCTGCTTGCAATCGGCGTATTCATCCCGGATCGCGGCGGCGTTGGCACGGATCGAACCGGCGCCTTCGAAGATCGCCTTGTAGGCGCGCCGCACGGCATGAATCGTCGCCCGGTCAACACCGGCGCGGGTCATGCCAACGACGTTCAGTCCACTCAGAAGGCCCGGATTGCCGTTCAGCATGCCATAGGGAATGACGTCATAGCTGACCGCAGAGAGACCGCCGACGAACGCCTGGCGACCGACACGTGTGAATTGGTGCACGGCACAGCCACCACCAAGAATGACACGGTCCTCAATCGTCACATGGCCGGCGAGCATCACGTTGTTGGACATGATGACGTTGTTTCCTACCCGGCAGTCATGGGCGATATGCGAATTCGCCAGGAAAAGGTTGTTGTCGCCAACAATCGTCTGGCCACCAAAATCGGCGGTACCCGTGTTCACCGTGACGCCCTCGCGGAACGTGCAGTTGTCGCCGACCGTCAAGGTCGTTTCTTCGCCGCCGTGATGGACGCTCTGCGGATCGCCGCCGATCACGGCCATCGGGAAAACGCGGCACCCCTTACCAAGCGTCGTCCTGCCGGATACGACCGAATGCGCCAGCAACTCCACGTTATCACCCAGCACGACCTTCGGCCCGACATGGCAGAAAGGGCCGATCTTCACGTTCTCGCCAATCACGGCGCCATCTTCGACGACCGCCATCGCGTGAATGCTGGCGCTGGCTGCTATCGTGCTCATGCCTGATCCTTGCGAACGATCATCGCCCCGATGTCGGCTTCGGCGACGAGCGCTCCATCAACCTTAGCATCGCAATGGAACTTCCAGATATTACCGCGCTGTTTCTGTTTCTTCACGTGGTATTCGACGCGATCGCCGGGAACGACCGGCTTGCGGAAACGCGCGTTATCGATCGTCATGAAGTAGACGAGATTGCCGGTTTCGCCCTGCTTCTTGGCGCAGATCGCGCCGGCCGTCTGCGCCATCCCCTCGATGAGCAGAACTCCCGGCATAATTGGCGATTCCGGAAAGTGACCGGTGAAATGCGGTTCGTTTGCAGTCACGTTCTTGATACCGACCGCGGATTCGTCGCCATCGATCTCGATAATCCGGTCTACGAGCAAGAACGGATACCGGTGTGGCAGCAGCTTCATGATCTCGATGATATCTGCCGAAGAGAGCGAAGTCTTTGCTTCCTCAGTCATTCTTTTCTCCCGTTTTCTTGCCGCCGGTTGATCGCGCCAAAATCGCGGCCGTCTCCCGTAGAAAATCGTTGATGGGGCGGGCCGGCACACCGCCGTAGCGCTCACCAGCGGGGATGTCTCCGATCACGCCGCTCTTTGCAGCGATCTGCACCCCGTCGCCAATCTTGATATGTCCGTTCAGTCCTGCCTGACCGCCGATCTGCACGCCGTCGCCAAGCACCGTACTGCCGGCAATGCCGACCTGCGAAACGATGGCACAGTGACGTCCGATGCGGACGTTGTGGCCGATCTGGACCTGATTGTCGATCTTCGTGCCCTCGCCGACGACCGTATCATCCATCGTACCACGATCAATCGTTGTATTCGCGCCAATCTCGACATGATCCTGGATAATCACCCGGCCGATCTGAACGATCTTGATCATCCCGCGTGGACCCGGAGCGTAGCCGAAACCATCCTGGCCGATCCGTGCACCATTGTGAATGATGACGCTGTTGCCAATGAGGGCGCAGAGCACGCTTGCGCCAGCCGCGATCGTGCAATTGCGGCCGATCTTGACGTTGGGCCCAATGATAGCGCCGGCGCCAATATGTGTACCCTCGCCGATTTCAGCGTGCGCACCGACCACCGCCATCGGCTCGATCGAAACCTTCCCTTCGAGACGGGCCGTAGGATCAACAACCGCGCGATCCGAAATACCAGGGGCTTCGGAAAAAAGGGCTTCTGGCCGCAGCGCCTTCGGGTAGAGGAAACCACCCGCCATCGCAAAGGCCGCATGGGCATTCTTCGAAATCAGAACAGGCAGATGATCCGGCACCAGCGAGCGCAGCCCCGCGCTGCAAAGCACTGCAGACGCTGCGCATGTCGCAAGCTCGTCCTTGCTCCGCTTCGAGATGATGTAACAGAGATCGCCCGCCTTCGCCCGACTTACGGGGGAAACGGAACGGATCACGACATCTGCATTTTTGGGGTCAGCAAGCTCTGCCCCAAGATACTGCGCCAACTCCGAGAGTTTCACGCCATCATGGGGCAGAAAAAAGCTATTTTGCTCCATCGGCAAATCTCCAGAACGGAATTCGGTTTTACGGTTCCGGACTGCCGATATCAGAATTGGTTGTTTATGCCAAACTTGAAGTGCTGCGTCTTGTCAAAGTCTTCCTTGGCGACCGGAATAGCGTAGTCGACGCGCAGCGTACCGAATGGCGACGCCCACATAAGACCAACGCCGACGGACGCACGGAGTGACGCATCTTCGCCGTTCACAGTATCACCGAGCGGGTCGACATCATTGCCGAACAGCGTGCCAGCGTCGGCGAACAAGGCGCCACGCAGGCCAAAGTCGCGCGGAACCAACGGGAGCGGGAACGTCGCTTCAGCCGAGACCGTGAAATAGGTCGTACCGCCGAGCGGATCGTCGTTCGCCCCGGCAATGCGCGGGCCGATGCCCTTGTTTTCGAAGCCTCTGATATCGCCGTTGGTCAGCGTGAACTGGTCAAAGACGTTCAGGCTCTTGTCAAAGCCTACGACATAACCCGCCGAACCCGTAACCGAGCCGATAATGTCAGCATCATCGGCCAGCAGATGGAAATACCGCGCCTTGCCGTAGATCTTATAGAACTGCGAGTCACCGCCGATACCAGCAATTTCCTGCGTAACGCTTGCGTAGATGCCTTCGCGCGGCAGCGTCATGTCGTCAAGCGTGTTGTAGGTCAGCGTCTGCGAAACAGACGACTTTACCCATGGGCTATTCTCAACAAGGTTCTGATACGGCGCAGACAGATCGCTCAGCGAACCCGAGGGATCGTACTTCATCTGCTTGTAGTTGTAGCGGAACGTCGTCGCCAGATCTTCCGTGATCGGCGCCGTGGCACGAAGAACACCGCTGTTTTCTTCGTAGTCGTAGTTATCGTTGCTCGACGTCTCGCTGTGATTGAGGTCGAAACCGACAGCCAAACGGTAACCGAGGAAGTAAGGCTCAGTGAAGTTCAGGCCATAGGTACGAGAACCTTCCTGACCACCACCAGCGCTGACCTTGATATACTGACCGCGACCCAGGAAGTTCTTTTCCTCGACCGAGGCTTCAAGCAGCAGGCCGTCGCCGCCGGCCGCATAGCCCGCGCCGATACCGAACGAACCCGTCGACTGGTCCTGCACATCAACCACAACGACAACGCGGTCCGGAGAGCTGCCCGGCTGCGTCGAGATGTTGACTGACGAGAAGTAGCCGAGAGCTTCGAGACGGCGCTTTGCCCTCGTGATCATCTGCTGATTGAAGGCGTCGCCTTCGCTCATGTCGAACTCGCGACGAATGACAAAGTCGCGCGTGCGGCTGTTGCCGCGGATTTCGATACGCTCGACATAGGCGCGCTCGCCCTGGTCAACGAGGTATTCGACGCCGATCGTGTTGTTCGCCAGGTCACGATTGCCGCGCGGCGTTACGCGCGCAAAAGGATATCCAGCGGAGGCGACCTGGTCAGAGATCGCTTCCATCGACTTCTGGACTTCCTTGGCGCTGTAGACCTGGCCCTCGCGAGTGCGGACGAGCCCCTGCAACTGCGTGGCATCAACTCCGGGAACCGTCGATTGCACGGTTACGGCGCCGAAATTGTAGCGCGGACCTTCTTCGATATTGAAGGTCAACGTGTACTTGTTGGTCGCCTCGTCGAAGGTCGCGTCCGACGAGATGATACGGAAGTCGGCAAAGCCGCGATTGTAATAGAACTGACGCAACGCCTCTTCGTCAGCGCGAAGCTTGTCTTCGCTGTAGACGTCCTTGCGTGTCAGGAACGACAGGAAGTTGGAGCGCTTCGTGTTGATGACCGAAGCGAGACGGCCGGAGCTATAGGCATTGTTGCCAACGAAATTGATGGCGCCGATCTTGGTGCGATCACCTTCGTCAATGACGAAAGCCAGATTGACGCGACCTTCGCCGAGCGGCACGACCTGCGTGGTCACCTGGACCTCGCTGCGACCGGTTGCCGCATACGCGTCCTTGATCGACTGAATGTCCGCCTGGATCTGCGCGTCGTTAAAAGGTCCGGCCGCGTGCGTCTTCACGATCGCAGCAAGCTTGTCGTCCTTGATCTTCCGGTTGCCGTTGAAGACGACCTGGTTGATGAGCTGCGCTTCCTGGACCGTCACGACCAGCGTGCCGCCGGAAACGGAGATCTTGACGTCGGAGAAATAGCCCGTGTCGTAAAGCTGCTTCACAGAGTCATCGATGTCGGTGTTGGAAAAGCTCTGGCCAGGCTGGATTGTGAGGTTCGAGCGAACGGCCTCAGCGCCGACACGGCTGGCGCCGCGCACATCGATGCGCTGAATCACTGCAGCTTCTGCCGTCGTAGCGGAGACGAAAACCGCTGCACCTGATCCCGAAGCAACAATACCTGCAGACAGCGCAACCGCCGATACTGCGTTCAAAAATCTTGAACCAGCCTTCATTTCACCCATTACCTTTTTTCTCGTCCCCGGCCCCAGGCGTCCCCCGATTCCGGTCACGTGTGTCGTTTTACCCGCTTTTGTCTTACAAGCAAGGGAGCAAGTTAATTTCTGTTTACTTCATTTCAAAGCGTGACGCATTCGCCACTACAGCTTTGAAACATCGTAAATAAATGGTAATTTCCCTCGTCGAGCAATCAACCAATCAAAGCACTTATATCGTTCCAGGTGGCAAAAACCATCAAGCTCAAAACCATCGCCAAGCCAATGCGAAACGCAATGTCCTGCGCAGACGAACCCAACGGTTTTCCCCTCACGGCTTCAATCGCATAGAACATCAAATGTCCGCCATCAAGTACCGGAACCGGCATCAAATTCAGTAATCCGATGGAAACAGACAAGACAGCGGCAAGCTGAAGCAAAGCTGCAACGCCCAACGTCGCCATCTGACCGGAAGCCTGAGCCACGCGGATCGGTCCGCCAAGCTGGTCTGGCTTCATATAGCCGGAGATCAGGTTGCCAATATACTTGAAGGTGCCAGTTACGATGTGCCAGGTCTGGATCGCGCCTTCCTTGACCGCCTCCAGCGGCGAGTAGGTCTGTACCCGGAAGTGGCCGACCTCCTGGTTGGTGACGATGCCGATCAGGCCGATTTCGATCTTGTTGCCGAACTGGTCGGTCATATCGGTTCGCGCCGGCACCATCGGCACATCCAGCTTCTGGCCGTTGCGCTCGATCGTTACGACAATTTGCTGCTCGGGCCGAATGCTGACGTAGCGCCGGACGTCGTCAAAAGTCTCGACCCTCGTGCTATCGATGGCGATCAGAAGGTCGCCAGGCACGACGCCCGCTTCGGCTGCAACGCTGCCCGGCTTGACTTCGGCAACCACAGGATCAGCAACCGATCGACCGTAGATCGAGAAGAGAACCGCAAAAATCGCAATCGCCAGGATGAAATTCGCTATCGGGCCGGCAGCAACCGTTGCGGCACGCTTCCACAGCTTCGCACCGGCGAAGGACCGCGCACGATCCTCTTCCGACATTGACGCGAGCTTGTCGTCATCGGGCTTGCTCGATACATCCTCGTCGCCGAAGAAGCGGACATAGCCGCCCAGCGGTATCAGTGAGAGCTTCCAGCGCGTTCCATGCTTGTCGGTGAAGCCGAGCAATTCCGGACCAAAGCCGATCGAGAACGCCAATATGCGGATGCCGCTCCATCGCCCCACCAGATAGTGGCCCATTTCATGCACGAAAACGAGCAATGACAGCACGAGGACAAAGGGCACGATATAGCCCGTCAGGAATGCCAATATACCGGTCAAGCCAAGCATCTGATTTTTCCGCCAGCCTTTGCAGACATTATACGCCGAACAGGGCTGCACCGAGCGACGTTATTTCGCCGCCCTTTATCAGCGAAAAAAGCCCAGCTAGCAAGAACGCCGCAAAGCAGGCGAAAATGAGCCCGTCGACACGGTCCATGACGCCGCCATGCCCTGGAATCAGGTGGCTCGAATCCTTGACGCCGAAGCGACGCTTGATGAAGGATTCGAAGAGATCGCCGCTCTGACTGCATACCGATAGGATGAACGCAACCGGAGCCGCGAGCACGAGGCTCTGCGGAAAGGCAAAATAGGCAACCAGGCTACCGGCGATCACAGCGGAAACGGCGCCGCCAATAGCGCCGGACCATGTCTTTCCGGGAGATATCTTCGGCGCCAGCTTCGGGCCACCGATGGCGCGCCCGACGAAATAAGCAAGAATGTCGGTCGACCACACGACTGCGAATACAAAGAGCATCGCGAAAAGGCCGACGCTATCGGAGCCGCGGATGCTCGAAAGGGCAATTCCCGTAAGACCGGCGTACACGATCCCCGTGGGAAACCAGCGCGATACGCCGGACACAAGCACGAAGCCGACAGCAATCAGGAAGAACAGCACCAGTAGCAGCAGGGAATATCCAAGCGTCCCCGCAACGACGGCCACCGCGATTGCCGCCTGCCCTATCCAACCGATCGCATTGGCGACCGGCTGTTCCGTGGCAAGCTTCGTAATGGTCGACCATTCATAGTAGATCAGCAGTCCGATCGCTGCCGACAGTAGGCTGAAGGCAACGCCGCCGTACCAGGTGGCGAGCAGAACGATAACGGCAAGGATTACGCCCGAAATAATGCGTAGCTTCAGCTCCTGCTGCATCAGGTGCCCACTGCCGCAGCCGCCTGTGCCACCAGTCCGCCAAAGCGACGGTCGCGCGACGCGAAGGTTTCCAACGCCGAGTAGAAGATCTCCCGGCTGAAATCGGGCCAATACTCGGGCACGAAAATGAACTCGGAGTAGGCCGCCTGCCAGAGCAGGAAGTTGGAAAGGCGTTCTTCACCACTTGTGCGGATGATCAGGTCCGGATCCGGGATCCCGGCCGTGTCGAGCCGCGCATCGATCAGCGCCGGAGAAATATCCTGCGCCTTCAGCCGGCCTGCCTCTACATCCCGTGCAAGGCTCGCCATCGCACGCGCGATCTCGTCGCGCGAGCCATAGTTGAAGGCGATGATGAGCGTCAGCGCGGTATTCGTCTTTGTGGTCTCTTCCGCATCCACGAGAAGATCGAGGATGTCGCTCTTGAGGCTGTGCCGGTCGCCAATCACTTTCACGCGCACGTTCTGGCGATGCAGTTCCGCCAAGTCACGACGAATGAAGGCTTTCAGCAATCCGAGGAGATCCGAGACCTCCGTTTCCGGACGCCGCCAGTTTTCCGACGAGAAGGCGAAGAGCGTGAGATATTTGATCCCGACGTCGCCCGCTGCGCGCACGGCCTCGCGCACAGCGTCAACGCCCTTTCGATGCCCCATCGTCCGCGGAAGCCCGCGCTGCTTTGCCCATCGGCCGTTGCCGTCCATGATGATGGCAACGTGTTCTGGCACAGTCAAAAATGTTCGTTCCGACATTTCCCGTCCGGTTCTTGCAGCCAAGGCGCAGCCGCAGCGCGCCTTAAACCTGCATGATTTCCTTTTCCTTCTCGCCAAGCAAGCGGTCGACCTCAGAAATCGTCTCGTCGGTCATCTTCTGCACACGATCTGATTGTGCCCGGCTTTCGTCCTGGCCAATCGCACCGTCTTTTTCGGCTTTCTTAAGGCCGTCCATGCCGTCACGACGTACATGGCGAATCGCAACCTTGCTCTTCTCGGCATAGTCGTGGGCGACCTTCACCAGCGATTTGCGGCGCTCCTCGTTGAGCTCCGGCAGCGGGATACGCAGGTTCTGGCCATCGATGATCGGATTGAGGCCGAGGTTGGCCTCGCGGATCGCGCGATCGACGGCGTTGACCATCGACTTGTCCCAGACGGAGATGCCAAGCATGCGCGGCTCTGGAACGGTCACGTTTGCCACCTGGTTCAGCGGCACGCGCGAACCATAGGCCTCGACCATGACAGGGTCGAGAATGTTGGCCGAGGCGCGGCCGGTGCGCAGCGATGCGATATCGTGCTTGAACGCGGAAATCGCGCCATCCATGCGGCGCTTGAGTTCCTTGATGTCGATGCCTTCACTCATTTTATTGCTCCCGTCTTGGTAGAAGCTGCGGCAAAGCAGGCCGCCCACTCAATCAGTTATCAGAGACGATGGTCTTGAGGCCACCGCCTTTGAGGATTTCAGCAAAACCACCCTTCTCGTGGATCGAGAAGACGATGATCGGAATGGAATTCTCTCGTGCAAGCGCCACTGCCGCGACGTCCATGACGGCCAGTCCCTTGTCGAGGACTTCCTTGTGCGTCAGGTGGTCGAAGCGCGTCGCCTCGGGATCCTTTTTCGGATCAGCCGAATAAATACCATCGACTTGCGTTCCCTTGAAGATCGCTTCCGCTCCCATTTCGGCGGCGCGCAGCGCGGCTGCCGAGTCCGTCGTGAAGAACGGGTTGCCGGTGCCGCCTGCGAAGATCACGACGCGGCCGAGCGACAGATGGTAGAGCGTCGCGCGCTGCGAGAAACTCTCACAGATCTCCGGCATCGCAATCGCCGAGAGCACAACAGTGTCGATGTTCAGCTTGCGCAGCGACGTTGCCAGCGCCAGCGCGTTGATGACGGTCGCGAGCATGCCCATGTGGTCGCCGGTAACGCGATCGCCACCCTTGGAGGCAACTGCGACACCGCGGAAGATGTTGCCGCCGCCGACGACGACGCCGACTTCCACACCCATCTGCCGCGCTTCGGCTATGTCAGCCGCAATGCGGTCTGCGACCGCTACATCAATTCCAAATCCCTGGCTGCCCATGAGGGCTTCGCCGGAAGCCTTGAGTAGAACGCGTTTGTAGACAGGCTCTGACGACATCGTGGCTCCTCGTATATTACCGCTGTGTGCCGGATACACGAAGGGCACCGCGTTGTCACGCGATGCCCTTCGGTTTTCACATGTATAGGTCGATCAGCCCTTGGCGACAGCGGCCACCTCAGCAGCGAAGTCGCTCTCTTCCTTCTCGACGCCTTCGCCGAGGAGAAGGCGTGCCATGCCGACGACTTCGATCTTGGCGCCGGCTTCCTTTTCTGCTTCCTTGACAGCAGCGCCGACCGTCAGGTCGGGGTTGATGACGAAAGCCTGCGAGAGCAGAGCAACTTCTTCGAAGAACTTGCGCATACGGCCTTCGACCATCTTTTCGATGATGGCTTCCGGCTTTCCGGATTCGCGGGCCTGCTCGATGAAGACGTTGCGTTCGCGCTCGGCAACGGCAGCGTCGACTTCTTCGGCGCGGATGGCGAGCGGGTTGGTCGCAGCGATGTGCATGGCAACCTGGCGGCCGATCGAGGTCAGGACGGCCTTGTCACCTTCCGACTTCAGGGCGACGAGCACGCCGAGCTTGCCGATGCCGTCGCCAGCAGCGTTGTGGATGTAGGTCGCAACAACGCCGTGCTCGACTTCGAGCTTGGCAGCGCGACGGAGCGTCATGTTTTCGCCGATGGTCGCGATCGCGTCCTTGATGGTGTCGGCGACCGGCTTGCCGGATGCCGGGTATGTCGCGGCAGCAATGGCTTCAACCGTGCCATCGGTGGACAGGGCAACGTTGGCGATGCCGCGAACGAGATCCTGGAAGGCATCGTTGCGGGCAACGAAGTCCGTTTCCGAGTTCAGCTCGACGACAACAGCCTTGTGACCGGCGCCGGCAATGGCAATCAGGCCTTCAGCAGCAGCGCGGCCGGCCTTCTTGTCGGCCTTGGAGATGCCCTTGGCGCGCAGCCAGTCGATCGATGCTTCGATGTCGCCGTTGTTTTCGAGCAGCGCCTTCTTGCAGTCCATCATTCCTGCGCCGGACTTCTCGCGCAGTTCCTTCACCAGTGCAGCCGTAATCTCGGTCATAAGCTTCCTCTTGTCGGTTCAAACGGTGGCCCGCAAAGGCGGTGCAACACCGGATTGAGGCACGAAATGTACCTGTATGTATGACAGCGTGATGAAAGACGCCTCATACGAAACTCAAATGGCGAGAGACTGATCGCCCTCGCCTGAAACGGTCAAGGCCGCCGAACTTTAGAAAGTCGCGAGCGGCCTTTTCCCAATCTCTGGAAAGCATGACGGGCCATCCAGCCCGACTGCTTCTTTTATCAGGCTTCGGCTTCGCCTTCGAGCGCCGGCTCAACCGGAGCTTCGATCGATGCGCCGAGATCGCGGCCCGACGAGCTCTGCTGGCGAGCGATACCGTCGATGGCAGCGCGTGCGATCAGGTCGCAGTAGAGAGCGATGGCGCGCGAGGCGTCGTCGTTGCCCGGGATCGGATAGTCGATCAGATCAGGATCGCAGTTCGAGTCGATGATTGCGACAACCGGAATGCCGAGGCGCTTGGCTTCGTCGATCGCGATCTTTTCCTTGTTGGTGTCGATGATGAACATCAGGTCCGGCGTGCCGCCCATATCCTTGATACCACCGAGAGCCTTGTCGAGCTTTTCGCGCTCGCGCTCGAGGTTCAGGCGCTCTTTCTTGTTGTAGCCGGACTGTTCCGAAGACAGGATTTCGTCGAGCTTGCGCAGGCGCTGGATCGAGTTGGAGATCGTCTTCCAGTTGGTCATCATACCGCCGAGCCAACGCGAGTTGACATAGTACTGAGCGGAACGCTTGGCCGAGTCAGCGATCAGCTCGGAAGCCTGGCGCTTGGTGCCGACGAAGAGAACGCGGCCGCCACGAGCAACGGTGTCGGAGACAACCTGCAGGGCGCGCGACAGCATCGGAACGGTCTGAGCCAAGTCGATGATGTGGATGTTGTTACGATCGCCGAAAATGTACGGCTTCATCTTCGGGTTCCAGCGGTGCGTCTGGTGGCCGAAGTGGACGCCTGCTTCGAGGAGCTGGCGCATAGAAAAATCGGGCAATGCCATGCCTTGTAATCCTTTTCCGGTTGAACCTCCGCAAGGCTAACAGCACCCTCTTCGAGGATGCCACCGGGCGGAACAATCCGGATTTCTCCCGGACCATCCCATGCCTTACGTGTGGAATGCGGGTGGCCTTACCCTCCCTTCCGCAGAAAATCAAGGCTTCCTGCGAAAAAAACGACATTCGGAGCCGGCAGCCAGCGTGGGGTGGAGAGGATGGGCCGGCAGGCCCTTGGCGTCACCGCGCCAAGCGTCAATCGGACTCGCAGGGCCAGCTTGTCGGCGCGGAGAGACCGGCGGGCAACTTGGTCTTGGCATCCCCGCAGGCAAGATCGACCTGAGCCTGCTCGAGACCAGTCGCGGCAGACAAATCAAGCCCTTCGATCCGCGTCAGAAACATGAAGGCGCGATCGAACGCCACCGGTCCTTCAAATGTTGCCTCGCTGAGGTCAGCGCGAGATAGATTGGCGAGCGAGAACCGTGCGCCCGTTAGAACGGCTCTGTCAAAACTTGCGCGGCCAAGTTCGGCCTTCTCAAAATTCGCACCACTGAGCTTTGCACCATTGAAATTGGAGCGTTGGAGTTCCGCGCCGGCGAACGACGCTCCTTCTGCGAAAACGTTCTCGAAGCCGGATCGATAGGCCTCGATTTTCGAGAAGTTCGCCTTGCCGGCCTGCGCTCCCGTAAGCCATGCCCGCACCAGTGTTGCCTTCTCGAAATTCGTTCCGGTCAGGTTGGTGTGGCTGAGATTGGTCAGGCTGAGATCGGCATCTCCCAGGTTGGCACCCTGGAAGTCGCTCCCTTGCAACATGAGATTCCTCTTGGTGCATTCACTCCAATTAACTCCTGCCGCCGGCGTGCTGCCGCAATCTGCAGCGAGGGCCGGAGGGCTCACGAACAACGTCAGCGCAACCAGTCCCGTTGAAATACCATAGAGTCCACCACTCAAAACACCATGCCGCATCGTCAAGATTCTCACTCCAATCCGACTCTAGCGCCCAAATCAGCACGCCTTTCGAATTACTAGCATAGAGAGGGTTTACTTAGCGACAATCGTCGGCGTGCGCATTCGTGACGGTTCTTTGCGAAACTAGACAGCGGATGCCATAAAAATTGCTGCTCAAAGCCGTGTCCAAGCGCTCGTCGAAGGTTCGGAGGCAATGCGACAGAGCGTTGTCGCGAACCGTGCGGATCTCCTATATGCTTAGCGGCGAGCGCCCTGTCATGCGCGATCTGAGAAGGGACGGAAAATGTCCACTCTAGCGCTTTTAATAGTGCAGGCAGATATTCCCAACGAAGCGGACCGAGCGCCTTTCGACGATTGGTATGATCGCCATATGCCAGACGCAGTACGCGCTTTTGGGGCACTCCACGCGTGGCGCGCTTGGAGCCGAACCAATCCCTCGAAGCACACTGCCTTCTATGAATTCTCTAGTTTGGAGGCAGCGAACGCCGCGATGCGATCGCCGGGCCAAGAATTCGATGTCACATGGGGCTCACGCGCCACACGGACGCGTGACGTTCTAGAGGTTGTTCAAAGGGCGCCTGTTTCAGACTGAGCAGGCCCGTTCAAGCTGGGAAATCGAACCTTCAGCCCGCGACAAAGTTCATGAAGTGCGAGTTTAGGTAGGGATGTCCTGCTTGTTGCACCTGCTACATTCCGGTTATTTGCAGGCAGCCGATTTGCTGTCGAGCAGTTCGAGCTTCGCAAGCCTGCCGCTCAAAACAAAATCGCCATAGTCCATCGTCAGATCACGCGTGATGCCATTTTCATAGAGCTTGAACGACATACGGTAAACCGGCAAAGCGTCCGTCTTCGTATTCTCGTTGAAATACGAGATCGTGACCGGCCAGAAGGCTGCCTTCGAGAAGGCGCCAGCGTTGCCCGCATCGGCCTCGTCGGTTGCGGGCGCCACCTGCTTTCCGACCACAGTCGTCGTCACCAACGCCTTGTCTCCATCGTCCGAGCCGTCAAAGACGCGCGCCTCGAACAGGCGCTTGCCAGCCTTGGCGTTCTGGATCACGTCCAGCATATGTTCCGTTGGGAACCGGCTTGCCGCCAGCTGCAACTCCTTGCTGGTCGGCTGGGTCAAGGCAACCTTGACACCTTCAGCCTGGTCCTGCGCGGCACCGTTAACCTCCTTGTCGAGCTGGTCGTCGGTGAAGGATTTGGTGTCGAAGGTGAACCGGCGGTCCTTGAGGTTCTCGAAGGTCTTTGTCTGCTGGTCGCTGACGCGGACGGCATCGCCCGTATCGATCTGGGTAACGAAACGGAAGTTAGTGGTGAAGCCCGTGCAGTAATTGCCGTCGAACTCATAAACCATGCGGCCCGACATGCCCGAAATGCCGGAACGCTCGGAGGCATCCTTCAATTCCAGATCGTAGACCGCCCGGTGAGCAACGAGGCCAGTCGCGATCGCCGCACTCGTTACCGGCGCGGCCGCATGGACGGTCGTCGAAACGCTCGCCAGAAGAAGTGCGGCAAGACTCGATCGGAACATTGACAATCTCCTGTTGGACTCGCCTGCAATGTTATAAGAACGCTTTCGGCCAAATCGAGGCTCGAAAATGTCACAAAGCAGATTCCAAGCCTTGATGCATAATTTTAGAACTATTGACAATAAAAGCGGAGAGGAAAATGCCCGATCAAATCGCTGCGCGCCTGAAAGAAATGGGGATATCCCTGCCTGAGGCTGCTGCACCGGCCGCCAACTACGTCCCCTACGTCATCAGCGGGAACCTTCTCTATATCTCCGGACAGCTGCCGCTCGAGGGCGGAAAGATTGCTGTTCTCGGTCACCTGGGCAAGAATGTAGACGTCGCAACCGGCCAGCGCGCCGCGGAACTCTGCGCCATCAACATCATCGCCCAAGCAAGCGCTGCCCTCGGCGGCGATCTCGGTCGCATCAAGCGCGTCATCAAGCTCAACGGCTTCGTGGCCTCCACTCCTGATTTCGTCGAACAGCACCTCGTCATCAATGGCGCCTCCAACCTGATTGCAGGCGTGCTTGGCGAGGCCGGAAAGCATGCGCGCGCCGCCGTCGGCATGGCCGCGTTGCCGATGAACGCCGCTGTCGAAATCGATGCGATCGTGGAAATTGCCTGATGACCTCAGCAGCATGGCTCAAGGAGCAACCGGTCGCCCATCGTGGCTATCATGACCTCAACAAGACGGTCTGGGAAAACACACTCTCCGCCTTCACGCGCGCAGTCGATGCAGGATTCGCGATCGAGTGCGATCTGCACTATGCGTCCGACGGCGTTCCTGTTGTCTTCCATGACGAGGATTTGGAGCGTCTGTGCAATCTGAAGGGAGGCGTGCGCGAACGCACGTCCAAGGAGCTCGGTCTCATCTCCGTCGGCGGGACGACCGACAAGATCCCGACGCTGCGGCAGCTGCTCGATCTCGTCAAGGGTCAGGTTCCCTTGGTCATCGAGCTGAAAGGCCGCGAGGCCGATGACGAGGGCTTTGCCGAAGCAGTTCTCGAAGTGCTTGAGGGCTATGAAGGCAAGGTCGCCCTCATGAGCTTCGACCACTGGCTGCTTCGCGATCTGAAGGCGCTCAATGCCCCCTATCCTCTCGGGCTGACGGCAGGCGGCAACAAGCCGGAAGAATTCGAAGTGCATGAAAAGGCGATGAAACTCGGCCTTGACTTCATTTCCTATTTCGTCGCCGACCTGCCGAACCCGTTCATAACCGCCCAGCGCGAAAAGGGCATGGTTGTCATCACCTGGACCGTCCGCGACGAAAAGGGGCGAAAGCATACCTTCGAGAATGCCGATCAGATGACGTTCGAAGGATTCGATCCGCGCGTTTCGGTTTGACGCTCGCTTTTTGGACAAGATCATGCTCAGACTGTTGGTGAGCCCTATTCTCCTCCCAAACGGTCTCGCATTCGCTCCATGACAGACGAACTTTCAATCCGCATCGAGCGGTCTTTCACCGCGATTTCCCCGGAGAGCTGGTCTCAGCTTTCCGGGGCCTCCCGCAAAGGCAGCGTTCTCGCCTACAATCCGTTCGTGTCGCATGCTTTCCTGTCCTCGCTGGAGGAATCAGGATCGGCGACCGCACAAACCGGCTGGATGGGTCATCATCTTCTATTGGAAACCGACAAAGGCGAACTCATCGGCGCCCTGCCCGGTTATCTCAAGAACCACAGCCAGGGAGAATATGTTTTCGACCACGGCTGGGCCGATGCTTTCGAACGAGCCGGCGGACGCTACTATCCGAAGCTGCAATGCTCCATCCCCTTTACCCCTGCGACCGGCCCGCGCCTGCTTGTCGCCGAAGGTCTGCAGCGCCTGCCGATCCAGCACGCCATTGCCGAGAGCCTCAAGGAGGTCGTGCGCCGGCTTGGCGTCTCTTCCGCCCACATCACATTCGTGCCCGAAGACGAGATCGGCATCTTCGAAGGTGAGGACTACCTGCACAGGACGGATCAGCAGTTCCACTTCATCAACGAAGGCTACGCCAATCACGAGGCATTTCTGGAAACGCTCGCGTCGCGCAAGCGCAAAGCACTTCGCAAGGAACGCCGCACCGCACTCGAACACGGCATTGAAATTGATTGGCTGACCGGTCGCGATCTGACAGAACGGATCTGGGACCAGTTCTTCGAATTCTATATGGACACGGGCGGCCGAAAATGGGGCCGGCCTTACCTGACGCGCAAATTCTACTCGCTGATCGGCGAGCGCATGCCCGATGACATCCTGCTCGTCATGGCAAAGCGTGACGGTCGCTATATTGCCGGCGCGATCAACTTCATCGGCGGCGATACGCTTTATGGCCGTCATTGGGGCTGCATCGAGGACCATCCGTTCCTGCATTTCGAAGTCTGCTATCATCAGGCAGTCGACTTTGCATTGGCGAAAGGCCTCAAACGGGTGGAAGCCGGCGCCCAGGGCGAGCACAAGCTGGCACGAGGTTACCTGCCGGTGACAACTCACTCCGCGCATTATGTTGCTCATGCTGGGTTGCGGCGGGCTATAGCCGACTATCTCGAGCGCGAGCGCGACGACGTAGAGCACATGAACGAGATCCTGACGGAGCACAGCCCGTTTCGAAAGGGCGAGCGCCAGCAGGAGGATTGACGCTTTCGCCCCTGCCGCGCTACGCGATCACAGCAGCAACGAGGAGAGTTCGTATGACCAGCGCCGCCTACGACAGCAACAACATTTTCGCCAAGATCCTGCGTGGCGAAATTCCCTCGCACCGCATTTACGAAGACAGCGACACGATCGCCTTCATGGACGTGATGCCGCAGGCTCCGGGCCATGTGCTTGTCCTTCCCAAGGCGGCGTCACGCAACCTGCTCGATGCTGACCCGACCGTTCTCGCCAAGACCATCCCCGTCGTCCAGAAGATCGCCAATGCCGTCAAGGAAGCCTTCGACGCCGACGGCGTCTTCGTCTGCCAGTTCAACGAACCAGCCGCCGGCCAGACCGTCTTTCACCTGCACTTCCACATAATCCCGCGTTTTGAAGGTACGGCCCTGCGTCCGCATTCCGGGCAGATGGAAGACAATGCCGTACTCGCGGCGAACGCGGAGAAGATTAAGGCTGAGCTCTAGTCCGCCAGCCGTATTGTTGAATTTTGCGCATCCGCCGGCGTCGCCTTCTCAAGTAGAGATCGCGCCAGTGCATAGGCGATAGCAAAGGTCACACCACCGCCGACAAGATCGACCAGATGATGCCCTCCGTGTACGAGAATTGCGGGCATCATCAGCGCATTCAGGATGGCCGCTGGAACGAAGACGAACCGGATACGGGCAAGGAAGCAGACCGACATGCACGCCATGACCATGTGGAAGGAAGGGAATGCGATCAGGCCGAGCACATTGGCTGGCGTCAGATGAGTGCTTCCTTCGCGCAACACGCGGCCGAGTTCCGTTCCATAAGCGGGACTAACAGCCAGCGGCATTGCCTCGAGGACCTGCCGAGGGAGCCGCTGGAATGCAGAGGGACCGATCGACGGCAAGAAAAACCAGAACATGATTGCCAGCAGCGCCCCGATAACTCCCGTCAGCAGAAAATGCTGCAGTCTCGTTGTTCTTCCGGAAAAACCAAGAACCAGGATCACGCCTAACAGCTGCATCAGCGAACTCGTGTAGACCGCGTACAACACGAGACCAACCAACGGATGGCGCGCAGCCCATTCGACGATAGCGGGCCAGGAATACCCAAGCATGCCGTCGATCTGCGTTAGCGTGCCGTCAATCTGCGCGAAGTAGGAAGGCAACAACAGATAGTTGAAGATAGAACCGGCAATCGTGAAGAGCACGAAGAGACCCGCAGCGGTCGCCGCTGCCGCGATCCGGTCATTGTGGCGGACATGCCGATAAAATTGGCCAAGGGCAACCAGGAACGCGCCGCAAGCAATGAGGCTCGCATATCCTACAAAGTCTATTCCAACGCCCTTCAACAACAACAGGCAGGCATCAAGAAGTGCCAAGGTCGTGATGATGAAAACAATGAAACGTTCAGCCGGCAGAAACACCATCGTAAGGCTCCTTGCTGGAGCCGATATAAAGCCGGTTCACTTAAGAATCGTCTAAGCAACCGCTAGTGCGAAAAAGAAAAGGCGGCCTTCGGCCGCCTTTTGCTCAGTTTACTTCTTCGGAACCCTCGGAACCGCACTTCCCTTCTTGGGCAAGCTCTTGGTTACCGGTTCGGCTGCTGCCTTCGCCTTCTTGGCCGTTGCCTTTTTCGGGCGGGCCTTCGTCTTCAACTCGCCGTCATCCTCATCATCGGCCTCGGAATGGACGACTTCGGCTTCCGGCTTCGGCTTGATCGGGGCGCTGTCCGACACAGCTTCGAGGATGATGCCGGGCTTGCCATCTTCCTTCGGACCGACCGTGACGTTGACGACGCCGCCCTTGCGCAGCTTGCCGAAGAGGATCTCGTTGGCAAGCGGCTTCTTGATGACGTCCTGGATGACGCGGGCAAGCGGGCGAGCACCCATCTTGTCGTCGTAACCCTTCTCGGCCAGCCAGGCGATGGCGTCCTTGTGCAGATCGAAGGTGACGTTCCGTTCGGAAAGCTGTGCTTCGAGCTGCATGATGAACTTCTGCACGACCTTGTAGATGACTTCCGTCGGCAGCGCCGCGAACGGGATGATCGCGTCGAGGCGGTTGCGGAACTCGGGCGTGAACAGGCGGGTCAGCGCCTCTTCGTCTTCGCCTGTCCGCTTGGACGAGCCGAAGCCAATCGCGGCCTTGGCCATCTCCGATGCGCCCGCGTTGGTCGTCATGATCAGGATGACGTTGCGGAAGTCGATCTTCTTGCCGTTGTGGTCCGTCAGCGCGCCGTGGTCCATCACCTGCAACAGGATGTTGTAGATGTCGGGATGCGCCTTCTCAATCTCATCGAGCAGCACAACGCAATGCGGATGCTGGTCAACGCCATCGGTCAGGAGACCGCCCTGGTCGAAGCCGACATAGCCGGGAGGTGCACCGAGCAGGCGCGATACCGTGTGCCGCTCCATGTACTCGGACATGTCGAAGCGCAGAAGCTCAACACCCAAAGACGACGCCAGCTGCTTTGCAACCTCGGTCTTGCCGACGCCTGTCGGGCCGGAAAAGACGTAGGAGCCAATCGGCTTGTTCGGTTCACGCAGGCCCGCGCGGGCGAGCTTGATCGACGTCGACAACGCTTCGATCGCATTGTCCTGGCCGTAGACGACCGAGCGCAGTTCCTGCTCGAGATTGGCAAGAACGGCTTCGTCGTCCTTCGACACCGTCTTCGGCGGGATGCGCGCCATCGTCGCGACCGTCGCTTCGATCTCCTTCTCGGTGATCAGCTTGCGGCGCTTGGACGGCGGCAGCAGCATCTGAGCAGCACCAGTCTCATCGATCACATCGATTGCCTTGTCAGGGAGCTTGCGGTCCGAAATGTAACGGGCGGACAGCTCGACGGCGGTCTTGATCGCTTCGTTCGAATAACGCAGGTGATGATATTCCTCGAAGTAAGGCTTCAGGCCCTTCATGATCTCGATCGCATCGTCGATCGACGGTTCATTGACGTCGATCTTCTGGAAACGACGAACCAGGGCACGGTCCTTCTCGAAAAACTGGCGGTATTCCTTATAGGTGGTCGAACCGATGCAGCGGATCGCGCCCGAGGACAGAGCCGGCTTCAACAGGTTCGATGCATCCATCGCGCCGCCCGACGTTGCACCCGCCCCGATGACGGTGTGGATCTCGTCGATGAACAGCACGGCGCCCGGATATTCTTCCAGTTCCTTGACGACCTGCTTCAGGCGCTCCTCGAAATCGCCGCGATAGCGTGTGCCGGCCAGCAGCGTGCCCATATCCAGCGAGAAGATGGTGGCATCAGCAAGCGCTTCCGGCACCTTGCCCTCGACGATGCGCTTGGCAAGGCCTTCGGCAATCGCCGTCTTGCCGACGCCGGGATCACCGACGTAGAGCGGGTTATTCTTCGAGCGACGGCACAGAACCTGGATGGTGCGGTTGACTTCAGCCTGGCGGCCTATCAGCGGATCGATCTTGCCGCTTTTGGCTTTCTCGTTGAGGTTCACGCAGTAGGCCTTCAGGGCGTCCTGCTGTTTCTTCGGACCGCCCTCCTCCTGATCACCGCTGTTGCGAGAAGCCGGCTTGCTCTCGGACTCGCCGTCGTCCGCGCCACGCGGCGGACGGGACTCGGACGAGCCCGGCCGCTTGCCGATCCCGTGCGAGATATAGTTGACGGCGTCGTAGCGGGTCATTTCCTGCTCCTGCAGGAAGTAGGCAGCATGGCTCTCGCGCTCGGCGAAAATGGCAACAAGGACGTTTGCCCCCGTAACCTCTTCGCGACCGGAAGACTGCACATGGATCACCGCTCGCTGGATGACACGCTGGAAGCCTGATGTCGGCTTAGAATCCTCGTCATAGCCAGTGACCAAATTGGAAAGTTCGTTATCGACATATTCAACAAGCGTTTTGCGCAGCGCGTCGAGGTCGACATTGCAGGCACCCATGACCGCGGCCGCATCGGCATCGTCGATCAGGGCGAGCAGCAGATGCTCGAGCGTGGCATATTCATGATGCCGCTCGTTGGCAAAGGTCAGTGCCTGATGGAGCGCCTTCTCAAGACTAGGCGAAAATGTTGGCACGTTCAGATCCTCACTTCTTTTCCATGACGCATTGCAGCGGATGCTGGTGCTGTCGGGCGAAGTCCATCACCTGGCTCACCTTCGTCTCCGCCACCTCGTATGTAAATATCCCGCATTCACCGACGCCGTGATTGTGGACGTGGAGCATGATGCGGGTGGCACTTTCACGATCCTTCTGAAAAAAACGCTCGAGGATATGAATGACAAATTCCATGGGTGTGTAATCGTCATTCAGGAGCAGCACGCGATAGAGATTGGGCTTCTTGGTCTTTGGCTTCGTGCGCGTGATGACCGAGGTTCCGCGATTTCCGTTGTCCCCGTTCCTTTCGCTGTCGTTTTGCATCCGGATCGGCTTGGCGATCATTTTCTATCATTCCTCGATCATTCCGGTGGGCCTGGGAGGCGTGATTGCCCACCGAATATTCGAACTACTAACTTAGTCCATCCTTGCGCGATTTTAAGCCCCTCGTTTCACACTGCAATCACATTTCGGCCGGTGCCGACGCAAAGACACAGAAACTGGCGAAAGCAGATGACGGACGTCGCGAAAAAAGAAAAGACCGGCCGCAGATGCGTAGCCGGTCCTCGATTTTCAAGGGCTATGCGGCGATTGCCGCCTATCGTTATGCCGCTGCGGGCGTGACAACTGTGGCTGCTTTCGTCGCCTTCGCGGTCGCTGCAGCAACAGGCGCTTCGTATGGTTTGTAAGCGCTTTTGGCGAGATCGGAATACATTTCGCCGAGCTTGGTCGCCTCGCTCACGAAGTTCTCGTATGCGCTTTTCACATAGTTGGTCTGCAACTCGAAGGCAGCTTCAAAGCTGCGCGCTCCGGAAAGACTTTCAAAATGTGTGACCGTGTCCTGAAAGGACTTCTTGGAATACTCCACGGCTTCAGCGGCAATCGCCTGGAAGCCCTTGGCTGTGTCCGAATAGCTTTTCAGCATGGTATCCATGGCTTCCTTGCTCTTCCGGTTGGCGTCATCGAAATTCAACATGACCATCATCCTCCTTGGCCTTTGCAAGCAGGATGAAGCGTAGCTGCAACGCACAAATAGTCAAGCACGATTGTGCATTGCAAAACAACCTTCACTTGCATCCACCCTGTTTTCTTCGGGCAAGACACAACGACACCATCTCCAATAGTTGATTTTGCTAAAATATATCAGGAGCGCCGCAACCAAGAGCTTTCGAAGAATTTCGGTGCGGCGCCGCCAGCATTGAGCCGTCAATCAAGGAGGTCTGCCGGAACTTTTCCGCCATTCTCGGCAAGCCGTTTCATCAATGCCTTGTGCAGGAACATGTTCATGGTGGCGGTGTCGTGCGGATCGCCGGTAAAGCCAAGCTCTGCCGCAAGTTCCTTGCGCTCCGCAAGGCTCGCGTCCATACCGACAGCCTTCATAAGATCGACGATCGAACGGCGCCAATCCAGCTTCTGTCCGCTCTTCTTCACAGCGGCATCGAGCAGCGGCACGATATCGATCGCAGCTGCGGCGGGCGACGCGGTGGCCGGAGTCGGCTGCGATGGGGCAGCGGGCGCGGCGCTTGGCGCTGCTGCGGTCGGCGGTGGCGTGGGTGTCGCGGACGGTGTGACCGGAGCGGCCACGGCTTCACCAAAAATCGCGTGCTTGATCTTGTCGAAAATACCCATTCTCAGCATCCCTCCTTAGCGCCAGAGCACATGCTCAGAAGAGGAGATGGAGCATTCGACGGAGTGGTCCAGAGAAGGCAGCCTATTTTTCCGCTAAAGATTGCCCTGCGAAAAGAAACAATCGGAGGTTTGCGGGATCAAGGCCTGAGCCGCGCTGCAGATCGATCAAGCGACTTGCCTTGAGAAGCCAGCCGCTCGCGGGCGCGACATGGCAGACGGGCGGCGAGGCCGCCCGTCAATCACAAATCAAAGATCAACGTCGAGGATTGCCATCGAGAAATTATAGGAGCGGTCGCCGTCCTCGTCATCGATATAGACGACACCCAGAAATTCTTCGCCGAGATAGACTTCCGCGGAATCGTTCTTTCGCGGGCGTGCCTTGACGATCACCTGCGGGTTGAACGTGCGCTTGAAATAGGCGTCGAGCTTCTTGATTTCTTCGGGCTTCACACTGCATCTCCTGAGCGGTCTCGGTTGGCCGCTTCTTGCATGGGAAAGACGGCGCTGTAAAGGCGCGGGGACAGACGCGCGAACGCTATCCCCGCCGATATGTCGTACTGTTAAGACGGTAAGCGGCTCAGATATCCGCGCCGATCACCTGATCCATTATTCGCGACGGTTCCGAACACCCGGCTTCTCCGACCACTTTGGCCGGCACGCCCGCCACAGTCGTCTTCGGCGGTACCGCCTTCAGCACGACAGAGCCAGCGGCAATGCGCGAGCAATAGCCAACCTCGATGTTGCCAAGAATCTTGGCGCCGGCGCCGATCAGGACACCGCTGCCGATCTTCGGATGCCGATCCGAGCCTTCCTTGCCGGTGCCGCCAAGGGTGACACCATGCAGGATCGACACGTTGTCGCCAATCACAGCGGTTTCGCCGACGACCAACCCGGTGGCATGGTCAAGGAAAATGCCCCTGCCGATACGCGCTGCGGGATTGATGTCGGTCTGGAACACGCTCGAGGATCTGCTCTGCAGATAGAGCGCCAGATCGCGGCGGCCGCGGTTCAGCAACCAATGCGCTAGGCGGTGCGTCTGCAGCGCGTGGAATCCCTTGAAATAGAGCACGGCTTCCATGAAACGCAGGCATGCGGGGTCGCGGTCGTAGATCGCCTGAATGTCGACCCGCAGGATCGCGCTCCACTCCGGCCAATCCTCCAGCATCTGATCGAAGGTCTGGCGCAGCAGGATCGCTTGCATGTCCGGATGATCGAGACGTTCACAGATGCGGTAGATCACGCACTCTTCGAGCGACCGATAATTCAGCACGGTCGAATAGAGAAATGCGGCCAGCACCGGATCGTTTTCCGCGGCAACACGCGCTTCCTCGCGCAGGCTGTCCCAGATCGGATCCATCACCTTGAGAGGATTGCCAGTCTCAAGAGAGCGAATGTCTGTCTTTGCGACCATGAAAGGTCTCCTCGTATGCGTAGGCTCGGCTCTATATAGGGCAAAAACCTGTTAACATAAATGGGTACTTGGGGAATCCTTTGTCCCGCAGCACCGGCATGGAGGCAAGTCACTATCCGGCGACTTTGGCATAAAACTCCAGCACCGCCTTCTTAAAAACGCGGTCACCGACGGCCAGCATGTGATCGCGGCCGGGAATATCAAGCGCCTGGGCATGCGGCATCAGCGCAGCCAGTTCCTGGGCTGAACCTGCAATGTCGTCCTTCGTTCCAACGCCGATCAAGGTCGGCGCCTCGATTTTCGCCATGTCGGAGCGTGCCACGAGGTCGCGAGATCCCTTGATACAGGCGGCGAGTGCGTCACGGTCACTCTTCGTCTGGTCGGCGAAGGCCCGGAACATGCGTCCGCGATCATGAGAGACATCGTCGAGCGACGGAGCCAGCAAGGCATCAGCAATCGGATCCCAATCGCCGACACCATCCGTCATGCCGATCCCAAGACCGCCGAGGACCAGCGAGCGGACCCGGTCGGGGTGGGCAAGTGCCGCAAAAACGGAAATGCGGGCTCCCATCGAGTAGCCCATCAGGTTGGCTTCCGGAATCCCAAGGTGATCAAGGAGCGCAATCGCATCGCTTGCCATATGCCAGGGACGGTAGGCCTCGGCATCCCTTGGCTTGTCGCTTGCACCGTGTCCGCGGTTGTCGATAGCTATGACTCGGTAGCCCTCGTCGCCCAGGGTCTTCAGCCAGCCGGGATTAACCCAGTTGACGTTGGCGCTGGAAGCGAAACCGTGGATCAACAGCACGGGAGCGCCGCCCGGATCGCCTTCATCGAAGAAGGCAAGCTTCAGCCCATCATGTGTCAAGCTGGAAAAAGCGGGCGTATTCAAGTTCATCGGACTGTCCTTTTTGCCGGACCATATTTTATAGGCCAGAGAACTGAAACCCTCGCAGGTGCAAAAACTGTGCGTCCGAGCGCTCTTTGGCTCTACACATTTGCGGTGAAGGACTATAAGGTCCGCGCACGTTACAAAGCATTCGGAGACAGACATGGCCGGCCACAACATTCCCCACTTCCAGAACGACGGCGGACACCGCGTTATCGAAGTCGGCGTGAAAGAGTTCATGTGCACCGGTGCCTCCGTTCCGTTCGATCATCCCCACATCTTCATCGACATGGGCGATGAGAACGAGAAGGTCTGCTCCTACTGCTCGACCCTCTACCGTTTCAATGGTGCGCTGAAGGCAACCCAGACCAATCCGGCTGGCTGCGTCTTCCACGTCAAGGCCGCCTGACACCCATTTCGAGATCGGAAAGCCTATGCCGGCTAAACATGCCGCCATCGTTGGCGCGGGCATAGCGGGCCTTACAGCTGCACTTGCTTTGGCACGGCGCGGCATCAGTTCCGAGATTTTCGAGCAGGCGCCGGAACTGACCGAGGTCGGCGCCGGTCTGCAGATTTCGCCCAATGCGTCACGCATTCTGGCCGAGTTGGGAGTACTCGCGCGCCTGACCGACGCCTGGCTCGAGCCGGACTCCATCCAGCTGATATCCGGAACCTCACTGCGCCGGCTGGCAGCCGTTCCCGCCGGGAGCTTTGCACGCGCCCGCTGGGGTGCTCCCTACGGCGTCCTGCATCGCTCCACGCTGCAGCAAACCCTGCTCGACGCCGTCGCCAACGAGCCGCTCTGCCAGATACATCTAGGCGCGCAGATCAAGGGCCGGCCATTGTCAGACCGCCAAGCAGACCTTCTGATTGGCGCCGACGGCGTCTGGTCGCAGGTTCGGGAAAGCATCGAAGGCAGCCCCTCGCCGCGGTTCTCCGGCAACATCGCCTACCGTTTCACCGTTGACGCCGCAAATGCGCCCGCCTTTCTTGAACGGACGAGCGTCTCTGCCATCCTTGGTCCCTCAGCGCATCTCGTCTGTTATCCGCTTAGGGAAGCCAACCGTTTCAATATGGTGGCGATCACCGCCGGCAATGCCGCATCGCACGACTGGACCAACCAGCCGACGGAAGCCCAGCGTCAGCAACTGCTGTCGCGTTTTTCTCGGTGGCATCCTGCGATCGTCGAACTATTCGCCAAGACAGGCGACGTCACCTTCTGGCCCTTGTACGAAACGACGAACGGGCGTTGGCACGACGGCCACAACTGCGTCCTCATCGGCGACGCCGCACACGCAATGATGCCTTTCGCGGCGCAGGGTGCCGCAATGGCAATCGAAGACGCTTATGAGCTTGCGCTGTTCGCCCCGTCGCATCCCGTCGCCGAAGCCCTGCGGTTGTTCGAAGCGCATCGCACGCCGCGGATTGCGCGGCTGCGCCAGCGCGGTGCATTCAACCAGTTTGCCTATCACGCCCGCGGACCGATGCGCATCGGCCGGGACATCGTTCTGGCGCTGCGGCCGCCGCAAAGTCTCGCGGCGGATCTCGACTGGATTTACGGCTACCGCGCCGGCACTTGATCAGACGGCTTTTGCCGCGGCGAAACCGCGCTCGATATCGGCCTTGATATCGACGACATCCTCAAGCCCGATCTGCAGACGGATGACCGGCCCCTCGGCGGGCGCCTTGCAGATACGGCGATCGCTCAGGTTGACGTGAAGCGCGAGGCTCTCGAACCCACCCCATGACCAACCCAGGCCGAAGATGTGCAGCGCGTCGAGGAAGGCGTGCGCCTTGGCCTTGAATTTTTCCGGCGCGTCCACGGCAAGCACGAAAGAGAAGATGCCGCTCGCGCCCTTGAAATCGCGCTTCCACAATTCGTGCGATGGGAAGCTCGGCAGCGCCGGATGCAGCACCTTGGCGACGTCCTCCCTGCCCTCCAGCCATTTGGCGATCGTGAGCGCACTTTCATAGTGTCGCTCCAGGCGCACGCCCATGGTCCGCAATCCACGCAGGATCTGATAGGCGTCGTCAGGCGCTCCGCAAATGCCGAGCGTAATGTTCGCTTCGTGCAGCTGCGGCCAGTAATTGGCGTTTGCCGAGACTGTTCCCATCAGGATGTCCGAGTGCCCGGACGGGTATTTGGTGGCGGCGTGAATCGAGACATCGACACCGAAGTCGAGCGGCCTGAAATAAACAGGCGTCGCCCAGGTGTTATCCATCGTTACCACGGCCCCCTGCTTGTGGGCGACCGCGGCAATCGCCGGAATGTCCTGCATTTCGAAGGTATTCGAGCCAGGCGCTTCCGTATGAACGAGCTTGGTGTTCGGCTTGATCAGCGCTTCGATGCCCGCACCGACCAGCGGATCGTAATAGTCTACTTCTACACCGAGACGCTTCAGCATCGTGTCGCAGAAATGACGGGTCGGTCCATAGACCGAATCGACGATCAACGCATGGTCACCGGCCGACAGGAACGCCAGGAACGGGACGGTAACAGCTGCAAGGCCCGAGGGCACGAGGATAGTCCCAGCGGACCCTTCCAGCGCATCGATCGCCTCGCAAAGCGCATCCGTCGTCGGGGTACCGCGCGTTGCATACGTATACTTCTGTCCACGTGTCTCCATCGTCCTCGCATTTGGAAAGAGGACCGTGGAGGCATGGACAACGGGCGGATTGACGAAACCGTGGTATTCGGCCGGATCGTTGCCGAGGTGGGAAAGGCGCGTGTTGATGCCGGCGTTCTGAAGCAGGCCTTCTTTATCTATCATATCGGAAATGCCTTTGGCGGTGGGATGCAGCCAAACTCTTGGACCGCGTAAAACGATCGGTCAACCCCGTAGCCCGGACTCGCACAGCATCCCTGCCATGCAAATTCCTCAGATATATCAGCGGTTTTGCGCGGTTTTTTTGGCAAGATGCTGCCATTTCGATAGCCATCTGCGCATTTTATGCGCCTCAATTAGTGAATTGCCGAAATATCACGCAATCTTTCATCGCGACACTTGACCATAGTGACATTTGCGACTGTGATAGCACCAACTCGCGCCGGGAGGGTGTCGGGTCATCTGGGAGGTTTGCCTGCTTCGCGAGCGCTCCCACAGAAAGATAAGACAAAGGAAAAGGTTGGGAAAAATGAAGATTAAGCTTCTGTCGGTCGCCATCGGCGCAGCAGTTTTCGGAGTTGGCGCTTCTGCAGCTTCTGCCACCACGCTCGAAGACGTGAAGGCAAAGGGTTTCATTCAGTGCGGCGTCAACACCGGCCTTCTCGGTTTCGCGCAACCTGACGCTTCCGGCAACTGGGCCGGCTTCGACGTCGACTTCTGCAAGGCAGTTGCTTCGGCTGTCTTCGGCGACCCGGCCAAGGTGAAGTACACGCCGCTGTCGGCCAAGGACCGTTTCCCGGCGCTGAAGTCGGGCGAAGTCGACCTTCTGTCGCGTAACACCACCTGGACGATCAACCGCGACACCGCGCAAGGCTTCAACTTCCGCCCGATCACCTACTACGACGGCCAAGGCTTCATGGTCCGCAAGAGCCTGAACGTGAAGTCGGCACTTGAGCTGTCCGGTGCGGCCATCTGCGTCCAGTCCGGCACGACGACGGAACTGAACCTTGCCGACTATTTCAAGTCCAACAACCTCCAGTACAATCCGGTCGTTTTCGAGAAGCTTGAAGAGGTCAACGCGGCCTATGACGCTGGTCGCTGCGACGTCTACACGACTGACCAGTCCGGCCTCTACTCGCTGCGTCTGACGCTGAAGAACCCAGACGAGCACATGATCCTTCCGGAAATCATCTCGAAGGAGCCGCTCGCCCCGGCCGTTCGTCAGGGTGACGATCAGTGGTTCGACATCGTGTCGTGGACGGCCTATGCCCTCATCAATGCCGAAGAGTTCGGCATCACCCAGGCGAACGTCGATGAAATGAAGAACTCGGCCAATCCTGACATCAAGCGCTTCCTCGGCACGGAAACCGATACCAAGATCGGCACCGACCTCGGGCTCACCAATGAATGGGCTTATAACATCATCAAGGGCGTCGGAAACTACGGCGAAGTCTTCGAGCGCAACGTCGGCAAAGGCAGCCCGCTCAAGATCGAGCGTGGTCTGAACGCGCTGTGGAACAAGGGCGGCATCCAGTACGCTCCGCCGGTCCGCTAAGCGGCTGGTCAAGACTTGGGAAGGCGGTCAGCCGCCTTCCCTATATAAAGAGAAAAGCCCGAAAACGGGCTCATAGGGGATAAGACTCGGCATGACGCAAGAGGCTATGCACACGTCACATGTGCAAAGCACTGGCTGGAGTTTCCGGTCGGTGGCTTACGACCCGAGGATTCGGGGCATTTTCTTCCAAGTTCTGACCGTCGCGCTCATCGTCGGCTTCGTGTGGTGGATTGCCCATAACACGGCTCAAAACCTCGCCCGCGCCGGCACGGCCTCCGGCTTCGGGTTTCTGAGCGGGCGCGCCGGCTTCGACATCGGCCAGTCGCTGATCGAATATTCGAGCGATGCGACGTATCGCCGAGCCCTTGTGGTCGGATTTTTGAATACAATCCTCGTCGCGGTCACCGGCATCATTACGGCCACGATCATTGGCTTCGTCGTCGGCATCGGGCGCCTGTCGCACAACTGGCTGATCGCCAAGCTCTGCACGGTGTATGTCGAGGTATTTCGCAACATCCCGCCGCTGCTCGTCATCTTCTTCTGGTATCAGGGCGTTCTCGCTGTTCTGCCAGGCGCGCGAGAGTCGCTGCACCTGCCACTGAACATGTTTCTCAACAATCGCGGGCTCGCCTTCCCGAAGCCGATCTTCGGTGAAGGCATGTGGGCGGTTGGCGTGGCATTTCTGGTTGGTATCGTGGCAGCCGCAATAATCGCGCGCTGGGCGCATAGACGTCAGGCCGCAACCGGTAAGCAATTCCACACGATCTGGGCTTCCATCGGGCTGATTGTCGGCCTGCCCGGTCTGGTGTTCCTGCTGTCCGGCCTGCCGCTTTCGTTCGATGTGCCAGTTGCTGGCAAGTTCAATCTCACCGGCGGCTCCGTCATCGGCCCGGAATTCATGTCGTTGTTCCTGGCACTGTCCTTCTATACGGCGGCATTTATTGCCGAAATCGTCCGCGCCGGCATTCGCGGTGTGCCGAAGGGCCAGTCCGAGGCCGCCGGCGCACTGGGCCTGCATCCATCAAGTATCACGCGCCTCGTGGTGGTTCCGCAGGCTTTGCGCATCATCATTCCGCCACTCACCAGCCAGTACCTGAATCTGACGAAGAACTCGTCGCTCGCGATCGCCATTGGCTTTTCGGATCTCGTCGCCGTCGGCGGTACGATCCTGAACCAGACCGGACAGGCCATTGAAGTCGTGTTCATCTGGGCGGTCGTCTATCTCGCCATCAGCATCCTCACATCGCTGTTCATGAACTGGTTCAACGCCAAGATGGCCTTGGTGGAGAGATAAGATGTCGACATCCAACCAAGCGTTCGTCCGAACGAATTTCATCGATGCCGAACCCGCGCCGCGTAGCGAAAGCGGGCCTCTGGCCTGGATCCGCAAGAACCTGCTGGCTACGCCGAAAGACGTCGTCCTGACGGCTCTGGCCGTTGCCTTGCTCGCATGGGCATTGCCGCACGTCATCAACTGGCTATTCATCCAGGCCGTCTGGACCGGAACGGACCGCACCTTCTGTGCAACCACCGTTCAGGGCGGCACGCAACCCGACGGCTGGAGCGGCGCCTGCTGGGCGTTCGTCAATGCGAAGTTCGACCAGTTCGTCTTCGGTCGATATCCACTGGACGAACGCTGGCGTCCGACAATCGTCGGGATCCTGTTTGTGCTGCTGCTCGTGCCTATGCTGATCCCCAAGGCACCATTCAAGCGCACCAACGCCATTCTGCTGTTTGCCGTCTTGCCGCTTCTTGCCTTCTGGCTGCTTTATGGCGGCTTCGGGCTCGAAATGGTGGATACGCCGCTCTGGGGCGGCCTGATGGTGACGTTGGTGCTCTCCTTCGTCGGCATCGCCGTGTCGCTGCCATTCGGCATCATCCTGGCACTCGGACGCCGCTCGAAGATGCCTGTCATCAAGATGGTCTGCGTCGGCTTCATCGAGATCATTCGCGGCATACCGCTGATCACCGTGCTGTTCATGGCGAGCGTGTTGCTTCCGCTGTTCCTGCCCACAGGCTTTACGATCGACAAGCTGCTCCGCGCCTTGATCGGTGTGGCGATCTTCGCCTCCGCCTACATGGCCGAGGTTATCCGTGGCGGCCTGCAGGCGATCCCGAAGGGCCAGTCCGAAGGGGCCGACTCGCTCGGGCTCGGCTACTGGCAGAAAATGCGGCTGATCATCCTGCCGCAGGCGATCAAGCTGGTCATCCCGGGCATCGTCAATACATTCATCGGCATGTTCAAGGACACATCGCTGGTGTCGATCATCGGCATGTTCGACCTGCTCGGTATCGTCCGTTTCAACTTCACGGACGCCAACTGGGCGAGCGCGGTGACACCCTTGACAGGCCTGATTTTCGCTGGCTTCGTCTTTTGGCTGTTCTGCTTCGGCATGTCGCGCTATTCAGGCTTCATGGAACGCTATCTCGATACCGGCCACAAACGATAAAAGATAAGGGAACGAACACATGGCTGAGGCTCAACCAAAGAAGATGACCGTTTCGGCAACCGACGTTGCCGTCGACATCATCGGCATGAACAAGTGGTACGGTGATTTTCACGTTCTGCGCGACATCAATCTGAAAGTTATGCGTGGCGAGCGCATCGTCATCGCCGGCCCGTCGGGTTCCGGCAAGTCGACGATGATCCGCTGCATCAACCGTCTGGAAGAACACCAGAAGGGCCAGATCATCGTCGATGGCGTCGAACTCACCAACGACCTCAAGAAGATCGACGAAGTGCGCCGCGAAGTCGGCATGGTCTTCCAGCACTTCAACCTATTCCCGCACCTGACGATCCTGGAAAACTGCACGCTGGCGCCGATCTGGGTGCGCAAGATGCCGAAGAAGCAGGCGGAAGAAGTCGCCATGCACTTCCTGAAGCGCGTCAAGATCCCGGAACAGGCCAACAAGTATCCGGGCCAGCTCTCGGGCGGTCAGCAGCAGCGTGTGGCAATCGCCCGCTCGCTCTGCATGAACCCGAAGATCATGCTCTTCGATGAACCGACCTCGGCGCTCGACCCAGAAATGATCAAGGAAGTTCTGGAGACCATGGTCGGGCTTGCGGAAGAAGGCATGACGATGCTCTGCGTGACGCACGAAATGGGCTTCGCGCGCCAGGTCGCCAACCGCGTCATCTTCATGGACCAGGGGCAGATCGTCGAGCAGAATTCGCCGGCCGAGTTCTTCGACAATCCGCAGCACGAACGCACCAAGCTGTTCCTCAGCCAGATCCTGCACTAGGTCGATTGGCGAACAACAAATTCAAGGCCGTCGGATTTTTCCGGCGGCCTTTTCGTTTCGGGGCACTTCTGGCGGTTCACACGCGGCGCCATAACATCACAAACAAAAGGCCCCGATGACGGGGCCTTCCGAGGCGAGCCTGAGAGCGATCAGGTCTTCAGCTTGGCATTGCAGAGGCTGTAGAAGCCGCCGCCCTTCTGGATCCACTTCAGGCCATTGAGCGTGTTCGCATCCTTGTTCTGATGGTAGGCGTCGACGCAGGTATGCATCCGGCCCTTTCCGGGCGTTTCCTTGGCGTATTTCGGTGAAATTGCTGTCGGGAACGACACGCCCTTGGGCGCCGTCATCGTCGGCTTGTCCGGTTCTTCGCCACTGTTGAGGGTGACATCGGGTTCGGCCGTCGCATCCGGACCGCACTGCGCCTTGCGGAAATCGTTCCACTTCATGTTCTTCGCAGAGCCGTCAGCCTGGGCCGATTTATACTTCGCGCTGCATTCCTTCATGGTCAGCGCCGAGGACGGCGTAGCAAACGCCAACGCCCCGAGCAGGGAAACGGATGCAAGAATAGTCAACTGCTTGATCATGATCTTTCCTCCAGGCCTCCAGGGGCAATCAAACTATCAGGCTGGCCAATTTTCTTGTCAACGCGACAATTGGCGCAACCAGTACGTTAGATTTGTTCCGGGCAACCGTCGAGCTCCACTGACGGGATAACATCCCCGCGATGCAGCAGGCGTTTGCTTAGCGGCAAAACGCCGACGGTGGTATAGTGCCGGCCGGGCTGGCTTTTCCTGCACTTCCGAGGGAGGAAGACATGCGCGAACCTGACATGCAGAAAGTAGATGCACTCGTCGGCAGGTTAATCGGCGATGTTGGCGCGGCCGTCTCCGGAGCGCTGGTGGTGCTGGGCGATGATCTCGGCCTGTTCAAGGCCATGGCCGACGGCAAGCCGCGCAACTCTTCCGAACTGTCGAAAAAAACAGGTATCAAGGAACGTTATATCAGGGAGTGGCTGTCCGCCCTCGCAGCTGCCGACTACGTCAGCTATGACGAGAAGAGCGATCGCTTTCATCTGACGCCAGAGCAGGCCATGGTCTTTGCCGAGGAGGACAGCCCAGCCTTCTTTGCTGGCGCCTTTCAGGTCGTGCAGGCCATGTGGACGGACGAACCGAAGGTGGCTGACGCCTTCCGGACCGGCAAGGGTGTGGGATGGCACGAACACAGCGCCTGCCTGTTCCGCGGCACGGAGCGTTTCTTCCGGACCGGCTACAACAACAATCTGGTTGCTGAGTGGATTCCGGCGCTCCAGGGCGTCGACGCCCGCCTCAAAGCCGGCGCCAAGGTCGCTGATGTCGGCTGCGGCCACGGCGCTTCGACGATCCTGATGGCTAAGGCCTATCCTGCCTCGACGTTCTTTGGCTTCGACTATCACGCCCCGTCGATCGAGCGGGCGAAGGCTGCCGCCAAGGAGGCCGGCGTCTCAGATCGCGTCACATTCCAACAGGCGCCCGCCGCCGGCTTTCCTGAGGGGAACTACGATCTCATCGCCATGTTCGACTGCCTCCACGACATGGGGGATCCGGTCGGTGCCGGCAAGCATGTCAAGGAATCGCTCTCGGCCGATGGAACCTGGATGGTCGTCGAGCCCTTCGCCCACGACTGCCTGAAGGACAATCTCAATCCGGTCGGCCGCGTCTACTACGGCGCGTCGACGATGATCTGCACGCCGGCGTCGCTCTCTCAGGAGGTCGGCCTCGGACTCGGCGCGCAGGCCGGGGAAACCAAGCTGCGTAAGGTCGCCCTCGATGCCGGCTTCAAGCATTTCCGCCGCGCCACGGAAACACCCTTCAACATGGTCTTCGAGGTGCGCGCCTGAGGCGAGGTGCGGCGCGCTTGGCCATGGCCCGCCGCGTCACCTGAAACTTTCCACATGCTGAGAAGAGCTTGTGAATATAGAAATAACGGCGAAATATCAAAAAGATAGACAGATTTTCCTAGGCGCCGGAGGTTCAAGGGAGAGAAAAAATCGCGCCATTGTGATTTTTTCTGGTTTTGCCGCTTGCGGGATTCAAAGTGCCTGACTATAAGGGCGCCACCACGAAGGAAGCGCCCTTCGTCTATCGGTTAGGACACCAGATTTTCATTCTGGGAAGAGGGGTTCGACTCCCCTAGGGCGTGCCATCGTTTTCCTTTAAAAATCAGTTGTTTAGATACCCGCTTGCGAAAATTCGATAATTATTTCGAGTTTCGGGGGCAAGCGGATTATATGCTGCTTTTCGCAAAGCGAATGTCTGGGAATCAGCCACCTGCTATAGCTTGGGCTCGGACACCATATGGTTCGAGCCCTCCCCGCCATCTACCTAGCAGCAGAATGAGCAGCCCATGGGTCACCTAAAATGACGGCTGATCTTCTGCGGCGTTACGGCGAAGCGGCGCTCCGCAACGCAGAGGAACCTCTCGTCGAAGCATCGCTATTGCGTGACCCTGGCACATTGCGCGAGCCTACTTCTTGGCTGTCGCGCGCATCGAGGAAGCGGGCAAGACTACACGCATTTGATGCTCAGAACCGACACTTCTCTGATCACGCCGTCTGCAAAGGGCTGAAAACAGCGATGGAGAGTCACTCCCAGAAAATCAACTATGCATTGGTAGCGTGGACCCTGAGTGCTCCCGAGCCGCGTGATGCGCTGAAGATAGCGCTCGATCTGATTTTTCACATTAAGCGCGGGCGCGAGCCCTCGATGAGCGTCAGGTAAAGACGCACTCGATTTGGCCAAGCGGACCGAAGTCGGCTGCGAGATGCTGGCCTGCCCAAACCTGAAGAATTTTCGAGCACGAACCAGTTGCGACCACGTCGTTCGGCTCGAGCTGGCGGCCCTTTGCTGCAAGCTCAGCAGCGAGCCAGGCGACAGCGTTCAACGGATCACCCATGACTGACGTCGCCTTTCCCGAAAAAACGGTATGCTTGAACAGAAATGTCGTCACGTCGATCTTGGCGACCTCGTCAAGCGGTATGCCGGGAGCAGGATCGCCGCAGATCGTTGCGACATGCAGGCCAAAGTCGGCAATCGCGGCATAGTCGCCAATCAATGTCCGGCGAGTCCGGCGGCCGATGACGCCAATGGCCGGTCGACAGGCGAGGATAGCGTCGCGAGCCTTCACTGGATAGCCATGTGCACTCACCGCGCCGGAGCGGCGTCCTGGACGCGTAGCTGGATGCGTCGTACACCCTGGTAGTGGTCCGCGCTAAGCGAGCCTGCAACATGGAGGTTGGCGCCCCTCGAATTCAGCAGCAGGTTGCCGAGCTGCGTATCGGCGGCCCGGAAGGCGATCCCATCAAGGCGGGCGCCGTCCATGGCTTCGAGCGTCACCTTCACGTGCTTCTCACCAACCAAACGAGAATCGCGAAGCCGATGGGCGGGAACAGCAAAGAGCGGCTGTGAATGCCCCGAGCCGTAAGGCCCGGCCGTCTCGAGGCGGTCGATCAGATCGAGCGTCGCGCCGCTGGCGGCAATCGCGCCGTCGATCTTCAGCTTCTCGTTGGCGACGAGTGCGGCAACCGTCTTTTCGGCTCGCTCGGCAAAGAAGCTGCGCAAGCGGCCGAGCTTGTCGCGCTCAACGGTGAGACCGGCAGCCATCGCGTGGCCGCCGCCCTTGACCAGCAGGCCATCGTCCACAGCCGCGCGCACCATCTTGCCCATGTCGAAGCCGTTGATGGAGCGACCCGAGCCGGTGCCTTTGCCGGATGGATCGAAAGCAATGGCAAAGGCCGGGCGCTTGAAGCGCTCCTTGAGACGGGCGGCAATCAGGCCGACGATCCCGGGGTGCCACTTTTCGTGGGCAGTGACGATGACCGAGGCGCCCTTGCCGTCCCCATATTCCGCCAGTGCCTCGGCCTCCGCTTCCAGCAGCATCGCCGCTTCCATAGCCTGCCTGTCGCGGTTGAGCTCATCCAGCTGCATGGCGATGGCCTCGGCCGCGCTCGTGTCGTCCAGGGTGAGCAGGCGGCTCCCGAGTGCCGCGTCGCCGATGCGCCCACCGGCATTGATGCGCGGCCCAATCATGAAGCCGAAGTGATAGGGCGTCACCGGTCCAGCAAGACCCGCCTTGCGAAAGAGAGCGGACAGGCCCGCATTGCCCTGGTGGCGAGCGGCGATCAGCCCCTTGACGACGTAGGCACGGTTCAGACCCTTCAGCGGCACGACATCACAGACGGTCGCAAGCGCGACGATATCGAGCCATTGCAGCAGGTCGATCGACCGTACGCGCGGGTTTCCTGCTTCCCGCAACAGCCTTAGCGTCGCGACGAGCACGAGGAACACGACACCCGCCGCGCAGAGATGTCCCTGCCCGGAGAGATCGTCCTCCCGGTTCGGATTGACCAGCGCGTGGCACGGCGGCAGATCGTGTGTCACCTGGTGGTGATCGATCACCACCACATCGATATTCCGCCTGGCTGCCTCGGTGAGGGCATCGTGGCTTGTGGACCCACAATCGACGGTGACGATCAGGCGTGCGCCATTGTCAATCAGACTGCCGATTGCCGCAGCGTTAGGCCCATAGCCCTCGAAAATTCGATCCGGAATATAGATCTCAGCTTTGACGCCGAAGTGCTTGAGAAAGCGGAACATAAGCGCCGACGAGGACGCGCCGTCGACGTCGTAGTCGCCGAAAATCGCGACCTGCTCCTGGTTGCGGATGGCCTCGGCGAGCCGCTTTGCCGCCTTCTCACAATCCGTCAGCGTGTAGGGGTCCGGCATCAGGTTGCGGAGCGTCGGATCAAGAAACTCCAGCGCCTCGTCGACGGTGACACCGCGTCCAGCGAGGACGCGCGCGATAAGTTCAGGCAGCCCGTGCACCTGAGACATCGCAAGCGCCCGGTTCTGGCCGGCCTGATCCAGTCGCGATATCCAGCGGTTGTCCAGTACGGACCTCTCCACGCCCAGAAACGCACGTTGTACCGGATCGGCCGGAATCTCCATATTGCCTGCTGCCCTCGTCGCTTGTCACCACCCCGGGACCGGGAGTGATATCGGCAGCTTTATGCGGCTTGGCCCGGCCGCACAACGGTTTTGGACGAGACACTCGACGTTAGCTGTGGATGCGCGTGGCTGATCTACCGCGGCACCTTCAGCAACATCGATCTTCTGGGAGCGGGTGAGGCTCAGTCTTCCTTCGGCCGCTCGATGCGGATCACCTGCGGTTCACCCACATGATAGCCCTCGCCCTTGATTGCGGCGACCGCCTTGCGAACGCAGTCCTCTGTTGT
Organism: Rhizobium sp. 57MFTsu3.2; assembly: GCF_012932765.1. NCBI lineage: Bacteria > Pseudomonadati > Pseudomonadota > Alphaproteobacteria > Hyphomicrobiales > Rhizobiaceae > Rhizobium > Rhizobium sp. 57MFTsu3.2. Next base: position 42,327 of record NZ_JDWI01000026.1, read on the forward strand.
CGCGTGAGTCACCATGATGATCGTCTGGTGATGCGACGGCGCAAGGTGCTGCTTCGAGCGCTGGACGATCGATTCCAGCGAAATATGGTTTTCCGCCATGTGGGTCGCGACGCTTGCAAACACGCCCGTGCGGTCGAGCACGGTCAGGCGAATGAAATATCCGCCTTCGTGGCTTCGCATCTGCGCCTTGCGGTAGGGCTCGAGCGATTTGGCGGGATGGCCGAGAACGGGCACGCGCTGGGCGCCAGGTCGGCTTTTTGCGATGTCCGCGATGTCACCGAGAACAGACGAAGCCGTCGCATTGCCGCCGGCGCCGGGCCCGACCATCAGCAACTCACCGAGAACATCGGACTCGATCGCCACGGCATTGGTCACGCCGTCGACCTGTGCAATCACGGAATCGACGGGCACCATCGTCGGATGGACGCGCTGTTCGATGCCGGTATCGGTCCGCTGTGCAACGCCGAGCAGCTTGATGCGGTAGCCGAGATCGGCGGCAGCGTGGATGTCCTCGATCGAGATGTTGGTGATGCCTTCGAGATAGATATCGTCGGCCGCGATCTGGTTTCCGAAGGCGAGCGTCGTGAGAATCGAGAGCTTGTGGGCGGTGTCGTTGCCTTCGATGTCGAAGGCGGGATCGGCTTCTGCATAGCCGAGGCGCTGTGCCTCCTTCAGGCAGTCGGCGAAGGACAGGCCTTCCTTTTCCATCTTCGTCAGGATGTAATTGCAGGTGCCGTTCATGATCCCGTAGATGCGGGAGATCGTATTGCCCGTCAGCGATTCGCGCAGCGCCTTGATGACGGGAATGCCGCCGGCAACCGCTGCTTCGAAGTTCAGCAACGCGCCCTTCTCTTCCGCGATCGTCGCCAGTTCGACGCCGTGGTAGGCAAGCAGCGCCTTGTTTGCTGTCACCACATGGAGACCGCGCTGTAGAGCAGCGCGTACGGAGCTGTTTGCCGATCCACCGACGCCGCCCATGAGTTCGACGAAAACGTCGATGTCGCCCTTCTCCGCCAGATCTTCCGGCCGGTCGAACCACTCGATGCCGCCGACGTCGATGCCGCGGTCCTTGGTCTTGTCGCGGGCGGAAACACCCGTAATCAGGATCGGGCGTCCGCACGTTGCGGCCAGCTCGTTGCTGCGCTGCTGAATGATACGGACAAGCGAAGCACCAACGGTACCTAAGCCCGCAATGCCGATTTTGAGGGCATCTGCCATGGATCGATCCTGAAATGTGTCATGAAGGGCAGCCGCCGGAAGCGGCTGCCGTTGAGGGATTATATCAGCGATGTGCGTTGAGCGAGATGACGTTGTGCATCGTCTCGTCTGCCGTCGACATGAACTTCTTGATGTTGCGGGCTGCCTGACGAATGCGGTGCTCGTTCTCGACGAGCGCCAGGCGCACGTAGTCGTCGCCCATTTCGCCGAAACCGATGCCTGGCGCGACAGCCACGTCGGCTTTCTCGACGAGCAGCTTGGAGAATTCCAGAGAACCGAGGTGACGGAACTTTTCCGGGATCTTGGCCCAGGCAAACATCGTCGCTGCCGGCGGCGGCACTTCAAAGCCGGCCTTGCCGAAAGTATCGACCATGACGTCGCGGCGGCGCTTGTAGACGTTGCGGACTTCCGCGATATCAGAGCCGTCGCCGTTCAGCGCGTGCGTTGCCGCTACCTGGATCGGCGTGAACGCGCCGTAGTCGAGGTAGGATTTGACGCGTGTGAGCGCGGCGATCAGACGCTCGTTGCCGACGGCAAAGCCCATGCGCCAGCCGGGCATCGAGAAGGTCTTCGACATCGAGGTGAACTCGACCGTCACATCCATCGCACCCGGAACCTCGAGAACCGACGGAGGCGGCTCACCCTCGAAGTAGATTTCCGAATAGGCAAGGTCGGATAAGACGATGATATCGTGCTTCTTCGCGAACGCGATGACGTCCTTGTAGAAGTCCAGCGTCGCCACAAAAGCCGTCGGGTTGGACGGATAGTTGAGGATCAGCGCCAGCGGCTTCGGAATCGAATGGCGAACGGCGCGTTCCAGCGGCGGGAAGAAGCTCTCGTCCGGCTCGACCGACATCGAGCGGATGACGCCACCGGCCATCAGGAAGCCGAAGGCGTGAATCGGATAGGTCGGGTTCGGGCAGAGGATGACGTCGCCCGGTGCGGTGATTGCCTGCGCCATGTTGGCGAAGCCTTCCTTGGAGCCCAGCGTCGCGACGACCTGCGTGTCAGGATTGAGCTTCACGCCAAAGCGGCGCGCATAATAGGCAGCCTGCGCCCGGCGAAGGCCGGGAATGCCCTTGGAGGACGAATAACGATGCGTGCGCGGGTCCTGGACGACTTCGCAGAGCTTGTCGACGATCGCCTTCGGGGTCGGAAGGTCAGGGTTTCCCATGCCGAGATCGATGATATCGGCCCCGCCCGCTCGCGCGCTTGCTTTCAAACGGTTGACCTGTTCGAAAACGTAAGGCGGCAAACGCCGGACTTTGTGAAACTCTTCCATTTCTTTCCCCACGGAAATGCGGCCACCGCGGCCGCGCTCGAAGTTCGTCCTAAATTCCCGGCTGTTCGCGATACGAACTTCAGAATCACCAACGCCGTATTCATCAGACTTGCGTCGCACGGCATTTCTTTGACGGAAAGCCGCGCAGGCCGTGCATTATCGGGAAAAATTCATCTTCCGCCACAGATGGAAGGCTTTGCTTCCAAATTGCAGCGAAGGCAAGGCCTAATTGGCGATTTCTGAGAGCGTTTCGGCGCCGTGCTCGGCCGCTAGCTTGCGAAATTCCGCGACGCGACGCTGGTACTCGGCTTCCGAGATCGTGCCGGCCTTGCGCTGGGCGGCAAGCGCCGTCAATTGCTTCTGAACCCCGCCAGCCTCGTCGTCGCTCATCTGAACGTTTGCGGCCGTGAGCGGTGCCCCGAATCCCGGATAGCCGTCCTTGTAATGAGACAGGCCGCTCTCGGTCGGCTCTTCACCCTTTGTCGCGCTCATGACAACGGGCGTCGGGGCCGCTTGCCTTGCCGCGAAGGCGGCCTTTTCCTCGGGCGTCTGCATGCATCCGGCAAGCGCCATGGCCGCGGCGGCGCCGATGAGCGCGATACGGGTCATGTTTGCGATGGTGCGGATGCCAATTCTCGTCATTTGCCAGAGGTCCCAAATCCTGAGGTGCTTCGACTGTTAGATTCGTCGCCGCCACAAAGCAATAGCACGAGCGTGCGTCAGCGGAACTTGTTTTATAGATCTTTCCAGATGTACAACTCAATTTGCAGGAACATGCCGCCGCCGGAGGAGACACGTGACCGACAGCAAGCAGCAAGACGGCGACAAGGCAAAGAGCCGGGGATTCGATGCGAAGGACCTGGATCCGTACCTGATGAAAGATCCCGAGGCGATGGCGGTCAACTTCGCCCGTGCACTGGAGAATCTCGGCAAGGCGGCCACGGCCTGGCTTGCGCCACGCGAACGTGGCGAGATCGCAGAAAATGCAGCGGAGCCGGTGACCGACATGGTCAAGACGCTCTCCAAGGTCACCGAATACTGGATCTCAGATCCGCGCCGCACCTTCGAAGCTCAGACCCAGTTGATGAGCAGTTACTTCGGTATCTGGATGCGCTCGATGCAACGCATGCAGGGCGAAACGCCGGCGGCGGAACCGGAGCGCAACGACAAGCGCTTTGCCGATGAAGACTGGCAGAAGAACCCGTTCTTCGAGTTCCTGAAGCAGGTTTACCTCATCACCGCCGATTGGGCGGAGAAGATGGTCGCCGAAACGGACGGGCTCGACGAGCACACGAAGCACAAGGCCGGTTTCTATGTGAAGCAGATCACGGCCGCCCTCTCGCCGACCAACTTCGTTGCCACCAATCCGCAGCTTTACCGCGAAACGATCGCGACCAGCGGCGAGAACCTGGTGCGCGGGATGAAGATGCTTACCGAGGATATCGTGGCGGGCCAAGGCGACCTGAGGCTTCGCCAGACCGACATGACCAAATTCGCCGTCGGTCGCGACATGGCGCTGACCGCGGGCAAGGTGATCGCGCAGAACGAGATCTGCCAGATCATCCAGTACGAGCCGACGACAGAGACGGTGCTGAAGCGCCCTCTCCTCATCTGCCCGCCGTGGATCAACAAATTCTATATCCTGGACCTCAACCCGCAAAAATCATTCATCAAATGGTGCGTCGATCAGGGCCAGACCGTTTTCGTGATCTCCTGGGTCAATCCGGACGCGCGGCACGCGCAAAAGGATTGGGCCGCCTATGCGCGCGAAGGCATCGACTTTGCCCTCGACACCATCGAGAGGGCGACGGGTGAGAAGGAAGCGAACGCCGTCGGCTACTGCGTCGGAGGCACGCTGCTTGCGGCAACGCTAGCGTTGCACGCCAAGGAAAAGAACAAGCGGATCAAGACCGCTACCCTCTTCACGACACAGGTCGATTTCACCCACGCCGGCGACCTCAAGGTCTTCGTCGACGAGGAGCAATTGGGCCGGCTTGAAGCCCACATGGAGGAGATCGGCTACCTCGACGGCTCAAAGATGGCGACCGCCTTCAATATGCTGCGGGCTTCCGAACTGATCTGGCCCTATTTCGTCAACAACTATCTGAAGGGCCAGGAACCGATGCCCTTCGACCTTCTGTTCTGGAATGCCGATTCCACCCGCATGGCGGCGGCAAACCACGCCTTCTATCTGCGTAATTGCTACCTCAGGAACGCGCTGACGGCGAACGAGATGATCCTGGACGGTCAGAAGCTGTCGCTGAAGGACGTCAAGATCCCGATCTACAATCTCGCCACCCGCGAAGATCATATCGCGCCTGCAAAATCGGTGTTTCTCGGCAGCCAGTTCTTCGGCGGCAAGGTCGATTTCGTGCTGGCAGGCTCCGGCCACATAGCGGGCGTCGTCAATCCCCCGGACAAGAAGAAATACCAATACTGGACCGGCGGCGGCGTAACCGGCGACTATGAGACGTGGCTTACCAAAGCGGCTGAGAACGCCGGCTCGTGGTGGCCACACTGGCAAGCCTGGATCGAGGCGAAGGACAACAAGCGCGTGCCCGCCCGGAAACCGGGAGGCACCGCGCTCAACGCCATCGAGGAGGCGCCGGGAAGCTATGTGATGGAGCGAGCCTAAGAGCGACGCCCCTGCTCGGCTTCGTCACTCCAGGAAGATCAGACTGGCAGGTGACGGGGGCAGCGGTCGGGAAACGAACTCCTGAAAACCAGCCGACTTGGCCATATCGGCCAGTTCCCGCTCCGTGTAGGCGTCTCCCTTCGGTGTCGTGGCCAGCATGACCATGGCGAAAGCAGCCGGGAACTCGGGCGACACCCGATCCTCGTTCGGAACGAACTCGACGATCGCAACGCGGCCTCCTCCCGCCAGACTTGCTCGCGCCTTTTTCAGGAGCATGACGCAGCCTTCGGCGTCAAAGTGATGAAGGAAATTCGGCAGCAGGATGAGATCATAGCCACTGCCCCAATCAACCTCGAAGGCACTGCCGGGTCGGAAGCTGAAGCGCCCCGCTACTCCTGCATTCGTTGCATTTTCCTCGGTCACCGCAAGAACCGGCTTCCAATCAATAGCAACCACGCTGGCAGATGGCGCCACCTTGGCGATTTCTATACCGAAGGCACCAGGACCGGCGGCAACGTCCAGCACCTTGCTTGGCAGCTTTGACCATGTCGCAACGTCAGATGCCACAGCTTTCGCGCTCGCTGTGTTAAGCCCAAACATGCCCCTCGCAAACTTGACCCAAATAGGGTTGTCCGGCTCCACGTTGGCCAAGCCGACGGAGCCTCCGTTGCGGACGTAGGCGGCAGGGTTTTCGAGGAACAAGGACATCATTTGCGGCGACCCCATGAAATCGATCGCCGCACCTATATAGGCCGGGGAACGCCTGTCCAGAAAGGCCTTGCTCGACGGCGTCGGCGCATAATTCTCACCGCTCTTCGTCAGAAGACCCGAAACTACCAGGAAGTCGCAAAGAATGCGCACCCCACGCTCGGCGCAATTAATGTCCGACGCGAGCATCGCCGCCGTGCGCGCTTGCCCGCCAAATTTTGTGAAAAGATCGAATTCGATCGCTGCCTTCATCGCCGCCGTTTTCCGAAATGCAAACATCGCATCAACAAGCAAGGCTGGCGAGATTTCTTCATGAACCACTTGTGTCGAAGACATCGGCTTTCCCTCCCAACGTGGAGCCACGCGACGGGAGGTATTCATAGCAGAATCCGCATTCCTCGGCACGTCCTGACAAAGGAGGAGCAGGCAAAAAGCCGGCGCCCCAGGGACATGCCCAAAGCCTGCCCTCAATTTCGAACGGCTCGAGCGAGCTCGTAAAGGAATTGGTTACCATAATTCGGCATCCTGCCAATCAACCGGACATATTAGCGAGCCGCAATTTAGCCCTGATGCTTCTATACCGGCCCCGGCGAAGGAATTTCCATCGGTTCGTACCGCCGGCCCAGTAACGAGTTGTGAAAGACGGGTCTCATGGCGTTTGCGGTCGATGTGTTTAGCAATAGCAGGCCTATAGGTACGTCCATTTCTCGTTTCGGTTACTCTTTCCGCTTTCTTTCAGGTGCAGCTCTCATCGGTGCGGGGTTTGCCGCTTCAGCGTGGGTCGTCGCTACACTTGCGACCATGCATATGGTCGCACCGGCCCCGCATCCGAGCGCCGGTCGCTTCGCCGACATCGCGCTTGCCCCCGCAAGCGTCGCGAAGACCGAGCCTGAGCAACGCCTCGTTCACGTCAAAAAATTCTCGCGCTTGCGCATGAGCACCGATGCCGAACTGGCCCTTGCAAGGGGTGTTCACGTAGCCGCTCCGTCGGCGGCGCTTGCGGCGGCATTTGTCGGGCAGTCCGAACCTCTTGCGCTCTCCGAAGCCTCCCCGAACAGAGAGCTGGCGACGGCTGTCGCGTCAGCGGCACCCGCTCAGCCCGCGCGCCCGGCCAAGGACGACACCGTAGAGGTGGCATCAGCGACCGTTGCCTCGACTGACCGTATCATCATCCCGTCGAAGCAGGAGGTCGCAGCCGCCGAAGGACCTGCCTTGCTGGCGCTCGCAGCAAGCCCTGCGGCCGAAATCAAGGGACAGGTACCGCCCGCCGCCACCAAGCCCGGCCCGGTCGAGATTGCGGCTCTTGCGCCGACTGAGCAGCCTGCACCGGGGGCAACCCAGCCGTTCGATCTCGTTTTGAGCGGCACCGACACCGCGATCCCCTTGCCCATGGCTCGGCCCGATGGCCTGATCAAGCGGGCTACCCCCAACGATCGCAGTGCTCCGGCTGAACCCGTACTTGCCTATGCGCGCCCGGATGCCGGCGCTTCCGATGATGACGACGATCAAATGCCGACGGTGAAGAAGGGGCTGTCCCCCGCGATCGCCCGCAATGGCGTCGCGGTCTACGACATTTCGGCCAACGTCGTCTACCTTCCGAACGGCGAACGCCTGGAAGCCCATTCCGGCCTCGGCAAGATGCGTGACAATCCGCGTTATGTGCATGCCAAGAACCGCGGCCCGACCCCGCCGCATACTTACAATCTGACGATGCGCGAAAGCCTTTTCCACGGCGTCGAGGCGATCCGACTGAACCCTGTCGGCGGTGCAGGCTACGTCTACAACCGCGTCGGCTTGCTTGCGCACACCTACATGCTCGGCGCCCGCGGCGACTCGAACGGTTGCGTGTCCTTCAAGGACTACAAGCGCTTCCTCGCTGCCTTCAAGCGCGGCCAGATACGCCAGCTGGTGGTGGTCACGAGCATGCCGAACAAGCCGACGTCCACCTTCGCTTCGTTGTTCTCGTCGCGCTCCTAATCAATAGTCAAAAGAAAACACCGCGCTCGATTTTCCCCGCACCTCGCCCCCATGCCATCATCCCCTTGTCCCGTCGCGGATACACCGCAAGGCGTTGCGGCGAGGCGGAACCGGCGCAGGGTGCGGAAGAAGGACGTGAGCTTCCGCATCAGGGGTCTGCAGAAAATGGTCTCCCTCTGGGGACGGCGGCGTCCGCGCGAATGCGGCGTTGAGTTGAGCCTCGGACGTGCCTGTGTGGCACACATGGTCCCCAGGGGAAGCGAAGCTTGCTCGGGCAAGGCCGCAGAGGGACCGGAGTTGCGGACATAAACCGACGAACGGGGCTCTGGGAAGAGCCATATGATTTTATCTCAACGAGGCAAATTCCAGCGCCCCGTCCAATGCATGCATGCTCAAGCCGCGGGTCGTGAGGATCGCGTGAGGGCGAAGACGCGTGCCGCTCGCAGAAAAGCCACTTGGCACCGATACACGACGCACACGGCAGAAATAGCATTCGCCCCATTGATCGCGATGGACGAACCCGGCATAGCTGCATTATGTACCAGAATGACAATCCTAAGGGCCTGCAATGGTGAATTATATCGAAGCCTCTTCCGCGCCATCGAAGAATACCGGCGCAATTAGGCTCTACGGTCCCGAAGCATTCGAAGGAATGCGGAAGGCGTGCCAAGTGACGGCGCGTTGCCTCGATGAGCTGGCGGCGTTCGTGCGGCCCGGCGTTGCGACCGATGCAATCGACCGTTTCGTGTTCGAATTTGGCATGGACAACGGCGCGATTCCGGCGACGCTCAACTATCGCGGATACACAAAGTCTACCTGCACATCGATCAACCATGTCGTCTGCCATGGCATTCCGGATGCAAAACCCCTGCGCGAAGGCGATATCGTCAACATCGACGTCACCTACGTGGTCGAAGGCTGGCACGGCGATTCAAGCCGGATGTACCCGGTCGGAACCATCAAGCGCGCTGCTGAGCGGCTGCTTGAAGTGACCTATGAATCCCTCCTGCGTGGCATATCGGCCGTTCGGCCCGGCGCCCGCACCGGCGCGATCGGGGAAGCCATTCAGACCTATGCCGAAGCCGAGCGCTGTTCCGTCGTGCGCGACTTCTGTGGTCATGGCGTCGGCGCGCTGTTCCACGACTCCCCAAATATCCTGCACTATGGTCGCGCGAACGAAGGGCCCGAACTGCGGGAAGGCATGATCTTCACGATCGAGCCGATGATCAATCTCGGTCGGCCGCATGTGAAGGTTCTGGCGGACGGCTGGACTGCGGTAACGCGCGATCGCTCACTTTCGGCGCAATACGAACACACGGTCGGGGTTACTGCCGATGGCTGCGAGATTTTCACGCTTTCGCCAGGCGGCCTCGACCGACCCGGCCTCCCGCCCTTGAACCGATGAGCGCTTGATGACGAAGGGTCCTGTTTCGCATTCCAACGACGCCGAACTGCCCTTGGCCACCAGCGATGCAAGCGACGAACGCTCCTTTTTCGCGGAACAGGCCGCCAAGCCGGCATCCTTGGCGAAGCAGGCCAGCCTCTCCGCCTCGCTTGGCAAGGAAGAGCACTACCACGGGCACCGCGAGCGCCTGCGCGACCGCTTCCGTCAGCATGGCGATACAGCCCTCGCCGATTACGAGTTGCTCTAACTGCTGCTGTTCAGGCTGATCCCCCCGGCGCGACACCAAGCCGATCGCCAAGGCGCTGCTCGAGCGCTTCGGCTCGCACGCTGCCGTCTTCGGTGCACCGCTGCCTCTGCTGCAGGAGGTAAAGGGCATCGGCGAAGCCGTGGCGCTCGATTTGAAACTGGTCTCGACGGTCGCACAGCGGACCCTGAAGAGCGAGCTTCGAGGCAAGCAGGTGCTGTCGTCCTGGTCGTTGGTGATTCAATACTCACGCCGCGATGGCTCACGAGACACGCGAGCAATTCCGCATTCTCTTTCTCGACAAGCGCAACGCATTGATCGCCGGCGAGGTTCAAGGGCGGGGCACGGTCGATCATACGCCGGTCTATCCGCGCGAGGTTGTGCGGCGGGCGCTGGAGCTTTCGGCCACAGCCCTGATCCTCGTGCATAATCATCCCTCCCGCGATCCCACGCCGTCACGGGCCGATATCGACATGACCAAGATGATTGTCGACACCGCAAAGCCCCTCGGCATCACGGTCCACGACCACATCATCATCGGCAAGGACGGTCACGCTAGCCTGAAAGGGTTGCGTCTGATATAGGGGTCTAAACCTATAGGAGTCTAAAGTGCTTCAGGTATCCGTCAGGTTTAGGTGGCAAAGGGACAATGCTGCAATCAAACTGCTCCGGGACCTTTATGACGCCAACCGCCTCTCGCCGATTTCCTCGCAGCGCGATAGCAGCGCTGTGCTTGCTCGCCGGGTCTTTTCTCGCCGGTGGCAGCTACGCCCTCTACCTGACAGTTACGGACAACTTCCACGCGGTCGTCGATGGCGAAGTCTATCGTTCATCGCAGCCATCGCCTGAAGCCCTTGCGGGTTTCTCGAAGCGTTATGGGATCAAGACGATCATAAACCTGCGAGGCAATAACCCGGTACGGAGCGCCGAAGTCGAGCAGGCAAAGACACTTGGCATCGAGCATATCGATTTCCCGATGTCGGCCTACAAGGAGCTTTCGCCAGAGCGAGCGATGAAATTGATCCAAGTCATGAAGGACGCGCCGAAACCGCTGTTGATCCATTGCAACTCAGGCGCGGATCGAACCGGTCTCGCTTCCGCTCTCTATCTGGCCGGCGTCGACAAGACGAGCCAGGGGGTTGCGGAGAAACAGATGTCCATCTTCTACGGGCATATCGGGTTGCCTTTCGCTCGCGCCTTCGCCATGGACCGCAGCTTCGAGAAGCTGGAACCCTACTTGGCTTCAATAAATCCAGACCTCTCCTCCTAGAGCATTTTGCAACATTGACCTGCCCCGGTGGACGCGCGACATATTGCGTCGCAAAATGATTCCAGCTTTCCAATCGGGGCCAGCCTAATGTTCCAGTACGATCTCGTTGTTGTGGGCAGCGGCCCGGCAGGCCGCCGCGGCGCAATCCAGGCAGCCAAGCTTGGCAAGAAGGTCCTGGTCATCGAGCAAGGCAAGCGCGTCGGCGGTGTTTCGGTGCACACCGGCACCATCCCCTCCAAGACGCTGCGCGAAACGGCGCTCAATCTGTCCGGATGGCGTGAGCGCGGCTTCTATGGCCGATCCTATCGCGTGAAGGAAGAGATCAGCGCGGATGACCTTCGGCGCCGCCTGCTGATCACCCTTGATCACGAAGTCGAAGTGCTGGAACACCAGTTCGCCCGAAACCGGGTGCAGCACATCAGGGGCAAGGCAAGCTTTCTCGACCCGTCGACACTCGAGGTCGTCAAGGATGATGGGGAAGTGGTCAAGGTCACGGGAGCGAGCATCCTGCTTGCGGTCGGCACGAAACCGTTCCGTCCGGACGACATCCCATTCGATAACAAGACGGTGCTCGACAGCGACGAACTGCTCGACATCGACGAGCTGCCGCGCTCGATGGTCGTGATCGGCGCGGGCGTCATCGGCATCGAATATGCGACGATCTTCAGCGCATTGGATACCGCGGTGACCGTGATCGATCCGAAGGCGACGATGCTCGATTTCATCGACCGGGAAATCGTCGAGGACTTCACCTACCAACTGCGCGATCGCAACATGAAGATCTTGCTCGGCACCAAGGCCGACAAGGTGACGCGTCTCGACAATGGCAAGGTTGAACTGAAGCTCGACAATGGTCGCCGCCTGGTGACAGACATGGTCCTGTTCGCCGCCGGGCGCATGGGCGCGACCGACACGCTCAACCTGGACGCGGCCGGGCTCGAAGCTGATAGCCGCGGTCGCCTCAAGGTCAATCCGGAGACCTTCCAGACGTCCGTACCAGACATCTATGCCGCGGGCGATGTCGTCGGCTTTCCGAGCCTGGCATCCACCTCGATGGAGCAGGGCCGCATTGCTGCGCGCGTTGCTATCGGCGCGGTCGCGAAGGAGCCGCCAAAGTACTTTCCCTACGGCATCTATGCCGTGCCTGAGATCTCCACCTGCGGCCTGACCGAGGAAGAGATGAAGGAGCGCGGTATCCCCTATGAATGCGGCATCGCGCGTTTCCGCGAGACTTCGCGTGGCCACATCATGGGACTCGATACTGGGCTTCTGAAACTCATCTTCTCTCTGAAGACGCGCCGGCTGCTTGGCGTGCACATCGTCGGCGAAGGAGCGACCGAGTTGGTTCACATCGGCCAGGCAGTGTTGAACCTCAAGGGCACCGTCGAGTACTTCGTCGAAAACACCTTCAACTACCCGACCCTCGCTGAAGCCTACAAGATCGCAGGCCTCGACGCGTGGAACCGCATGGGCGACATCAAGTCGGAGCTTTAAGCCCTCCGACTAACGGCAACCGATTCGAATTTGATAATTTCTTGAACGAAAACAGACACCTACGCGCCGTCCAAAATCCATTCCAACTGACTTATTTGTGTCGAATAGCATCGGTAAAAGCTTTACTTGTATAATCCACCGTGTCTGGTAGCGTCCATTTTCGGGGATTCCTCTTACCAGCGAGTGACCGTGCAAGATCTTCCAAAGACTGCCGAACGGACCTTTCAGCTCATCCTCATCAAGCCGTCGCACTATGACGATGACGGCTATGTAATCCGGTGGTGGCGGGCGATGATCCCGTCGAATTCCTTGGCTGCGATCTATGGAATCGCTGCCGACTGCGCCGAACGCAAGGTATTGGGGCCCAATGTCGGGATCGAGATTACGGTCATCGACGAGACCAACACTCGGGTCAACGTCCCCGCACTTCTCAAGCGGCTTGAACAGCACGACAATTTCGGGATGATCGCCCTGGTTGGTGTGCAGTCGAACCAATATCCGCGGGCGCTCGACATTGCCCGGCCCTTCCGCGCTGCCGGAATTCCGGTTTCGATGGGCGGTTTTCACGTGTCGGGATGCCTGGCCATGCTCGACGGCAAGGCGGTCGGCCTCGACGCCTGTCGCGAGATGGGCATCTCGATGTTTGCTGGAGAGGCAGAAGGCCGGTTGGATCGCGTTCTACAGGACGCCGCCGCCGGCAAGCTTGAGCCGCTCTACAATTTCATGAACGACCTGCCCAGCATCGAAGGTGCCGCCGTCCCATTTCTGCCGAAAACCAATGTCGCGCAGACGCTCGGCCTCAGCACGAGTTTTGACGCCGGCCGTGGCTGCCCCTATCAGTGCTCCTTCTGCACCATCATCAACGTGCAGGGCCGCAAGTCGCGTTTCCGCTCGGCCGACGATGTCGAAAAGCTGGTGCGAATGAACTGGGCGCAAGGCATCCATAAGTTCTTCATCACCGACGACAATTTCGCACGCAACAGGGATTGGGAAGCAATCTTCGACCGCCTGATCGAACTCAGGGAGAAGGACGGCATTCCGCTCGGATTGATGATCCAGGTGGACACCCTCTGCCACAAGATCCCGAACTTCATCGAAAAGTCAAAGCGTGCCGGCGTCACCCGCGTCTTCATCGGGCTTGAGAACGTAAACCCGGACAACCTCACGGCGGCCAAGAAGAACCAGAACAAGATCACCGAATACCGGAAGATGCTGCTTGCCTGGAAGGCACAGGGCATCATGACTCTCGCCGGTTACATTCTCGGTTTCCCCGCGGACACGCCGGAGACGATCCGCCGCGACATCGCGATCATCCAGCACGAACTGCCTCTTGATGTCATTGAATTCTTCGTGCTGACACCACTGCCGGGCTCGGAAGACCACCAGACCTTGTGGAAGAAAGGCGTCGAGATGGACGCCGATCTCAACATTTACGACGTGGAGCACGTCTGCACCGCGCATCCGAAGATGAGCAAGCAGGAATGGGAGGGCATCTACCAGGAGGCCTGGTCGCTCTACTATTCGCCGGAGCACATGAAGACGCTGCTGCGCCGGGCCGTTGCCACGGGCGTGCCGCTCGCCAGCCTCGTGAAGGTCCTTGTGTCGTTCGCCACAACTGTACCGTTGGAGAACGTGCATCCATTGCAGAGCGGCCTTCTACGTCTCAAGCATCCCTCCGAACGGCGGCCCGATATGCCGCGAGAAAGCGCTGTAACCTTCTGGCCGCGTTTCGTCTGGGAGACGGTCACCAAACACCTGTCGCTAGGTGCGACCATTGCCAAGCTTGCAATCAGCGCCTTCTTCATCGCACGAGACAAAGCGTCCAAAGCCTATATGGACCAGGCACTGACACCGGTCGGTGACCATGAGGATGAGACGCTTGAACTCTTCACGAAGACAGCCGGCGGGCGGGCTGCTGTGTCCCACATTCACAAGGTCGCGGAATTGACCCACGCCCACAAGGCCCGACCGGCAGTCTGAGGTCGACCGCCGCCGCCGACAACGCAAGAACGGGCCGGTTAAATTTGTGCCGCAGAGATCGCCGCTATATTGAGTAGTGACGCAGCTTGAAGCGTGTCGAGAAATTCCACGCACTCAACCAGCCTGCCGTTCTCGAAGGTCATCTTGTCCATGATTTCGGTATCGAACTTGGTCGTACTATGACGCATCTGGCCGACGCGATGAACCGGTGCAACATTTCCGTCGACACGGATGTCGAGTTCCAGCGCCGTCATGTCCCAGGTGTCAATGAACTGCCGCATCGTCGCGCGGAGTGCAGCGCTGCCGACAACCGGGTTGGTGAGTGACGCCAGATACTGGCTGCCTTCTGCCCGGAAAACGCAATTGTCCCAAGGAATGACATAAGCGCATCAAGGTCCCCCCGATGCCGCGCCTCGAAAATCCGCCTTGTCAGGTCTGCGCCGGAAGCCATCGTCAATCCTTCCCCTGCCAACAACGCTTAGATTGCATCAGATCATTCCAAAATGCAACCATATCGTGTGACCTGGACGGACGGCAGCCTAAAAGCAGGCACGCGACCTGGAAAAGAAAAAGCCCCGCACAAGGCGGGGCTTTCGTAAATTTCAACTGGCCGAAGATTACTCGGCGCCTTCCTCGGAAGCCTTCTTCTTCGGAGCTGCTTTCTTCTTCGGAGCAGCTTCTTCGCCTTCAGCAGCTTCTGCCTTTGCAGCAGCCTTCTTCTTAGGAGCGGCCTTCTTGGCATCCTTCTCGGACTCTTCGCCTTCTTCGTCGGCGAGCAGTTCTTCCTTGGTCACCTTCTTGTCCGTGACGTCGATTTCGGTCAGCAGATGGTCGATGACCTTTTCTTCGAAGATCGGAGCGCGGATCGAGGCTGCCGCACCCGGCTGGCTGCGGAAGAAGTCAAGGATCTGCTTTTCCTGGCCCGGATACTGGCGCAGCTGCTCGTAGATGGCGCGCTGCATTTCGTCTTCGCTTACTTCGACGCCGGCCTTTTCGCCGATTTCAGAGAGAACGAGGCCGAGGCGAACGCGACGCTCAGCGAGCTTTTTGTACTCTTCGCGTGCCTTCTCTTCCGTCGTGTCTTCGTCTTCGAAGGTCTTGCCGGACTGAGCGAGATCGTTGGCGACCTGGTTCCAGATGCCGTTGTACTCGGCGTCGACGAGCGAGGCCGGGGTCTCGAACTTGTACATTTCGTCGAGCTGGTCGAGGATCTGACGCTTGACCTTCTGGCGGGTCATCGAGCCGTACTGCGACTCGATCTGGCCGCGGACGATTTCCTTCAGACGGTCTGCCGATTCAAGGCCGAGCTTCTTGGCCAACTCGTCGTTGATTTCAACGTCGGCCGGAGCAGCAACGTCCTTGACCGACAGGTCGAAGGTGGCTTCCTGGCCAGCGAGGTTCTTGGCCGGGTAGTCAGCCGGGAAGGTAACGGTGATGGTCTTCTCGTCACCAGCCTTGGTGCCGACCAGCTGGTCTTCAAAGCCCGGGATGAACCGGCCGGAGCCGAGAACGAGTTCGGCGCCCTGGTCGGTGCCGCCCTCGAAGGCAACGCCGTCGACCTTGCCGACGTAGTCCATCGTGATGCGGTCGCCGTTGGCGGCCTTGCCCTTCTTGGTTTCGTACGAACGGGCGCTTTCAGCGACCTTCAGAACCTGTTCGTTGACTTCCTCTTCGGAGATGTCGACGACTTCGCGCGTGATCTTGATGCCCTTGTTGGACTTCAGTTCGATCGGCGGCAGAACTTCGTAGGACAGCGTGAACTCGAAGTCCTTCTGAGCGGCGAGGATCTGTTCTGCCTCGTCCTTGTCTTCCGTCATCGCGATTTCCGGCTGCGTCGCGGACTTTTCGCCGCGTTCGGCCAAGATGGCGGTCGGCTGCTCGCGGACGATCTCGTTGACGAGGTCGGCCATAATGGACTTGCCGTAAACCTTCTTGAGGTGAGCGGCCGGAACCTTGCCCGGACGGAAGCCGTTGATGCGGACCTTGTCCTTCACGTCGGCAAGACGCTCATTCATCTTGACTTCCATGTCCTTGGCCGGGATTACGACCTTGATTTCGCGCTTCAGCCCTTCAGCGAGCGTTTCGATAACCTGCATGTCTTCCTACCTCATTTCGTGGCGGCCGTGCCCAGACGCCGTTCGTTTCGATGAGCACGACGCCGGAAAGTTGCCGAGCGTGGCTTGTTCTCAATTCTTATTCATTCCGCCCCTGGCGGAACGGCGCCTTGCTGCCGGGTAATCGAGGAACACCGGTTCCGGTCCCCCCGCCTGCAAGCCAGCTTTTGGTGCGGGTAGAGAGACTTGAACTCCCACGCCTTGCGGCACCAGAACCTAAATCTGGCGTGTCTACCAATTTCACCATACCCGCGTTCTCAAAAACCGCATGCATATGCCTGCACATGAGGCCTTCCGGAGCGCGGCGTCTCTATAACACCCGATTTGGGAGAGGCAAAGGAAAAATGAAGGGCAAATGACAGTGATTTCGCCCGCGCTCGCAGGCTTCCACACCATTCGGCGTCAACTTAATAAAGAGGCTCGTCGTAGGCGGGCTTCCCGTCGACGAGCAGGCTGCGTATCTGTGGCGTTCCATCCGAGGCCACGCGAACGGCAATGGAGACGTCACCGCCCTGGCGCGCCTTCTCCAAGGCCGTGCCCTGGCCTTCCGGAACGTAATAGCGTTCGATGCCATACTCGACGCGGATGTGGTCGGCGGAATTGGGGCCATAACTATAGAAAGGCCTGCTATGCAGAACCACGGTGCCCGGTTGCTCGGCCAAGCGTTCGAACGATGCTTCGACAATGCCCCAGAATCCGCCATCGCCAGGCTTCAGCCGCACCCATAGGCTCTTCTTGCCCTGGTCCTGCGGTACACCGCCAACAATCGATGCTACCGGGACCGAGGAGATCTCGTAGTTCAGCACGACATAGTCACCGCGCAGAAAGTCGCGCGGATCGACGGGCGCGGTCTTCAGCAGAGCGTCGGTACCGCTGCGCAGAATCGACGCACGGCTCTCGATCGCATAGCCAAGAACGGCGGTCTGCAGCGCCGCTACGATGATTGCAGCGACGATGTAGCGGCTGCCTGAGCCTTGCGGCGAGAAAATGCTCATACGCTTGCCTCCGGAGTTCTGAGGGCAAATCGCCGCTCGAGGCGAATGACGAGCCACGCGACGGCCGCAACGAAGAGCCCCGAGAACAGGAAGAGGCTCGATGTCCCGAGAATCGACCCGACGGTCACCGACGCAAGGTAGAGCATCTCAGCGGCAAAGGCGGCGTAGGCCAGATAGCGCACCGCACCGTTGTTTCGTCCCTGGAGCGCAATGGCAACAACTGCGGCGCCCAGCGTCACCAGCGCCAATGTCACGAACTGCCAGCCATGCTCCAATTCAATATGGAGCAGAAGGAGACCGATGATGGCGACGAGGAAAGTGTAAAAGGCAGGAGCCGATCCGGCAGTCCTGAGAAGCGCGGAACGTCGTGCTACCGGCAGGCTGACGAGAACAAAGGTGAGCATGCCGCCGATAGCATAGGCGAGCGCGAGCCAGAAATTCTCGTTCACCGCATAGAGCCAGGTAAGCCAGGCGACAAGCAGCAGATACGCGAGATGGCGCGCGCGATCCGCGCCGGTGAGGTGGACGAGACCAATGACAACCGCTGCCATGAGCGGCACAATCCAGGGATCGAGGCCGACCCAGCGCGTATCGTAGGTATCGAGATAGGCCGCGAAGCTGCCCCAAGACAGAAAGCCTGCCACCGCGGCGACGACGCCGGAGCGAAACAGCACCGCCGAAACCACTGCCATGCCAAACCACAGGTACATGACCGTCAGTTGGTCTCCCGACAGATGATACATCTGCCCGATCAGCGAAATCGCTCCACCGAAGGCCAATGTCCCGATCACCAGCAGTCCGCCCGCTGCGCCGGTTGCGCCGCGCCTGAGCATGACCGCCGCGCCGAGATGCACGACCCAGATGATTGCAAGAATGACGGCGACGCGCACAAGACGCGGGATGGCTTCCCAATTCGAAGCGACAACCAGCAGGATCGCCGCCCCTAGCAGGATTGCCGCGAGGATCATCAGCACGTTGCCAAGGCTGAAGCTTGCCGGGCGCGCGTCATATTCCTCCAAGAGCGCTCCTGCAGTTGCCTCCGGCAAGAGCCCCTTTTCCACCCAAAGCGAGAGGTCTCGCTCCAATCGACCGCGATACATGCCCTACTCCGCCAAACGCGCGACTACGCGCTTCCTCTCTTTGCTTTATAGCCGTTGATCGAGCACGAGGGAAATATTCCCATACGAATTCGTCATTGGGCGAATTTGGGGTGCTTTTTAACCGATCCATAACGGCAGGTTGCTAATATACACTCCATACTCGCAAGCCATGCGATTTCTGCATGGGCAGCATGATTATATTGCACTGCAAAATACCAGTAAGACGATTTATATTACTAATCAGAAGGCAAGGGGACGGCGCCCTGCCCCGGGTTACCGGAAAAGCCTGCGAAGATGATCTTCGTAACGAAATTCGGAGCAGCGCACTCCTCCTCCCAGCGCCCTCCGATAGACTGACGACACTCCTCCTCCTCCCGGTTGTCAGTCACCCTAACGACGCCCACCGGATCCTCCCCCGGTGGGCGTTTGGTTTTCGACAATATCGCAGCGTGGTTTTCCAATGCCTGTTGGACAGCGGTGGCGGATGTGCCTCCCGCAGGTCGCGCCGGTCTAATGGCCTGGCAGCAGGCTCATCGGAGGCAGCAACGACCCCGCAGCCGCTGACCGCCGAACCAAATTTTGCTGCGACCTCCTTGTCGTAGCTGAATATGCCAACCGGCGGCCACTCTGCCTCGCAAGGAGAAAAGGCAACGCGGGCCGGCATACACCAACCATTCTGCCTAATGATTAACCACATAGGCGCGAAATCACGGCGACTAGCACTTGAGACTTGCGCTTAGTGCATAGGTGATCTGAAATCTTGTCTCTGCTACGACTTCGCAGCGCAACATATATTGCAGTCATCAAATAGAGGTCAGCGCCGATCGGCGGCAGCTGGCAGATCGCAAGCCCTAGGAAAGGGGACAAAAATGAACTTCTCTCGCTCTTTCAACAACTGGCGCAAGTATCGTCAGACTGTTTCCGAACTCGGCCGCATGACCAACCGCGAATTGCACGACCTCGGTATCGACCGTTCTGACATCCATCGTGTTGCTCGCGAGGCTTCTGCCCGCTAATCCAAGCGACTTGCTATCCTCCCAAGCAAGATCGCCTTGATAAAACGCCCGCTGCCCCTAGCAACGGGCGTTTTCTTTTGCCTGGCTACCAGCTTCCGCGATAGTTGCAGTCAATTCCCCGTCCCTTTTGGCGTGGCTCAGAAAACAATCGCTGCATTCGGAATGAGCATCACATGCACAATTGCATAGCAGATGCCGCTTCTTTGCACTGCACAATATGACAGAGAAGACTTATATGAACGTCAACGATGAGACGGCGATGGGGCCGCTCTGACGATCATTCTGAGGAAAAGAACATGAACCCGATCCGCATTGCAAAGAACTGGATGAGCTATCGCCGCACGCTCAGCGAACTTGGCAGCCTCTCCAACCAGGCGCTCGCCGACATCGGCGTTACCCGCTACGACATCCGCAATATCGCTTCCCGCTCGTTCCGCTAATAGCGGCAAGCGTGAAGCTTCCAAGACGGCGCCTTTGGCGCCGTTTTTGATTCTGAGCCCCTTCACGGCGAGCGCGCCCGCCACGGGCATGGCTGTTAATACCGCACTTCCATCATCCTTTAGGATGGACTCATATTAGTCATTGTGAAAGTATCCGGCATTACCCAAGGGAGACATGCGTAATGTGCCGATATAATCTTCGCATGGAGGACGGACTCTGGACCGTTGTCGATGCCACGACACAACGGCCGGCGGAGTTGAACAACGTGCAGATGGCTCGGATGACGTGGCGCGAAGCATGCGACATGGTCGATATCCTGAACAACCTCGATCGTATAAGCTCCCTGTCCGAATGCTACGAAGCCTCGGCCAAGGCCATGGCATAAATGCCGCCTTTGCGGCACAGCGTATCGGGCTGATATCTACCTCGACATACGTCTGCCTCTAGAGGCCGAGCGCCTTTATCTTCTGAACAGCAAAGTCCACGAAAGCACGTGTCTTGGCTGAGACGTGCCTGCCCTCTACGTGGACCACGTGGATCGGCAGTGGCTCTTCCTCGTACTGATCGAGCACCGTCCTCAACCGACCGGCAGCAAGATGCTCCGCCACCTGATAGGACAAGGTCCGCGTCAGGGCCCACCCCGTCAACGCCGCGGAGATCGATGCATCGACGGTGTTGCAGTACATGCGCGGGTGAAGCTTGACGGGCGTATGGTTGGGCGCGAAGTGCCAGTCCAACGGCGCCGATGATCCCGTATTGACGATGGTCACGTGCCGGGTGAGATCCGCCGGCGTTACCGGCTCGCCATGACGCGCGAAATAGGCCGGCGCGCCGCAGACAACGCGGCGCACGCCGCCGACTTTGTTCGCCTGCTGGTCCGAGTCCTGCAGGTGGCCGATACGAATGGCGACGTCGATGCCCTCCTCCACGAGATTGACCATCCTATCGAAGAACAGGACGCGCCCGGTGACCGCCGGGTGCGTGCTGAGAAACGCGGTCAAAATCGGGACGACATGGATCTGACCGAACAATACCGGCGCAGTGATGCTGAGGATTCCGGATGCCGTTGAATGGGATCCACCGGCAGAGGCTTCCGCCTCGTCGATATCACTGAGAATCCTTCGGCAGTCGTCGGCATATCGGCTGCCTGATGGCGTCAGCTTCACCGAGCGCGTTGAGCGCACGAACAGCCTAGCACCTGTAGTTTCCTCCAGATAGGCAACTGCGCGCGTAACGGCCGGAGCGCTCATGTGAAGTTGGCGTGCAGCCTGCGCAAAGCTTGCCGTCTCGGCGACCTTGACCAAAACCCTCATGCATTGAAGCCGATCCATAGGATATCCCGCAATATTCCACAAATTGAAATAGTGACTTTCATATTATCGCAATTCAACGCGCAGCAGGAAACAATTATTGTTTGTTCACCTCAATCGGAGATCAGATCGATGAAGCTGTACTCGCATCCTCTATCGGGCCATGCCCATCGCGCCCGCCTCTTTCTGTCGCTTATCGGCGTCGATGCCGAAATCGTGGAGGTCGACCTAGCGGCGGGAGAACACAAGAGCCCCGATTTCCTGGCGCTCAACCCATTCGGGCAGCTGCCGGTGCTTCAGGACGGCGACACCGTCGTCAGCGACTCCAACGCCATTCTTGTCTATGTCGCCAAGACGTATGCGCCGGAGGGATGGCTGCCGGAGGAGCCGGCAGCGGCGGCTGCGGTTCAGCGGTGGCTGTCGGTCGCGGCGGGCGAGATCGCCTATGGTCCATGCGCGGCCCGTCTTGTGACCTTATTCGGCGCGAAATTCGATACTGAAGAAGTGATCGCGAGAGCTCATCGCATTCTTGGCCTTGTCGATGCCCAACTGACCGGTCGTGAATGGATCGTCTCAACGAGACCGACGATCGCCGACATCGCCCTCTACAGCTACATCGCACGGGCGCCTGAGGGGAACGTCGACCGGTCTGCCTACCGTAGCGTAACGACCTGGCTCGAGCGCATAGAAGCTCTTCCCGGCTTTCAGCCTTTCCAGAAATCACCCGTGGGCATTGTCGAGGCCGCTTAAGGCGCCGCATCGCACCGCACCCGACCAAAAGCCGTGAAGGAGCCAGTTATGCCCACCGAGGCACAGAGCACCACCTCCTCTCCCTGGCATGCCGGAGAGATCGCACTGCAGGAGAAGGTCGGCGTCGCGAAGCGAATGGACGAAGTGGGCCGCCGCGTGCTGCGAGATCACCTGATCGATCAGCATCGGCAGTTCTACCCGCAGCTGCCCTTCATCGTACTTGGGACGGTAGATGAAGACGGCAACGCATGGGCGACACTCCGTGCCAATCGTCCGGGCTTCCTTCAGAGCCCGGACGTCCACACACTGAGTGTCGACCTTCCCCGTGAGCCGCTCGACCCGGCCGACGCGGGAATGGACGACGGCAAGGCCATTGCCATGTTGGGCATCGAGCTCCACACGCGCCGTCGCAACCGGCTGAATGGCACTATCCATCGAACCGGGCAGGACGGCTTCGATGTGCGTGTTGGGCAGGCCTACGGCAACTGCCCGCAATATATCCAGCTGCGCGATTTCGAGTTTACACGGGATCCAATGCAGCCCTCCGGGTACGACCCGGTCAGTTTTGGCAATCTGGAGGGTCGGCCTGCCGAAATGATCGCCAAGGCGGATACATTCTTCGTCGCCTCGTATGTCGGCCGCGACCATGAAGGGCGCCAAATCGATGTTTCGCATCGTGGCGGCCGGCCCGGCTTTGTCCGGATTGGCGAGGACAGTGTTCTGACGATCCCGGACTTTGCCGGCAATCTCTTCTTCAACACGCTCGGCAACATTCTTGCCAATCCGCGGGCGGGGTTGGTCTTCGCGGATTTCGAGAGCGGCGACCTGCTGCAGTTATCGGGCAGCGCCGAGGTCATTCTGGAATCGCCTGAGATAGCGGCGTTCCAGGGGGCGGAGCGTCTGTGGCGCTTTCGCCCGACACAGATCGTCTACCGGCAGGAAGCGTTGCCGCTGCGCTGGCGATCGCGCGCCAATGGTCCATCTCCCAACTCCCTGATGACCGGGAGTTGGGATGAGGCTGACGCGCGGCTTCAGGCGATTGCCCTCGCCAAGAGCTGGCGGCCCTTCCGCGTCACCCGGATCGTCGAAGAGAGCGCCAGCGTGCGCTCGTTCTATCTCGAACCGATAGACGAAGGCGGGATCATTCCGCATGTCTCCGGCCAGCACCTACCGATCCGCATCAAGCTCGAGGGATCGGATGTGCCGGCGGTGCGCACCTATACGATCTCCTCGGCCCCCTCCGACAGTATCTATCGCATCAGCGTCAAGCGCGAAGGGCTTGTCTCGGCGCATCTTCACGATGCCATCCGGCAAGGAGACATCATCGAGACACGCGCCCCGACAGGCGCGTTCACGATCGACCCCGGCGAGAGACGCCCTGCCGTCTTGCTGGCGGCGGGCATCGGGATCACCCCCCTGCTCGCGATGCTGCGGCATGTCGTCTACGAGGGGCTGCGAACCAGGCGGATACGACCGACCTGGCTGATCTATTCAGCGCACAACGCGTCGGAACGTGCATTCAATGCCGAGCTGCAGGCACTCGCCGCAGTGTCCGGCGGCGTCGTTAAGCTGGTCCGGTTGCTCAGCGATACTTCTGATACGGTCGCTGGTGAAGACTATGACAAGCAGGGGCGGGTCGACATGACCCTGCTCAGCAGCGTGTTGCCGTTCAACGACTACGACTTTTATCTGTGCGGTCCAGCCGGCTTCATGCAGTCGGTCTATGATGGCCTGCGTGGATTGAATATCTCCGATAGCCGCATCAATGCCGAAGCGTTTGGACCCGCGTCTCTCCAGCGATCGGGAGATGCGCTCCCGCGATCGCCCGCGCGCGTCGCCGCTGAAGAACCGCAGCCGGTCTATTTCATGCGCTCCGGTAAGGAAGCACGCTGGGAGCCAGGATCGGGCACGTTGCTCGAGCTTGCCGAAGCGCGCGGCTTGGCGCCCGAGTTCAGCTGTCGCCTTGGCAATTGCGGAAGTTGCAGGACGAAAATCCTGTCAGGCTCCGTCGCATACACGAAGGAGCCGACCGCCGACACCGCCGATGACGAAGCGCTGATTTGCTGCGCCGTGCCGGCGGCGAGCGACACGGGCGCTCGGCTGAAGCTGGATATTTGACGGCATCGGTGCCGGCATCGATCAGTCGCCAATTCTTCGGTTTCCTGCGCCAGCCCAGCGTGGTAATCAGCCGCGCATGAACAAGACCTTTTCCCATTCTCCCATCCATGTGGTCGGCGGCGGGCTCGCCGGCTCCGAGGCAGCCTGGCAGATCGCAAATGCCGGCGTGCCGGTTATCCTGCACGAGATGCGCGGCGTGCGTGGCACCGACGCCCACAAGACCGACGGCTTGGCCGAGCTCGTGTGCTCCAACTCCTTCCGCTCTGACGACGCGACCAGCAACGCGGTTGGCGTTATCCATGCCGAAATGCGCATGGCGGGATCGCTGATCATGGCGTGCGCCGACAAGCATCAGGTCCCCGCCGGTGGCGCGCTGGCCGTCGACCGCGACGGTTTCTCGGACGCCGTTACCAAAGCGATCCAAGAGCACCCGTTGATCACGGTCGTTCGTGAAGAAGTAACCGGCTTGCCGCCGACAGAATGGGATCTCGCCATCGTTGCCACCGGCCCGTTGACGGCACCTTCCCTTGCAAGCGCCATCCAGGCCGAGACGGGCGCGGACGCGCTGGCCTTCTTCGACGCAATCGCGCCGATCGTTCATCGGGACAGCATCGATATGGATATCTGCTGGTACCAGTCGCGCTATGACAAGGTCGGTCCCGGTGGCACCGGCAAGGATTACATCAACTGCCCGATGACCGAAGAGCAGTACAACGCTTTCGTCGATGCCCTGATTGCCGGCGATACTGTCGGATTCAAGGAGTGGGAAGGAACGCCTTACTTCGACGGCTGTCTTCCGATCGAGGTGATGGCAGAGCGCGGCCGCGAGACGCTGCGGCACGGCCCGATGAAGCCGATGGGCCTGACCAATGCGCACAACCCGACGGTCAAGGCCTATGCCGTCGTTCAGTTGCGCCAGGACAATGCGCTCGGCACGCTCTACAACATGGTCGGCTTCCAGACGAAGTTGAAATACGGGGCCCAGGCCGAGATCTTCCGCATGATCCCGGGGCTCCAGAAAGCCGAATTCGCTCGCCTCGGCGGCCTTCACCGTAATACCTACATCAATTCGCCCACGCTGCTCGACCCGTCGCTCACGCTCAAGTCCCGCCCGGGCCTGCGCTTTGCCGGGCAGATTACTGGCTGCGAAGGCTATGTCGAAAGCGCCAGCGTCGGCCTCATGGCTGGCCGGTTCGCCGCTGCCGAGCGAAAGGGAGAAGGAGTATCCCTGCCGCCGGCCACGACGGCGCTCGGCTCGCTGCTCGGCCACATCACGGGCGGACACATCGTCAACGACGAGGAGCCGGGCAAGCGGTCGTTTCAGCCGATGAACATCAATTTCGGCCTGTTCCCCGAGCTGGAGCCCGGCTCGATCGTCAAACCCGAAGGCGTGAAGCGTTTCCGCGGCAAGGACAAGACGATCATGAAGCGGCAGCTGATCGCCAAGCGGGCGCTTGCGGATTGTGCCACCTGGCTCGGGCAGGACGTCAAGCTCGCGGAGAGTGCGTAATCGAGCCGGGAGCCTACCGATCTAGCCATCGACAGGCGTCTCGTCGCTGTCGAAATTCTGTGTGGTGAGACCTCCTCGGGGGCGTGACATGGCAGCATTGTTTCAAGGCACGTCCATGCCGGACAGGGATTGGTGGTCTGTGCTGTGGCCTGATCCCCAAGGGCTGCTTCAACAGATTGGCATCCGGCGGGGCATGAGCGTTCTCGACCTTTGCTGCGGCGACGGTTACTTCACCGGCCCGCTCGCAGCACTGGTCGACGGACGGTTGGCGGCGCTCGATCTCGATCCCGCCATGATCGAGCTGGCAAAGGCCGAAGTTGAGCGCAGCGGCGCGTCAGTTCGCCAGTGGATTTGCGCGGACGCCACGTCGGCGCTGGCGAAACACCTTGACGAATCGGTCGATTTTGTCTTGATCGCCAATACCTTCCACGGCGTTCCTGACCAAGTAGGTCTCGCATGTTCCGTAAGGGAAGTTCTGAAACCGGACGGCCTGTTCTGCATCGTCAACTGGCACCCGGCTCCGCGAGAGGAAACGGTGGTCCTAGGCAAGCCCCGGGGACCGCGAACCGAGATGCGCATGTCGCCCGAAGCGGTTCGTACCGTTGTTGAGACTGCTGGCTTTTCCATGCAGCGGGTCGTCGATCTGCCGCCCTATCACTACGCGGCCCTGTTCGAGGTGGCCTGACAACACCGCGAGATCGCGCGGGTTTGGATCGGCGGGCACGGAACCGACCCGTATGAGCAAAAGACGCAGCAATCGCCGTGCTTCGCCTTGAGCGTCGCGCCGCAGCCCTGGCATTCGTGGAACCAAACGCAGGCATCGACCGGCACCGTTTCCACTGATCGGTGCCCTCAGATCGGACAGGTCAGAATCGATTGCCGCTGCACCATTGCATCGCTTGCCATAGGGCGCTCGTTAATGCGCGATCGGTCCGTCCGCCTTCTTCCAGGCGTCGATGCCGCCTTGAATATGAAAGGCCAGCGGAAGACCGGCGTCATGCGCTGCCTGCACGGCCATTGCCGATCGTTCGCCGAACGCGCAATAGAAAAGCAGCCTCTTGCGGGTTGAAGTTGCCAGCTCATGCAGCGTACCGCCAGCGCCTATGCTTTCCTCGAGCGAGGGATAGGGGACGTGAAGAGAGCCCGGGATCGTGCCGTTTCGCTGCCGTTCGGCATTCTCGCGCAGATCGACCAAGGCGACGTCGCCGAGGCCGACGACGCCCAGCGCTTGCTGCGCCGTCAGCGCCCAGCCATGGCGCATTACGTTGTCCTGGTTCATCCCGACCTTCATGTTAGCCGGAACGGCTACGTCCATCATCTTCGGATTGGCCAGTTTCAGATTGTTCATCAGATCGGCATATTCATCGGCGGATCTTACCTGCAGGCGTGGATTGAAGGCCTTTTCCTCGCCGATGGTCGAGACCGTATCGCCCTTGTAGTCGTGTGCAGGGAAGACCATCGTCGATTCCGGAAGCTTCAGCAGTCGGCCAAAGATCGACTCGTATTGCGCCCGGGGATCTCCGTTCTGGAAATCGGTGCGGCCGGTGCCGCGAATGAGCAGGGTGTCGCCGGTAAAAACACGGTCGGGCAAAACGAAACTGTAGGAATCGTCGGTGTGTCCCGGCGTATAAATCACATCGAGGGCGAGTCCCTCGATGGTCAGCTTCTCATTGTCCGACAGACGCATCGAAACGACGTCGGCCTTTGTTTGCTCTCCCATCACGGTAATACAATGGGTCTTGTCGCGCAGCGCGCCAAGACCTGTGATGTGGTCGGCATGGAGATGGGTATCTACGGCCTTCACGAGCTTCAGATCGAGCTCGCGGATGAGCTGAAGATAGCGATCAACCCTTTCCAACACCGGATCGATGATCAGCGCCTCGCCGCCATTCCGGCTTGCCAGCAAATAGGAATAGGTGCTCGACACCGGATCGAACAGCTGCCGGAAGATCATCCCCACCTCCTTCGTGGCGGCTTGCTTTGCGATTGCCTATCCGTGCGGTTGCGGCACGATCCTGATATAGGGCTTCGGTGCTCGCCAACCTTGCGGGTACTGCTTCTTTGCGTCGTCGTCGGAGACTGAACCGGCGATGATCACGTCCTCGCCGTTCTTCCAGTTCACTGGCGTAGCGACCTTGTGCTTTGCGGTAAGCTGCAGGGAATCGATGACCCGCAGCACCTCATCAAAGTTGCGCCCCGTGGTCATCGGATAGACCATGACCAGTTTGATCTTCTTGTCAGGCCCTATCACGAAGACGTTGCGGACGGTCTGATTGTCGGCTGGAGTGCGCTCGGTCGGATCGCCGGATACGAGCGCGGGCAGCATGTTGTAACGCTTCGATACCGCGTAATCGACGTCCGCGATCATCGGATAGTTTGGACGATAGCCCTGCGTTTCCTCGATGTCTATCATCCAGCTGGTGTGGCGTTCGAGCGGATCAACGGAAAGACCGATAATCTTCACACCGCGCTTGTCGAATTCGGGTTTGATCCGCGCCATGTAGCCGAGTTCGGTCGTGCATACGGGGGTAAAGTCCTTCGGATGCGAAAACAGCACTGCCCAGGAGTTGCCGATCCACTGGTGAAAACTGATCACGCCTTCGGTTGTCTGAGCTTCGAAATCCGGAGCGGTATCATTGATTGCAAGCATCACGCACCTCCATCGCGTTTGTGAATACAAACTCAAACTAATGCCGGATAGCGTAAATCTTGCGCCTATTTCGGACCGTAGGCAACGGCAAAACGGCCGCGGCGACGCATCGCGCGGGCCGCGCCGACGAGGATCATTGTGAATGCGGGACGGCCGCAGCGAAGGGATATCCCGGTTCGCCAGAACCTTTGCTACTGGCCGTTTGCGACCGTGGGATTGTGCGACGGCAATGCCTTGTCAGGCTCGGCCACGTAGTTGCCGAGCAGCCAAAGTGCGACCTCCGACGCCACCCTGGCGGACGCGAATTCAAAGGTGCCGCTGTGATGTGGTGCGTCGAGGAACTCTATGTTGAGGCCTCGCCCGGTTTCGGAGCCGAGCACACGCGCCCTTCCCGGCTCAAAAACATGGCACGAATAATGCCGCTGCATATTCCGCATGATGCCGGCCTTGTTGTCATGCAAACGCACGAACACCGCCTGCCCATCGGCAGTCGCCTGCAACTGGCGGATTGCTTCGTTGGGGAAAGCCCGGTTGAACTCGATGATCGCGAGCCCGGTATCGTGCAGGCCATCTTCCTTGTTCTGCGCCGCCATGCGCGTCGAAATGAAGGCGATGAAGATGACGATCGCGAATATAACGCACCAGACGATTATGCTCACATCCCTCTCCGATCAAATCGACAACGGCGTCTTTATAACGCACGAGCCTTGCGCGAGTTTAAACAGGGTCAGATTTTCTTGCGCATCAGCGCAAGCAGCATGCCGGCCTGGCGCCGAAACTGCGATCGCTGGATCTGCCGATCGAACAGTCCCGCGCCTACCTTCTGGGCGTTGGAAAGAACCGGCTCCGCCATGGTGACAGGCAAAAAGGCGGGAAACACCGACTGCGGTATTGCGACACGTCTCGCCTTGGCAAGATGGTCGCGTCCAAGTCCCGCAAAGGCTTCGATCGCGGCAGAGATTCGCGGCTTGTCCTCGCCGGCGAGAAACGCATCACGATCGAGCCCGGTAGCGGACAGGATTTCAAGGGGAAGGTAGAGCTGGCCGCGGTGGCGATGCAACGGCATCAGGAGCAGAAGACCGGCGATGGCCTGCGCAACGCCCGCGTGCCCAGCAGCCTCAGCAGATGCGGTGGCCGCCTCCGGCGCAAGCACGAGACTTGCCAGTTGGATCAGCGCAGACGCCGTCTCGCCGGCATACCCCTCAAGTGAGACCCGCGTCACCATCGGATCGTCGTAGAGATCGAAGATGCGGGCATCGATCATGTTGACGAGTGTCTGCGATGGCAGGCGGTGGGTTTCAATCGCCGACAACAAGGCGGCGGCAATCGGGTTTGCCTGGGTGGAGCCGTGCGCGCCGCCCTCCAGCAGATCGCGCCAGTACTGCATGCGAACCTCCCCTGGAAGGGGATCGTGCACCAGATCGCGAATGCGCGCGAGCTCGGCGTTGAAAGCGTAGAGAGCTGCCAGAGCGCCCCGCCTTACTTCCGGCGCCAGCAGGCAAGCCAGATAGCGGTCGCGGTCGTTGTCACGCAGCGTCGCCAGGCAAATGTCCTGGTTCGTCAAAGACTGCTCCGCCATTGTCAAACCGCGATCAGTGCCGCGGCGACAGCGCGGGATTCCATGAGCATGATATTGAAGGTGCGGACGGCCGCGCCGGTGTTCATGGGATCCGAGGAAATACCTGCAGCCTTGAGCGCGGCCTTCAGATCAGGCGGGATCGGACGCATGTCGTCTCCCGTCCCGATCAGCAGAACCTCAATCTCGGCTGCTTCATCGAGCACCTTTTGAAAATTCTTGATCGACAGAGGCTTCGACATGTCCATGTCCCAGCCATAGATGCCGGACGGCAGGCAAAGGATCGACCCGCGATGAGACATGTCAGCGAAACGGAAGCCGCCATTGCCGTAGGTATCGATGGGCGCACGTCCAGGAAAATGCGCCTCGCGGATTTCTATGCCTCTTGCCATATTCTCACACTGCCGGATTGCCGGGGTTCGTATCCGGCTCGGCCACTTTCTTGTTCTGATCGTTGTCAATCGCGTCCGGGCGGAGCTTGAAGGCTATCAGCACGGGCGCGGCTATGTAGATGGAGGAAAAGGTGCCAATGGCAACGCCGAACAGCATCACAAAGGCGAACGGGCGGATCACGTCGCCACCGAAAAGGCAGAGCGCCAGCAGCGCCAGCAGCGTCGTTGCCGCCGTCAGAACGGTGCGCGACAGCGTTTGGTTGATGGAAGCATCGATCAGGATCGGCATAGGCATCTTGCGATAGCGCTTCAGATTCTCGCGCATCCTGTCGTAGACGACGACTGTATCGTTGAGCGAATAGCCGACGATCGTCAGGAGGGCCGCAACGCTTGTGAGATTGAATTCCATGCCGGTCAGTACGAAAAGGCCTAGCGTCAGGATGATATCGTGGAGCGTCGCGATAATCGCGCCGATCGCGAATTGCCATTCGAAGCGGAGCCAGATGTAAAGCAGGATGATAGCGAGCGAACCGAGTGTGCCCAACGTCGCGGCCCTGGTCAGTTCGCCTGATACGGCGGGGCCGACAACCTCGACACGCCGGATCTCATAGTCGTCGCTCAATTCATCACGCAGCAACGTCATGGCAGACTGTTCGGCATTCTCGCCGCCGCCTTGCGCCTGGATGCGGACCAATGCCGTCGACGGGTCGGAAAGGCGGCGAGCCTCAATGGCCCCGATGTTCAGATCACCGAGGCGAGCGCGGATATCATCACGATCGGCAGCACCTTGCTTCGCCTTGACTTCCACCAGCGACCCGCCCGCAAAGTCGACGCCAAGATTTGCACCGACTGTCGCGAAGCCGACCATGGCGAGAATGGAAAGCACGGCCGACACCGTGAAGGTGTAGCGCCTGATACCCATGAAACGGATGTTCGCGCGGTCGAAAATGCCCGTCTGAACATCCCTTGGCAGATGCCGCGGGTGCTTGCGATGCAGCCAGGTAACGACAATCCAGCGCGTCAGCGTGAAGGTAGTGAAGACCGTCGTCAGGATTCCCGCGGCCAGTGTCACTGCAAAACCGCGGACGGTATCGCTGCCGAGATAATAGAGAATGACGGCCGCAATGACGATCGTGACGTTGGCATCAAGGATCGTCATAAATGCCCGGGAGAAGCCGTTGTCGATCGCATCCGCGAAGGAGTGACCGGCTTTCGCCTCCTCGCGAATTCGCTCGTAGACAAGCACATTGGCGTCGACGGCCATGCCGATGATCAAGACGATACCTGCGAGGCCGGGCAGCGTGAGTGTCGCGCCGATCACGCTCAGCACAGCAAGAATCAAAAGCAGATTCAGGACCAGCGAAATGCCGGCAATGATGCCCAGCTTGCGATAGAAGGCAAACATCAATCCGGTGACAAGGATCGCAGCGACGAAGCCGGCGATCAGACCGGCGCGCTTTGATTCAGCGCCGAGGACGGGGCTGACGGTGCGCTCCTCTACGGTCGTCAACGTCGCCGGCAGAGCGCCGCTTCGCAAGATCAGCGCAAGATCGCGGGCTCCGTCCTCACTGAAGCTGACCGGCACCTTCCCGGTGCCGTCCAGGATCGGCGCATTGATCAGAGGCGCCGCCATGACCTGATCATCGAAAAGTATGGCAAGGTGCCGACCGATGTTCTGGCGAGTCTTCTGCGCGAGGCGTTCGGTCCCTTCAGCATCCAGCTTGTAACTGATTGCGACTGAATCCGTGTTCGCATCGGCGACGGCCTGAACGTCAACGAGATTGTTGCCCGTCACGAAATCAGTGCGGTCCACGAGATAGGGAACGGGCGGATCGTCGAGCGAGTAGAGAACCTCTGACGTCGCGGGCCAGCGACCGGCAAGGGCCTCCTGCCCCGACATGCTTTCATCGATCAGCCGGACGGAGAGCTGGGCCGGCTCGCTCAGAATATTCTTCAGGCGCTCGACGTCGACCGAGCCCAGTGCCTTGACGTCGATACGATCGCCGTCTCCGCGGACTGAAAAACTGCTAATCCCAATGCCGGCGATGCGACGCTCGACAACCTCGATGGACTGCGTCTGAGCGGCCACGATACCTTGGTCGATGCTAGCGTTCGAAATTCGTAGCGTAAGCTGTCCGTCATTGCCCTTCTGCAGGGAAACATTCTGAACCGAGCCACCGAACCAGCCACTTTTCGTGCTCACGGTCAGCGCGCTCAACGCACTGACGGCAGCATCCACCTGGCTGGCAGCGGTAATCTTGACGGTGATCTCCTGATCGTTGCCGGTCAGGCCAGTGTAGCGAATATTGGCTTCGCGCAACTTACCGCGAACATCCGCGACTGTGCGTTCGAGCTGGTGCTTTACGATATCAGCGCGTTCTATCTGGAAAAGCAGATGGGAACCGCCCTGAACATCGGGGCCAGGAACAATGTGGCTATGAGCCAGCCACAGGGGCAGCCTCGAACGCTGCCCTTCAGACAACAGATTTGGGGCCGCGAGTATCACGGCCACCACCACCAAAACCCAGATCAGGACGGCCTTCAAGCGGGAAAAACGGTGCATTTTCTCTCGACTATTTCCGACCCGGCCTAATCCGGTTCACATCTTGGTTTGCAATACTATGCAGCGTCCGCCTTGACTGGCTCACCCTTGACGCGAACTTCCGAAATGCCGGTGCGGACGATGCGAACGCGAACGCCGTCTGCAATCTCCACTTCGAGTTCTTTGTCGTCAACAACCTTGGTGACCTTGCCGACGAGGCCACCGCCGGTCACAACCTGATCGCCACGACGGATCGCCTTCAGCGTTTCTTCCCGCTTTTTGGCCTGGGCGCGCTGCGGACGGATCAGCAAGAAATACCATACAACCATCAACGGCACGAAAAGAATGATCATTTCGAAGCCGGAACCGAACGGCGACGCCGCGGTATCGGTGGCAGCCTGGGCAAATGCCGGGGTGATGAACATGCTAAACTCCTCAAACTTTCCGGAGGCGGAACTCCGCCTTTTCTCGGGTGGCCGGACTATAATTGCGGTCTTTGCGAATGCAACAGAAACAGCTGGAAACCGTACCGATTCCGCTGCCTCATAACCTTTCCGCTCGTAAAAGGCCATGCTACGCCGCAGGCAAAAGACACAGTACACTGGTTGCAAGCAGAATTCAGGAGGAAGGCCCATGGCCGGAGACGTCAACAACGCCATTCTGACGGAGCTGCGCCGGCTCACAGATGCGATCGATCGGTTGGCGGGGCCGCCGCCCGCATTGAACGACTGGAACGCGGCCGACTGCTTCGTCTGGTCCCCTGCCCGTCAGCATCTTCAGCCGGTTGCACGGCCGAACCGCGTGGCGCTGAAGCTCATCCGCGGTGTCGACCACGTGCGCGATATCCTGCACGAGAATACGGTGCGCTTCGCCGAAGGCTTTCCGGCCAACAACGTTCTCCTCTGGGGTGCGCGCGGCATGGGCAAGTCGTCGCTGGTCAAGGCTGTTCACGAGGATGTGCGGCGCGAGAGCGGCGTGTCGATAAAGCTGGTGGAAGTGCATCGCGAGGATATTGCGAGCCTCCCGACGCTGCTCGATCTTCTCAAGGACACGCCGCACCGTGTCATCGTCTTCTGCGACGACCTTTCGTTCGACCATGATGACACGGCCTACAAATCGCTCAAGGCAGCCCTTGATGGCGGCGTGGAAGGTAGACCGGACAACGTCCTGTTCTATGCGACCTCGAACCGGCGCCACCTGCTTCCGCGCCACATGATGGAGAACGAGCAGTCGACGGCGATCAATCCTTCGGAGGCGGTCGAGGAAAAGGTTTCGCTGTCCGACCGGTTCGGCCTTTGGCTGGGTTTTCACAAATGCAGCCAGGACGACTATCTAACGATGATCGACGGCTATGCCGACCACTTCAGGCTGCCAATCGATCGCGAGAAGATGCATGCGGAGGCGCTAGAATGGGCCACGACGCGTGGCGCACGTTCGGGCCGTGTTGCCTGGCAGTACATTCAGGATCTCGCCGGTCGGATGCGCATTGCACTCGACCGTGCATAATGACAAAAGCCCGGCTTGAGGCCGGGCTTTTGAGCATCCTCGGACGCAATACCTATTCGAGGAAGGTAATCGGGTTGACCGGCGTCGCGTCCTTCCGAACTTCGAAATGGACCTGCGGCTGCTTGACGTTGCCGCTCATGCCGGAGACGGCGACCGTCTGGCCGCGCTGGATCTTCTGGCCGCGGGCAACACTCAAGGTATCGGCGTTGCCGTAGACGGTGACCGTACCATCGTCGTGGCGGACGAGGACCGTATTGCCGAGCTCCTTCAGGCCGTTGCCAGCATAGATGACCACGCCGTTTTCGGCCGCCTTGATCGGCGTACCTTGGGGCACGGAAATGTCGATGCCGTCGTTGCGGCTGCCGTTGACGTTGGCGCCGTAGGCGGCAATGACAGCTCCACGAACCGGCCAGCGATACTTGCCGATGCCGGTAGCCTCGGGTGCGGCGGACGCCACTTCCTTCTTGGCAGCCTCATCCACCGTCTCGGTGGCGACAGGAGCCTTGTAGGTTGCCGGCTGCGCGGCAGCAGTCGACGTTGCGGAGGCGGGCTCGGCGACTGGCTTCGGCTCTGCCTTTGCCGGAATGGAAGCCGTCTTCATGCCATCCTGAGAACCACCCGGAAGATTAAGCTCCTGACCGATGCGGATAGAACCGGCCGACAGGTTATTGGCGGCCTTCAGATCGTCTATGCTGGTGCCCGTCGCCTTGGCGATCTTGGCGAGCGAGTCACCCGGCTTGACGACGTAGGTGCCGCCGGCGCCCTTTGGCCCCTTGCCTGCACCGGCCGCAAGTTTGTTGGACGGATCGGCATTTGCGACTGACTTGTCACGGGCGGAGTTCGCACCCGGAACGACCGCAACGTTCTGTTCCTGCTGCTTGTTCGGTTGCGGCAGATGCCCACCCTTGGAGAGGTCGGCGCTTTGGGCGGCTGCCTTTGCTGCATTGCCTCCGTTGAAGGTCGGGATCAGGATGATCTGGCCCGGCTTGGCGGCAGCGGCAGTCTTGAAGCCGTTGACCCGAAGGATCTCCTTCTCCGGCACACCGTAGCGGTTGGCGAGTGTCGCGATGCTTTCACCCGGGCGAAGTGTGACGGACGGCGCATTGGTTGCCGACCAGCCGGAAACCTTGGGGTTCGTGCCGGTGACGATCGAGTCTGTCTTCGGTGGAACGAGAATGGGCGCCGACTTCTTCGGAGCAGTGGCGGCAGGGAATGGCTGGGCGAGTGCGACTTGCCTTTCACGGGATGGCGCTGCCGGTGCAACGGCGGAGGGAGCCGCAAGTTCGGAGCGCTGGACGGAAACAGGTGCCGAGGCCATGCGGGCGCTGGAGGCGCCATAAGCGGGCTGCGCGGAATAAGGCTGGCTCATTGCCTGGCTACTTGGCGCGTAGCCGCCCTGTGCCAAATCCGCCTGCGGCACCGGATCGGCCTGCATACCTCTGCGAGGGATTGAGTTGGTCGTCATCTGATCCTGACCGGATGACGAGAAGAGACCACCGAAACGTGTCACATCGGAACTGCAACCCGTTGCCGCACTCGCCAGCAAAGCCGCTATCAGGACATTACCGGCAGACTTGCCCACTCTTGGCGAAAGACTGAAACGCATGACTCGACCCACTGATTAACGCAACCATTTGTGGGTTTATTAAAGCGCGTTAGTATTACCACGCGGTTAAGGTGCCGGAATCCGCGAGATTTTTTTGAGGGATTGCTAACCATAGCAACGCTTGCGAGCCGATCGCCCTAGAGTTGAGATGCGAGACGAGGGACGATCGGAAGATAGGGTGTGTCGAACAGCTCCTCGCGCTCGAAGCGGCTGCCCGTTTTCGTGAGCCGCACGAGGCGACACTCCTTGTCGGAAATCATCAATGGAGCGATCATCGAACCGCCGGAAACGAGTTGGTCGGTGTAGAACCGTGGCATCGAATTGAACGCAGCGGTTACGACGATACGGTCGAAGGTCCCCTCTCCCTGCAGACCGGCGCTGCCGTCAGCCTGGCGGATGATGACGTTTCGCAGTCCGAGCGAGTCTATACGGCGCTGCGCATTCGTCGTCAGTGTCTTGTAGCGGTCGATCGTCAGCACGCGCTCGGCCATGCGAGCCATGACGGCGGTCATGAAGCCGCTGCCGGTGCCTACCTCGAGCACGCGTTGCCCGGGTTTGATTTTCAGGTGATGAAGGATCCTGACCGCGAGATCGACGCCTTCGATGAAGGAGCCGCATTCGATCGGGATCGTGCGGCTCGAATAGGCCTGCTCGGCAAATTGTGCCGGCACGAACAGCGACCGCGGCGTCTGCTCGACTGCAGTCAGCAGGTCCAGATCGGACACGCCTTCGGCTCGCAGCCTCAAGACGAGCGCCGCAAAACCTTCCTTCTCCACCAGCCGTGCCGTCAAAATAGTCTACTCCGTACCCGAAAGCGCCCGCGCGACTCGGTCCTGTACGGAATAATCAGTCAGATCCAGTTTCAAAGGCGTTACCGAAATCTTGCGGCTTCTCAGGGCGTGAATATCCGTGCCTGCGACGAAGGCGCCGGCGCGTTCTCCAAACCGGAGCCAGTAATAGGGCAGGCCGCGCCCGTCGGAACGGGCATCGACCTGCAGGTTGAAGGCAAGCCGCCCTTGCGCCGTCACTTCCACGCCCTCGACCTCTTCCGGCCGGCAATTCGGAAAGTTCAGGTTCAGGAAGGTGCCGTCAGGCAGGTCGAGCGATATGAGCTTGTCGAGAAGTGCCGGCGCATGCGCCTCGCAGACCTCCCAGGGGACCACCCTTGCCCCGTCTTGGTGCAGATAGGCTTGGCTCAACGCAAAGGAGCGGACACCCTGCAGCGTGCCCTCGATCGCCCCGGCGACGGTGCCCGAATAGGTCACATCATCGGCGACGTTAGAGCCTGAATTGACGCCCGACAGCACCAGGTCGGGCTTGACGTCCATAACCTGCTTGACGCCCATGATGACGCAATCGGTCGGAGTTCCGCGCAGCGCGAAATGCTTGTCGGAAATCTTCCGAAGCCGCAACGGCTCGGAAAGACTCAGCGAATGCGCAAGGCCGCTCTGGTCCGTCTCCGGCGCGACAATCCAGACATCATCGGACAGCGTCCGCGCAATCCGCTCCAGCGCCGCGAGGCCTTCCGCGTGAATGCCGTCGTCGTTGGTGAGCAGAATGCGCATCGGCTCAGGCCGCCCGTTCGATCTT
The DNA here is from genome assembly GCF_012932765.1 of Rhizobium sp. 57MFTsu3.2. Classification (NCBI taxonomy): domain Bacteria; kingdom Pseudomonadati; phylum Pseudomonadota; class Alphaproteobacteria; order Hyphomicrobiales; family Rhizobiaceae; genus Rhizobium; species Rhizobium sp. 57MFTsu3.2. The sequence goes on from NZ_JDWI01000026.1 coordinate 79,756, forward strand.
CGTCAAACCGCCCATGTATGGCAGCAGAGCATCGGGAACGGTCACGGAACCATCCTCGTTCAGGTAGTTCTCCAGAACCGCAATCAGGCAGCGGCCGACCGCCGTGCCGGAACCGTTCAGCGTGTGAACGAACTTCGTCGCCTTGTCTTCCTTGCCGCGATAGCGCGCATTCATGCGACGCGCCTGGAAATCGCCGCAGACCGAGCAGGACGAGATTTCACGATAGGTGTTCTGGCCGGGCAGCCAAACCTCGAGGTCGTAGGTCTTGCGCGAACCGAAGCCCATGTCGCCGGTGCAGAGCGTCATCGTGCGGAAATGCAAGCCGAGGCGCTTCAGCACCTCTTCGGCGCAAGCCGTCATACGCTCGTGCTCGGCAAGCGAACTCTCGGCATCGGTGATCGAGACGAGCTCGCACTTCCAGAACTGATGCTGGCGCAGCATACCACGCGTGTCGCGTCCGGCAGAGCCTGCCTCCGATCGGAAGGACGGGGTCAGCGCGGTGAAGCGAAGCGGCAGTTTCTCCTGGTCGAGGATTTCGCCCGAGACGAGATTGGTGAGCGTCACCTCGGCGGTTGGGATCAACCAGCGGCCATCCGTGGTCTTGAACAGGTCCTCCGCAAACTTTGGCAGCTGGCCGGTGCCGAACATGGCATCGTCACGAACCATCAGCGGCGAGCTGACTTCGGTGTAGCCGTGCTCGCGCGTATGCAGGTCGATCATGAACTGACCGAGCGCACGCTCCAGCCGCGCCAGCGGGCCGGTCAGCACGGTAAAGCGCGATCCCGAGAGCTTCGCAGCCCGTTCGAAGTCCATGTAGCCGAGCGCTTCGCCGATTTCGAAGTGTTCCTTCGGCGTATGATTCCAGCGGGGCTTTTCGCCGACGACTCGGGCAACGGAATTGTCGTGCTCGTCCTTGCCAACCGGCACGTCATCGTGCGGGATGTTCGGAATGCGCGACAGCGCATCGTTCAGTTCGTCCGTCGCCTGCCGCTCGCCCTCTTCCGCGGCCGGAAGCAGCGACTTCAAGTCGGCTACTTCGGCCTTCAGCTTTTCAGCAAGCCCATTGTTTTTCTGGGCCATCGCAGCGCCGATCTCCTTGGAGGCGGCATTGCGGCGGGACAGCATGTCCTGGACGCTCTGGATGGCCGAACGGCGCTTTTCGTCGATCGCGATCAGGTTTTCGGACAAAGGCTCGGCACCACGCTTGGCAAGTGCCGCATCGAGGGCTTCGGGATTCTCACGGATCCATTTTATATCGAGCATCGTCGTTCCAGGTCGTTGTAAAAAAGATAACCCGGCCAAAGCCCGGCTAGGCCTCGACCGGATGCTTGGAAGCGCTCATTGAGGGAGATCGTCAGACGTTGTCCGTCTTGGCAACGTCCGTGTTTCCTTCAGCCTCTTCGACCGCCTCGCGGGCACGCTGGCGCTCCACGAGTCGCGCCGCGTAGATGGAAATCTCGTAGAGAAGGATGGTCGGCAGTGCAAGGCCGATCTGGGACATCGGATCGGGCGGCGTCAGCACCGCTGCCACGATAAAAGCGAGCACGATCGCGAACTTGCGCTTCTCGGCCAGCCAATCGGAAGTCAGCAGCCCAACTCGGGCGAGCAGCGTGGTGATGACAGGAAGCTGGAAGACCAGGCCGAACGAAAACACCAGCGTCATGATCAGGCTGAGGTACTCAGAGACCTTCGGAAGCAGCGAGATCGCGACATCGCCCTCACCCGGCGCCTGCTGCATGGTCAGGAAGAACCACATGACCATCGGCGTGAAGAAGAAATAGACGAGCGAAGCACCCATCAGAAACAGGACCGGCGACGCAATCAGAAACGGCAGGAAGGCCGCTCGCTCGTTCTTGTAGAGGCCAGGGGCGACGAACTTGTAGATCTGCGCGGCGATAATCGGAAAGGCGATGACCAGGCCGCCGAACATGGCGACCTTTACCTGCGTGAAGAAGAACTCCTGCGGCGCGGTGTATATGAGCTGCGCCTTGGACACGTCTAGATGCGCCCAGGTCACCGCCCACTTGTATGGATAGACGAGCACATTGAAGAGATGCTTGGCGAATATGAAGCAGGCGATGAACGCGACGAAAAACGCACCGATCGACCAGATCAGCCGCGTACGCAACTCCATCAGGTGTTCGATCAGCGGCTGCGGCTTGTCTTCGATTTCACCGCTCATGCGTCGTCCTTCTTCTTCTTTGCTGCCGTCTTCTTCGGAGCGGCTGTGGCGGCGGCCGCAGGCTTCTTGGCGGCCGCTGTCTTCGTCGAAGTCCGCTTGGGCTTTCCGACCGGAGCAGCAACTGCGGCAGGCGCAGGCTCCGCCTTGGCGCGCGGTTTACGGGCCGCCTTCGGCTTTTCCTGGGCTGCCGCATTTTCAACGCCTGCTGCAACAGGCGCCGGTGCTACGACCGGCGGCGTCTCTGGCAGGCTCATCGACGGCTCAGGAACCGATACGGCAGCTGGCGGAACTTCGGTCTTGTTATCGACCGTCGTCGCCTTCTGCAGGTCAGCCTTGATTTCGTTGCCCATCTGGCGAAGCGGGTTCATTGCTTCGCGCAAGGTGTTGACGGGGTTCAGCTTCTGCGCATCGGTCAGCGTCTGGCGAACTTCGTCCAGATCCGCTTCACGCAGGGCCTCGTCGAACTGGGCACGAAACTCACCGGCGACCTTACGAGCGCGCTGCGTCATCTTGCCGAACGCACGAAGCATCGGCGGCAAGTCCTTAGGACCAACCACCACGATCAATACGACCGCGATGACAAGCAGCTCGGTCCAGCCAATATCGAACATTCAAGGCTCCTGAACGGGAAACGTGGGGGCTACGTTGCCCGGAAGTGGATTACTTCGTTTCGTCGGCCTTGTGATCGACGGTCTTGGCAGTCGTGGACTCAGGCGCGTCTTCGTCGTTCATGCCCTTCTTGAAGCTCTTGATACCCTTGGCGACATCACCCATCAGCTCCGGAATCTTGCCGCGACCGAACAACAAAAGCACGATGACCAGAACGATCAGCCAGTGCCACATGCTAAAAGAACCCATTACGCTAACTCCCTGTTGCGATGTTTCCAGATGTAAGAGCTTCCTACACCAATTCCAACATCAAAGTTCCCCTTGGATTGTCGCTTAATGTCACGGGATCGCCCTCTGTGACAAGAGAATACACATCCGAAAAACTATGATCGGCATTGTTTTCGCGATGCGTGGCGGAACCAAGACAAATCCGATTAGTCTTCGGACCCGCCGCCCGGTGCAAGCAGGCCGAGTTCCTCAAGATCGAGTTGCGTTATTGGATCTTCGTCCTCGGTCAACTCGTCGCTCATCATAGGCGATGGTACATTGAAATTGGCCGGTATGCGACCGGAGAGCAGCCCTGCCCCCTTCAACTCTTCAAGCCCCGGCAGGTCGCGGAGTTCTTCCAGGCCGAAGTGATCGAGGAAATCGCGGGTGGTACCGAGCGTGACAGGCCGGCCCGGCGTGCGCCTGCGGCCGCGAAACCGAACCCAACCCGCCTCCATCAGCACGTCGATCGTGCCGCGAGAGGTCTGCACGCCCCTGATGTCCTCGATTTCGGCGCGTGTCACCGGCTGATGATAGGCAATGATCGCCAATACTTCCAGGGCCGCGCGCGAGAGCTTCTTCGTTTCGTTCTCGTCGCGCCGGATGACGAAAGAGAGATCAGCGGCCGTTCGAAACGCCCACGCATCGTCTACCTGGACGAGGTTGACGCCGCGATGGGCATATTGCTCCTTCAGGCGCAACATGATGGCGCGGACGTTGAACGTGCGAGGCAAGCGGTCTGCGATGAAGCTTTCGGAAACGGGCTGGGCGGACGCAAAGACCAGTGCCTCGGCGATGCGCTCTGCCTCGGTCTCCGCACGAACCTCGTCGTCTGAATTTTCCACCATTACGCTATCGATGTGTTCTTCTTCCAGATCGGTCACGCCGGTCGCTCCTGTTCGACGACCTGCAGCGTCGCATGCTTGGGGCCTCGCCGCATGTAGAGGGGCTGGAAGGCTCCATCCTGCCGGATTTCGAGTTTGCCTTCGCGGACCAGCTCCAGCGAAGCCGCAAACGCACTGGCAATCGCCGTGACCCTGTCTTCCGGAGATGACATGTAACGCAACAGATAGGATTCGAGTGCAGTCCACTCGCTGACCTCGCCGATAATGCGGGTCAGAAGCTCGCGGGCGTCCGTCAGCGACCAGACGTTGCGGCGCGCGATGGTGACCTGCGTCACGGCCTGACGCTGCCTGAGCGACGCGTAGGCCGTCAGCAGATCATAGAGGCTTGCATCATATGCGGACTGATGCCTGTCCGGGATGTGCTCTGGGACGCCGCGAGCGAAGATATCCCGTCCGAGGCGGTTGCGATTGACAAGACCGCTCGCGGCCTCGCGCATCGCTTCGAGGCGTTTCAGGCGGAAGGCGAGCGTCGCCGCCATCTCCTCGCCGGAGGGCCCGTCGTCCTTGGCCTGCTGCGGGATCAGCAGACGCGATTTCAGGTAGGCAAGCCAAGCGGCCATCACGAGATAGTCGGCAGCAAGCTCTATCCGTATCCGCCGCGCGCTTTCGATGAACTGCAGATATTGCTCCGCCAGCGCAAGAACAGAGATGCGGGACAGATCGACCTTCTGATTGCGGGCGAGATAGAGCAAGAGGTCGAGGGGACCTTCGAAGCCGGCAACGTCGATCAGCAGGGCCGGATCGGAGGTCGCGCGCTCAGCACCGCTCTCCTGCCACAGCTTGTCCATCGGCGTAGCCGCCGTCTGTGGCCGTTCCGTGCCCTTGGTCGTCGTCACCCTGCCCTGTTCCTTTCGCAATCAGACCGTTGCAAACATCGCATCGAATTCGGCCCGAAGCGAGGCCTCGTCGGCCTTGTCAGCTGTCGGGAAGCCATTCAGCACCGCTTCTGCCCGCAAATGCGACTGGCCTTGCAAGACCGGTACGTTTGCGACCACCTGCTGCATTTCGTCCATGTGGCCATTGCAATGCAGCACGATATCACATCCACCGCCGATGATGTTGGCGGCGCGCTCACCGATCGTACCAGCAAGCGCGTTCATCGACGTATCATCGGAAAGCAATAGTCCTTTGAAGCCGATATGGTCGCGGATGACGCCGTCAATGACCTTGCGTGAGGTCGTTGCCGGACGCTCCGAGTCGATGGCCGCAAAGACAACATGACACGTCATCGCCATCAATTCGTTCTTCATGGCAATGAACGGCGGGAAATCGTGCGCCTCGAGTTCCGTGCGCGAGACGGTGACAACCGGCAGTTCGTGATGTGAATCCGCAAAGCCGCGCCCGTGGCCAGGCATGTGCTTCATCACAGGTAGAAGGCCACCCGCCTTCAAACCGTCGGCAGCGGCACGCCCCATGGCCGTCACAGTTGCTGGTTCACCGCCATAGGCGCGATTGCCGATCACGTTGCTGCTGCCTTCCACCGGCACGTCCAGAACCGGCAGGCAATCAACGTTGATCCCGAGGCCCGAAAGATCGAAGGCGTGCAGCCGCGACATCAGCCATGCGGCTCGCAGGCCCTTTTCTCTGTCCTGCCGATAGATATCACCAAGCTGTTGCCCCGACGGATAATGCTGGAAGATTGGCGGCCGGATACGCTGGACGCGTCCACCCTCCTGGTCGATCAGGACCGGCGCGTGCCAACCGACAGCGTCTCGCATTTCCGCGACGAGGTCACTGATCTGTTGCGGCTCGGAAATATTGCGCCCGAACAGAATGAAGCCCCAGGGGCGCTCGGTGTTGAAAAACGCCTTTTCATCGGGAGTGAGGGATAGGCCGCTACAGCCAAGGATCATTGCTTTTGATTCGGTCATACCCGAATCATAGAGGTGCCTTGCGGAATTACGAGCCGCGTCAATCGGCATTCACAAAAAAAGCGGCGGACCAGAGGCCCGCCGCTTTCATTGAATGTTTGCAGAAACTTACTTCGAGATAAGGCAGCTGCCGCCTGCAGCACGGTACTTTTCGCAAATGGCCGCGGCTTCGTCCTTGGAGCCTGCCGGGATACGAAGGCGGTAGAACGTGCCCTTGCCCGCAATATCCGCCTTGCGGATCTCGTAGCTGCGACCGGCAAGCACGCTCGCGAACTTCTTCGAAAGGCTAGCGAAGGTCTTCTTCGCCTCTTCCTCGGAGGGAAGCGATGCGATCTGGACGCCATAACCGCTAGCCGATGCAGTCGGCTGAGCCTGGGTCGCAGCCGGCGAAACAGCGGCAACGTCCTTCGGCTTCTGAGCTGCCGGCGCTTCAACCGGTGCCTTCGCCGCATCGATCACGGGGCGCGCTGCGGGAGCCGGTGCAGTGTCGCTCACCGTCGAGCTCTTCACGGCGCGAACCGGCGGATCGACATTCGCCGGAGTGGCGGCAGCCGCCTTGGCTAGCGCGTTTTCAGAGGGAGCCTGAGCCGCCGTCGGCTTGGTTGCTTCAACCGGAGTCGAACGGATGTCAGCGGCAGCAACCTGTCCCGACGCCGGGAAATTAGCAGCTGTGCCGCCAGCCGGCTTTGAGCCAGCCGTGATCTTCTGCGTCTGAACCGGCGTTGCCTTCGGCAGCGTCGGGGCCGCTTCAGGAGCCGGCTCGTCGCGGGCAACCAGAGTGCCGTCCGGGCGGACGATCATGGTGCGGACCTTGCGGGCGGAAACCGATGGAGCCTGATTGGCATTGTCTGCCTCGTCGGCAGCGGCCGTATCCTCGCTCGGCAGCAGGCGCGGATCCTCGGTGTCTCCGACAGGTGTCGCCATGGGCGGCGTCGCGATATCGCTGTCGTTGTCCTCAGGCAGCGTTTCCGGTGTTAGCGTGCGCTGCACGACGTCCACCGGCTGCTCGTCACTGGATACAAGCGCCTTCTGCTTAGGCGCCTCAGCAGCGGCCCCACCAACGCTGTCGTAAACAGCCTTGTCCTGGTTCGGCACGGTCTTGCCACCGGGGTTTTCCGGTACGACCTTAACCGGCTCGTTGTCCGCCGTGATCACGCGCGGCTCGCCGGAGGCGATGCCGAGGCCTCCATCGCGGGCCAGGAACGTGTAACCTGCATAGGCGACACCGCCGAACACGACGATTGCCGCAGCGGCAGCCAGCATACGCTTCATCGAGCGTGCGCGGCTCATGTCCTCGGCTTCACTCGCCGACTGGATCTGCACCTGAGAAACGTTCTCGCGGCGCTGTACCGGCTCGTTGACGCTCCGGCGGAAGTCTTCTTCCAAAGCGCGCTCGAACTCGTCCAAGCCCTGCAATGGTGCCTGCTTGGCGACGGACGCTGCCGGTGTTGCAGTCGGCGCGACGGAGACGGGCGCACGGGTCCGCCATTCCTCGACGACCGGTTTCGCGGGCATTTCCACCGGATTTGCGGGTGCAAGAAGGTTGGCGATCTCGGCGTCGACGTCGAAATCGAAATCGGAGGTCGCTACGACCGGCTCCGGCTGCTCAATAGGCGGCAGCACGGGCACGTGCATCTCTTCGACGGCTTCCGGATGATATTCCGCATCCGAGATCATCGACGGATCGAACGGGAGATCGTCTCCGGCATCGGCCGTGAATGCGGGTGTAACAGGCGCCTTCGCGACGAACGCTGCCTCGGCCGGGGCCTGGTGGATCGGGGCGGCAGCAACGACCGGAGCGGGCGCCGGCTGGAAAGCGGGCACCGGGGCAACCGGCTGAGGTCTGACCACCTCGACATGCTGTGCCTGAACTCGCGCCGGCTCGGCCGCTTGCGGTTGCACCTTCACGGGCTCAGCAAAGTCAAAGTCGGCAAGCTCCAGCTCGATACCTTCAAGATCGAGTTCAAAGTCATGCCCAGCGAAAGGATCGTCACCTTCCGGTTCGGCCTTGGCCGTGGGAGCGGCCAGAGGCGGCTCGACCGGCTTCGGCAACGGCGCCACTACGCGGGCGGGCTCCGGCGAGTGCGGAATCTCTGCGACATCGGCCGCAGGCGTGTTCTGACGCTCAGGAACAGGGTAATGCGATACGTCGGCGAGGAGTTCGTCGATATCGAAGGCAATATCGTCGCTCTCCGTCGGCGCGGCTTCGGTCAGCGCGGCATCGGCCTGAAGGGCACCGTCATCCTTCGCTGCAGCAGCCAGATCGAAGGCGCTGTGATCGATGACAGGTTCATCGAACGGCGCCCCTTGAGGCACCTCAGGCGCATCGTAAACCGCCTCGGCTTCTTCGTGCCGGTCGATTTCAGCAGGAAAGCCTGCGGCAACGGGCACTTCGAAAACAGCAGCGCTCTCCGACGCAGCGGCGACTGGCTCCGGCGCTACAACAGGAATAATCGGCGCGGGTGAAGGCTCATCGCGACGTGCCGGATGGAAGTTGGCGATCGGCAACCGAATGCTGGCCGCAGACCACTGCGGCGCCTTGGCGGGGGCCACCGGAGCAGCGGAGGCCGGCGACGCGCCGATCGACATCTCGAGTTCTTCGATCAGATCCCGTGCGCCACCAGAAATCTGCTCGCCCTCACGGACGGCATTCGACGCCCACGCGGCAGGGGTCAGGTTGGAAGCCGCGTCCAAAGACCGATGGGCCACCGGCTCGCTCGCGACTTCAGGCTCGACAGCAAATTCGGGCTCGGCCTGGGCGACCGGCGAAAGATCGGCTTCGACAAGAGCCTCAAAGGCAGCCGGTTGCTCGAAAGGGGGTTCAGGCAGATCGAAGGAAGCCTCAGACTGAGGCGCATCGTAGCGCTCGAATTCGCGCAACAATTCATCCTCGAGATTGAAGGCCGGCTCCTGTCGGGGGGCATCTTCGACGGTATTTGCTGCTACCCGCGGCTCGAAGCCGACGATGCGGGCAAGTTCCGCCAAAGGATCATCGTCAGCAAAGAGGTCCGTATTCTTACGCGTGTCATACGCCCGCTGTTTGTCTGCCATACTCATCCCACTCGCAACTGCTAAGGTTTATGCCAGAGCATTGTGGGTAAATGGTGACGCTACCGCATCTCATCCGGCGCAGCGGTACCCGCAATGGCAAGTCCCGACTTCAAAACCGACGCAACGGCGTACACCAGCCCTAATCTGGCTATACTCGATTCTCGGTTCTTATCGTTAATAAATCGTAAGTCTACTTGATCCTTACCTTTATTCCAGTGCGCATGGAAAGAACTCGCCAGATCATAGAGGTAAAATACGACGCGGTGAGGTTCCTGTGACTGCGCCGCAGACTCGACCAAGCGTGGAAACTCCGCGGCCTTCGCAACCAGCTGCAATTCCGCGGGATCCGAGATGCCCGCAACAGCGTTAGCAAGGTTGGCCGGGGTCACGTCGAGGTCAGGAAATGCCTCCTTCGCCTGCCGGAAAACAGACATGCAGCGCGCATGTGCATACTGCACGTAGAACACCGGATTATCCTTCGATTGCTCCGTTACTTTGGCGAAATCGAAGTCCAGCGGTTCCGAACTCTTCCGGTAGAGCATCATGAAACGAACCGAATCGCGACCGACCTCCTCGACGACGTCGCGGAGCGTGACGAAGTCGCCCGAGCGCTTCGACATCTTGACCGGCTCGCCATTCCGGAACAGCTTCACGAGCTGGCAAAGAAGGACGGTCAGCTTTGCCTTACCTTCGGAAACGCCGCGAGCGACCGCTTCCAGGCGCTTGACGTAGCCGCCGTGATCAGCACCGAGAACATAGATCATCTCGTTGAAATCGCGGTCGAATTTGTTCTTGAAGTAAGCAACGTCGGCAGCAAAATAGGTGTAGGAACCGTCCGACTTGATCAGCGGGCGATCCATGTCGTCGCCGACTTCCGTCGAGCGAAACAGCGTCTGCTCGCGATCTTCCCAATCCTCGGGCAACTGGCCCTTCGGCGGCGGCAATGTGCCCTTGTAGACGTGTCCCTTGAATGTCAGGTCGTTGATCGCCGTGCGGATCGCGGCGGCGCCATTGGCATGCAGCGTGCGCTCCGAGAAGAAGACGTCGTGATGCACGTTCAGAGCATCCAGATCATCGCGGATCATCGCCATCATCGCATCAATGGTGCGATCCTTGACGAGTGGCATCCACTGCTCTTCCGGCATGTTGTGCAACTTGACCCCGTAATCATTCGCGAGCGACTGACCGACCGGGATGAGATAGTCGCCAGGATAAAGGCCGGGCGGAATCTCTCCGATCTTCTCTCCGAGCGCTTCGCGGTAACGCAGGAACACGGAGCGCGCCAGCACGTCGATCTGCGAGCCCGCATCGTTGATGTAGTACTCCTTGACGACATCAAAGCCGGCAAAAGAAAGCAGGTTGGCTAGGGCGTCGCCGACAACGGCGCCGCGGCAATGGCCGACATGCATAGGACCAGTCGGGTTTGCCGACACATACTCGACGTTGACACGCTTGCCAGCGCCAATCGTCGAGCGGCCGTAGTCTGTACCGGCCTCAATCATCGAGGCAAGCAGGCGCTGCCAGTAACCGACGGAGAGCCTGATGTTGATGAAGCCGGGTCCAGCTACCGAGACGTCAGCGACGTCGGCGTCTTCCTTCAACTTCTCCGTGATGATCTCAGCCAAGGCGCGCGGATTGGTGCCGAGCGGCTTTGCGAGCACCATCGCGGCGTTGGTTGCAACATCGCCGTGGCTCGGGTCGCGTGGCGGTTCGATCGCGATGCGGCCGAAATCCACCTCGGATCGCTTCTCCTTGACCAGATCGATCTGTTCAAGGGCGGTTTTAATCCGGGCGTCGAAATCGGTAAAAAGGTTCATCGCACTCTTCCATGCATAGGCTTTGCCACAAGGCATTTGTCCGGTCCTAGCCGGGCGACCGCTGCCTATCGCAAATCTGGAGTGTGGTCAAACAATCGCCTGTGGGCACTGATCGCGTAGGTGTCGGTCATCCCCGCCAGATAGTCGCCGACATGGCGCGCCCTCGCCGCTTCGGCAAGCCCTGCGATGTGATCCACCCAATAGTGGCTCTGCATCTCCTTTGGATTGGCCATATAGGCCCCGAAGAGATCGGTCACAATCTGCGCAGCACCGGCACGAATACGCATGATCTCGGGGTGCCGGTAGATGCGCTTGAACAGCATCGCCTTGATCTGCCGGTCAGTCTCGGACATCTCGTCGGAGAATGTCGCGATTACCCGATTGGCCAGGCGAACATCCGTTACGCTTTTCGGCTTGATCTCCGCAAGACCCCGTTGGGCAACGGAAATGACGTCTTCGACCATCCGTGTGATCTGGCGGCGCATGATCTCGTGGGTAAAGCGGCTGGGCTCAAGGTTCGGATAGCGTTCCCGTACCTCGGCCATCAGACCGGCCAGAAACGGGATCTCCTCCAGCATCTCAAAGCTCAGGTAGCCGGAGCGAAGCCCGTCGTCGATGTCATGCGTGTTGTAGGCAATATCGTCAGCGATGGCGGCCACCTGTGCCTCAAGGCTGGCATAGGTATCCAGTTCCAGGTCGTGGATCTCGCAATAATCCAGGATCGGCTGTGGAACTGGCCCGCGTGTGCCGGCACCGTCCTTCGTCAGAAGCGGGCCGTTGTGCTTGACCAGCCCTTCAAGGCTTTCCCATGTCAGATTGATGCCATCGAAATCGGCATAGCGGCGCTCCAGCTTAGTGACGATGCGCAGCGATTGGGCGTTGTGATCGAACCCGCCGTAGGGCAGCAGAACCTCGTGCAGCGCATCCTCGCCGGTGTGACCGAAGGGCGTGTGGCCGAAATCATGGACGAGCGCCACGCCCTCAGCGAGATCTTCGTCCAGCTTCAATGCCCGGGCCAGCGCGCGGGCAACTTGCGCGACCTCGATCGTGTGCGTCAAACGGGTGCGATAATGATCGCCATCCTGGGCGATGAAGACCTGCGTCTTGTGCTTCAGCCGGCGAAATGCGGTCGTGTGAACAATACGATCCCGGTCACGCTGAAAATCCGACCGTGTCGGGCTGAAATCCTCGGGATAAAGCCTGCCGCGAGTCTTCCAAGGGTCCGCTGCATAGACGGCCCTCTCGCTGTCGCCATAACCCAAAGCATGCCTGTCGATCGTCATTCGTCACCATTACTTATATGCGGCAGCCCGCCCATTGACGCCGCCCTGCACTCTTCATACCTATAAGAGCATAAACGGCAAAGTGATGCTTTAGCAGTCACTTTGCCCGAACTGGCGCTTTCGTGGTATAGAGCGCAAGTGGCTATGAAATCAGCCGCTTGAAACGAGCGGCTAACAGATATTCTCTCCGGATCTTGACCCCGGCAGGAGCAAACATGACGGACACAAGTGTAACCCTTTCCGATGCTGCGGCAAAACGAATCGCAGCGATCGTCGGCACCGAACCCGGGAAGAGCGCGCTGCGCGTTTCCGTAGAAGGCGGCGGCTGCTCAGGCTTTTCCTACAAGTTCGACCTTGCAGATGACCCGCAGGACGACGACACGATCGTCGAAAAGAACGACGCCAAGGTGCTGATCGACAGCCTCTCGTTGGTCTACATGGCCGGATCCGAGATTGACTTCGTCGACAATCTCCTTGGCCAATCCTTCCAGATCAAGAACCCGAACGCAGTTGCAAGTTGCGGCTGCGGCACAAGCTTCTCGATCTAATCCCTATCCCTGGTATCCACATCGAACCGCCGAAAGATTCCCTTGCGGCCGGTTTTATCGTCTTGTCCGCGATCGAAAGAGCGCGATACAAGAAGCCGACGAAGCGGAATAGGACACCCCATGAAGATCGCGACCTGGAACATCAATGGCGTCAAGGCGCGCATCGACAATCTCACGCAATGGCTGAAGGACTCCGATCCCGATATCGTCTGCCTGCAGGAAATCAAGACGATCGACGAGGGCTTCCCGAGGCTCGAAATCGAAGCGATGGGCTATCATGTCGAGACACACGGCCAGAAGGGCTTCAATGGCGTCGCGATCCTTTCCAAGACCAAACCTGACGAAGTGAGCCGCGGGCTGCCGGGCGATCCGCTCGATGAGCAGGCTCGCTTCCTGGAAGCCGTCTTTTCGCTGCCGGGCAACCGCGTCGCCCGCGTGTGCTGCCTGTACCTGCCGAACGGCAATCCTGTTGAAACCGAGAAATACAGCTACAAGCTCGCCTGGATGGAACGGCTGCGCTCATTCGCGGCCGACCGTCTGGCCTACGAGGAAATCCTGATCCTCGCAGGGGACTACAACGTCATCCCGGAGCCGCATGACTGCTTCGACCCGAAGGCCTGGGAGAACGACGCGTTGTTCCTGCCGCAGACGCGCCAGGCATTCCGCAAACTAGGAGGCCTCGGACTGACGGATGCCGTGCGCGCGACGACCGATGCCGTTCAACTCTACTCGTTCTGGGATTATCAGGCGGGTGCCTGGCAGAAGAACAACGGCATTCGCATCGACCACCTGTTGCTTTCGCCCGAGGCTGCCGATCGCATGACATCATCAGCGATCGAAAAGCACGTTCGTGCCTGGGAGAAGCCGTCAGACCACGTGCCAGTCGTAGCCTACTTCGATTTCGCGGCCTGAGCTTTTTCGTTCAGATTGGCGACAGCGCTCAGCGCGCTTTAATCGGCGCCGTTGACAGCGATCTTGTGAGAAAGCGCCACGGCCGAGCGGCGATCGCTTTCCGTTGCGACGGAGAAAGCCTGCTCCTGCAGGGTCTCCATCCAACCGCAGTCCGTGGGCTTGCAGCGGTCGAGCGCCGCGGTCATTAGCGCGAGCCCGTTGGCTGCCTGCCCTTCCTGGAAGAGGATATTGCCGAAGACGGCCATGGCACCGGGATGGCCGCTCTTGCGGGCCTGGTTGAGCCACTTCTTTGCCTGCTGCGTGCTGGTGCTGCCGCCTTCGCCCGCCAGCATCATCTGTGCCAGCTGGAACTGCGCCTCGGGCACCCCGAAGGTAGACGCGACCTGGAAGTAGAGTTGACGCGCCTGGTTGAGATCGGTCTTTACAGGGCTACCGGGAATTCCGTGCTTGTAATAGTTGGCAAGCGACAGAAGGGCGTTGACGAAGAATCCTGTATCTTCAGAGCCAGGCTCGACGCCCTGCTGCGCAATCTCGCTGTAGATCTTGAAAGCTTCGAAATCATCCTGCGCGACGCCATCGCCGTCGGCATACATGTTGGCGAGCGCCCAGCGTGAGCCCGTGTGTCCCTTTTCCGCCGCGTATTTATAGGCTTCGACCGCCTCTTCCTTCTGGCCGTTCTTGTAGGCTTTGAAACCGAACTTGAAGAGGTCGAACGGGCCAGACTCCTTCGATACACCCGACTTTATGTCGAATGCACCCGCTGGGGAGACAATTGCCGCGCAACAGGCAATGGAAATCCCCATGAGCATCATTCTGAAAGGTCTGAACTCGGACGTCAGCATTTCACTCGGTTTCTTTCGATTCCACCCGTGCGGACTTTCGATCCGCGGATGCATTCCTCCCGGCGAGCGATCCCGCGGTGGGCTCAATGGCCCCTTTGCCCGCGTCGCATCCAGCCTTCCGCCCTCCTGCGAGAGCTTCAATTCCAAGCGCATCGACACTGTCCGCCCGCTGCCCGGCGCGGCTCCCCCGCGATGCCATTCGCCTCACTCCCGCGGCCCGGCTCCGCGCCTTTCCGCAGTCGAGAAAAAGGTAATCACCAATTGTGACCAAACCTGTATCGTTGTTACCGGAAGCCGATTCCGACAACGCCAATCGGTTTGAATGCGAGAAGAAAGAGAGGTTCGGAAGCGCAACGTCAGAGCGAAGTTCTGAGACGGAATAGCCTTGCGGGAAAAGGGAAATCGCGCTGGCCGCGGCATCGTTGCCGCAGGCCTTACCCACCCTGACTGTATCCGCTACGAATTCGCTCATCGTACTCTTTTACGCGCACCTTACGCCTGTCATTCCCTCGCCCGCATATAGCGCTGCGCCTAGTTTGTGGCGGGAAATGGACAATTTCAGCTTGGCATCATCTTACGCAAATGCTGGTAAAAAACTGTTGCTGAATCGTCACAAAACGAGACAGGGAAACGCCATGCTTAACGACCCGTACACAAAGAAAAGCCCGGCAGTTTTGCCGGGCTGATCTGCGGTTCATCTTTGAAACCTAGAATTTCACCTTGATGCTGGTCGAGACAGCGGCCACGAGATCATTGCCGAAGTCGTAAGAGACGTCGGTTCCGTAGGGAACACCATTCTCCACCAGCACTCCGGAGGAACCGCTCGTCAGAACGCCGAGGGCACCGGCAAGGCGCCATTCAATGTTGTCGGTCGGGTTATAAGCAGCGCCGACCCCAACCGTCCAGCTGTCCGTCTGCGAGCCATAGCCGTGGCTCGTACCGCGGTCCCAAGTCAGGCTAACAGCGCCGGTCCACTGCTCATTGAACTTGTGACCAATGCCGCCGGTAATGGTCCAGCCATCTTGATAGAGCAGATCAAGAGACGTGAGCTGAGTTCCGCTCGTGGCGGTGCAAGCCCTGCCCTTCGTGTATGTAGGGCAGAGTGAGATCGACTGGAGGACACTCCAGTTGGTCCATTTCACAGAACCAAATGCCAGCCAATCTGGCGCAATACCACTCTGAAGCTTTAGCTCCAGCGAGTCGGGAGCTTCCGCCTCGCCGAAGACATTCGTGACTGCGCCATAGGGCGCGGCATTCAGCGGTGCGACTGGCGCCCGGACCTGCGTCAGGTCAACCGTACCACTCAGGCTGTCATACTTCACACGGCTGTTATAGACCAAGCTCGCGCGCATCGCGTATTCTGGAATTTCATATGCGATGCCAGTCCGCCATCCCCAAGCATTGTCTTCAAGGTCCAACCGACCTACGCCCGTTCCGGTGCCGAATGCGATTGGAACCGTGCTAACTAGGCGCTCCTTGAAGCCTTCCACTTCCTGATAGAAGGCGCCGCCAATCAAGCGAAGCTGGCCAGGGCCCACATCAAACTTGTACGAGCACGTCGTGGCATAGTTATGCGTCTTGATCTTCGTTTCGATGTTGTTGTTGGCACCTGCCCAATTGATGCCGGGATTCGTGTGTGCGCCAAATGGCTCGGAGTAGTCGAAGAGGCAGTCCACATCTTCATACCCGGCCTTGAAACCGACGTAGGGGACTGCATAATTCTCTGTGTCGTCCGCCGAGTGGGACCGATTGTTCAGGTTTCCGCCGCCGGGCCGAATGGAAGGATCAGTGTCCCTCACATTCTTCAATTCGCGCTGCGGCATGACATAGATCACGGCCGACTGCGCTGAAAAGCGCGACTGATCAAACAGCAGATCGATATTATAGCCGCTGCGGTCAAGACCGCCCGCGAAGGACGGCTGCGCCAGCGTTGAAAATAGAACCAGCGACACAATGCTGGCCGAAGTCATACGAGATGCCAAGGTGTCTCCCCCACTCGGGCAATTGCAATGGCGGGACTGTGCCGACGATGCCGATAAATGGCAACTTTGTGATCGGGCGTGATTAGAAACTGCACCAACAGATGCTTTACGTAAAAATTTGACGGGCACGTCAATATTCCAACAATTTAGAAGAAAATTCCACGAAAGGTAAAACTACCCAAGCAATTGAGGTCGACCATTCCACGATAACGCCGCCCTGTAACAGAGAAACAACAGTCATATTTTTCGCCAAACGGCTCAAGAAAACGTGTGAAATCAAGGATTCCCGTCAGCGATCACGGCAAGCCTGGCCTTGAAATCCATCAATCTCGACCGAGCCTGAAAAAAGGCGCCCGATTCGCAATCGGACGCCTTAGAATATATTACTACCAAGCGTTGATTTTATGCCGCCTCAGACACACGCGATAGTGCAACCCGCAGGCTGGCGATCTGGCCTTGCAATTCCTCGAGGCGATCACGTTCAGCGGCGACCACCTCAGGGTTGGCATTCGCGACGAACTTCTCGTTCGAGAGTTTGCCGTTGATGCGGGCGATCTCACCGTCGGCCTTGGCGATCGCCTTCTCGAGGCGAGCTTTCTCCGCGGCAAGGTCGATCAGGGTGCCGAGCGGCAGGCAGACAGTTGCCTCGGCAACGATGATCTGCGCGGCTCCCTTCGGTGCCTCGCTGCCCAGCGAGATGGCGTCGACACGGGCAAGACGCTTGATCGCGGCGTCGTGCCGAACGAGCCGCTCGCGCGTCAGGCTGTTGGCGTCCACAACGACCAACGGAGCAACGGCAGACGGCGGAACGTTCATTTCGGCGCGAACCGAGCGAATGCCGGAAACCAGATCGATCAGCCAGTTGATCTCATCGGCCGCCGCATCGTCGGCGTAGGACGGCGCCGGCCATTCGGCATGGCAAACCAGCGTGTCGCGTTCGATGCCCTCGCCTGCGGTGTGCGCCCAGAGTTCTTCCGTCATGAACGGCATGAACGGATGCAGGAGCTTGTAAATTTCTTCCAGGATGTAGGCCGCGCAGGCCTGCGCTTCCTTTTTAGCACCCTCGTCCGTGCCGTTGAAGACTGGCTTCAGCAGCTCGAGATACCAGTCGCAGACCTGATTCCAGACGAAGCGATAGAGCGCCCCTGCTGCATCGTTGAAGCGGTAGGATTCCAGGGCTTCCGTTACGTCACGTTCCGTACGGGCAAGCTCCGTCAGGATCCAGCGGTTGATCGTCAGTTCAGCTGCTTCCGGCACGAAATGCGGATCGCTCTTGGCGCCATTCATCTCGGCAAACCGCGTCGCATTCCAAAGCTTTGTGCCGAAGTTGCGGTAGCCGGCAATGCGGGCTGGATCGAGCTTCACGTCACGACCCTGGGCTGCCATGATCGCCAGCGTGAAGCGTAGCGCGTCGGCGCCGTATTCATCGATCAGTTCCAGCGGATCGATGACGTTGCCCTTGGACTTCGACATCTTCTGGCCGTTCTTGTCGCGGACCAGCGCGTGGACATAAACCGTGTGGAACGGCTCGACCGGAACGCCATCGTCATCCTTCATGAAATGCAGGCCCATCATCATCATGCGGGCAACCCAGAAGAAGATGATGTCGAAGCCGGTGACCAGAACGTTGGTCGGATAGTAGCGGTCCAGCTCCGGCGTCTGTTCCGGCCAGCCGAGCGTCGAGAACGGCCACAGCGCGGAGGAGAACCAGGTGTCGAGAACGTCTTCATCGCGCGTCAGGATTTCGCCGGGCTTGAAGTTCTCGAGCAGGTCTTCGACGTAGGCCTTCATCGGGCCTTCGTGCGAGAGATAGTGCTGGATCGCCGCCTGCAGCGCTTCTTCTTCGGTCTTTTCAACGAAGACCTGACCATCCGGACCGTACCAGGCCGGGATCTGATGGCCCCACCAGAGCTGACGGGAAACGCACCACGGCTGGATGTTCTCCATCCACTCGTAATACGTCTTGTCCCAACTGCGCGGAACGAGCTTAGTCCGGCCTTCACGGACCGAGGCGATCGCCGGTGCCGCGAGCGTCTTGGCGTCGACGTACCATTGCTCCGTCAGGCGCGGCTCGATCGGGACACCACCACGGTCACCGTGGGGAACCATGTGTTTGTGCGGCTCGACCTTGTCGAGCAGGCCGCCTTCTTCAAAGATACGAACGATGATCTTGCGGGCCTCGAAACGATCCTTGCCCTCAAGTTCGTCCCAGGCGCCGTGCAATGCGGCGGCATCCGGAATCCCCTCCAGGAAATCCTCATTATCCTTGAGCGTGATCCGAGCGTCGGCAGTGAGCACGTTGACGACTCGCAGACCGGCACGCTTGCCAACATCGAAGTCGTTGAAATCATGTGCCGGCGTCATCTTGACAGCGCCGGTTCCGGCCGTCGGGTCCGGATAATCATCGGCGACAATCGGAATTCGCCGACCAACGATCGGCAGGATGACATGCTTGCCGACGAGCGGCTTGTAGCGCTCATCCTTCGGGTTCACCGCGACGCCCGTGTCGCCAAGCATCGTTTCCGGGCGAGTGGTCGCGACGACGATATAGTCACGCGTTTCCCATTCCGTTGCCTTGCCGTCGTCATCGAAGGCGATGGGATGCTGATAGGTGACGCCGGGCTCCAACGGATAGCGGAAGTACCAGAGATTTCCGTTGACCTCGTGCTGCTCCACCTCGATGTCGGAGATCGCCGTCAGGAGTTTCGGATCCCAGTTGACAAGGCGCTTGTCCCGATAGATTAGGCCTTCCTTGTAAAGCGTTACAAAGACTTCAAGAACGGCCTCCGAAAGCCCCTCGTCCATCGTGAAGCGCTCACGCGACCAATCGCAGGAGGCGCCGAGGCGCTTCAACTGGTTGAAGATAAGGCCGCCCGATTCCGCCTTCCACTCCCAGACCTTATCGATGAAGGCTTCGCGCCCCATGTCGCGGCGACCTGGCAGCTGCTGTTCCATCAGCTTGCGCTCGACAACCATCTGGGTGGCGATGCCAGCATGGTCCATGCCCGGCTGCCAGAGCACATCCTTGCCACGCATGCGCTCGAAGCGGACCATGATGTCCTGCAGCGTGTTGTTCAGCGCGTGCCCCATGTGCAGCGAGCCGGTCACGTTCGGCGGCGGGATGACGATGGTAAAAGTCTCGGCGCCCGGCTTGGCGTTGGCGCCCGCGCGGAAGGCGTCCGCCTCATCCCATTTCGCAGCGATTTTCGGTTCAACGGTAGCGGAATCGTAGGTCTTGTCGAGCATTTGGGGACCAAAATCTGGAGGTTCTTAGATGCGGGTTGTAAATAGGATGGCTACGGGCAAGTCAATAAAAAAGCCGCCCCGGAGACCGGAGCGGCTCAGACTGCTGACAAACCCGTCGATATTTTCGGCGGGTTTGTTTTTTGGACGTTGGTTGTTTTAGTTGGGTTCTGAGGCGGGGCGAAGTTGG
>NZ_JDWI01000027.1:0-92104 GCF_012932765.1 Rhizobium sp. 57MFTsu3.2
GGCGCGGTGATCATGGCGATCGGCGGCTTCGTGTCGCTGAGCGACCGGCGCCTGCGTGTCGGGGCGCCGAACCGCAGGGCAAAGCCGCTGCGTCCTGCCATGGAGCCGGCCGAATGATGAGGCGTCTGCTCCTGGNGATAGCGATAGTTCTGTCGGCCGCGCCGGCCTTTGCCGTCAATCCGGACGAGGTTCTTGCCGATCCGGCGCTCGAGGCGCGCGCCCGGGCGATCTCCGCCGAACTGCGCTGCATGGTCTGCCAGAACCAGTCNATCGACGATTCCAANGCNGANCTTGCCAAGGACCTGCGCCTCCTGGTGCGCGAGCGGCTGACCGATGGCGATACGAACGAGCAGGTGATGAACTACATCGTCTCGCGCTACGGCGAGTTCGTGCTGTTGAAGCCGCGCTTCGAGACGAAGACGATCCTTTTGTGGGGCGCGCCGATCCTGCTCGTCGTCGCAGGCGGGCTGTCGCTGATCGTCTTCGCGCGGCGTCGCGTGGAGGTGCCGACCGGCAGTCGCCTCAGCGAAGAGGAAGAGAAAAAACTCGACCGACTTATGCATGGCGATGGTCTTTGACTGAGATCAATGTTGAACTGCTTTGCTCATTCTACCGTCGTGCCAGCAGCATTCCGGAAGAGCGAGGCATGAGATGCAGGCCAAGGACATAATGACCACCAACGTGGTTTCAATCAGCCCGGCGGCTAGTGTGCGGCATGCAGTCGCTGTCATGCTTCAAAACAACATCAGCGGCCTGCCAGTCGTCAGCGACGAGGGACGCGTTTGTGGTATGCTGACGGAAGGCGATCTTCTCCTCCGGCGGGAAATCCGGGTTTCGCTGCGGTCATCTCGCGTGTCCGAAGTCACCTCGGAACTTGACCTTGAGCGCTACATTCGCACTCATGGCTGGTCCGTGGCAGATGTCATGTCTCCCGACGTCATTGTCGCATTGCCGGAGAGCGAGGTGTCAGACATCGCCGATAGCCTGCAGGCCCACCGAATCAAGCGGTTACCCATCGTTGAGAACGGGCGACTTGTCGGTATCGTGAGCCGGCGCGACATTCTGGCAATCATTCTCGACGCGCCGCCGACCACACTTCCTCGGGAGGATGAGAGTATTCGTCTGGCGGTACGTACACGTCTGAGGTCCGACCTCGGTTTGACGCCGCAAAGGGTGCAAGTCTCTGTCAAGAACGGCGAAGTGACCCTGGACGGCCACCTGGAATCGGATCTGAAGCGAAAGGCAGTGCGCACGCTTGTCGAAAGCTTGGGAATCGGCGGCTATCGCGACCGATTGCATGTCATCACGCCCGACAGTGCAGACCGCTCCGACATTGCCTCGGGCTAACATCGATCTTCAGTAGCAACCAGTCGGTTGGTTTCGCAAACATGATCTTGAGAAGCGGTCGCGAAGGGCACCTCTACTGGAGCCGTTGGGACGAGGAGGCTTGTTCGCTTCGCGCCCCGAAATCGAACAAGCCTCTGTCAAGTTCCCAACATTGACACGGGCATCGCCCGACCCGCGACAACAATATAGGACAGCACCGGAACGAAATCTTTGACCGATGTCAAAGATGGCAAGTTCCGATTGGCGCTCGGGTGGCGGCCACAGATCGGACATCGGCCAGGCGAGTCGCAAGTCAAGATGAACTTCACCCGCCTGCGAGGGCCTGGTCCAAGAACGGGCGAATATCTTTGGCAAGCGCAGCTGCGTCGAGTGGACCAACGTGCTTGGCCACGATGCGTCCATCCCGGTTGATGACGAATGTCTCCGGAACACCATAAACGCCCCAGTCGATCGAAGCCCTGCCTCTTGCATCGATCCCGATTGCGGCGAAAGGATTCCCGTTCTCGCGTAGAAACGGCAACGCCTTTTCGGGAGCGTCCTTGTAGTTGATCGCAACGACGGTGATGCGCGTGTCTTTGGCGAGTTCCATCAGGACCGGGTGCTCCTGACGGCATGGAATGCACCATGAGGCGAAGATGTTGACGACGGTCACCCGCCCCCGGATGCCGGCGTCCGCCAGTCCTGGCGTTGATGAACCGGCGAGCGGCGGAAGATCCACATGTGGATGTGGTTGGCCGATAAGGGAGGAGGGGAGTGTAGAAGGAGTGTATCCGTCGGCCGATTCCCGGTACAGCACGTTGCCCACAGCACTTGCGATTCCGAGGAATGCGACGAGCGGGATTGCCGCTACGAGGTAACTCCGCATCCTAGCGTTCCTCGCGATTTGGCCGGCGACGCACGACCGCGAGCGCCTCGACCTGTCGGCGGTAGCTTCGGCTGGTGATCCAAACCTTCGCCGCCATCGCAAACATCACCGAGAAGGCCAGCGCGTAAGCGACGAAAACATACTCCTGATGCGTCATCTCAACTATCCCTTTGTGACGCGGCCCTTGCTGCGAGCCTGTAATGAGAGATCAACTTTCTTCGCCAGATCTCGTTTCGTATCGATGCGACGTAAAGCGTCGCAAAGAGCGCGGTAAAAGCGAGGCCCATGATCAGCAGCGGTCGCAGAAATTCGATGAAGAGAGCGGGCCCGTCAAATCTCAGGACACTTGCGGGCTGGTGGAGTGTGTTCCACCACTCGACCGAGAATTTGATGATCGGAATGTTCACGAACCCGACGATGATGAGAACCGCGGAGACGCGGGCAGCCCGCGTCGGCTCGTCAACGGCGCGATTGATCGCCAGTATACCAAGGTACATGATGAACAGCACGAACATGGACGTCAGCCGAGCGTCCCAGACCCACCAGGTCCCCCACATCGGCTTACCCCAGATCGCGCCAGTGACAAGGGACACGAAAGTGAACGCGGCGCCGAGAGGCGCTGCCACGCGGGCTGAAACGTCTGCCAAAGGGTGTCGCCAGACCAGCGATCCAACGGCGTTCAGCGTCATGACCGTGTAGCACAGCATCGCCATCCACGCCGCAGGAACGTGAACATACATTATTCTGACAGTCGCGCCTTGCTGGTAGTCCACATCGGAACTGAAGGCGAGGTAAAGGCCAATCAGAAAGAACAGCATCGTCAGTGCCGATAGAACGGGGATTGCCCGATCTGACATCTCGACGAACCGGGTGGGCTGCGCGAGGCCTTTGACGTATTTTGCGACGTTTGAATATGAACTCATGCCACGAGCCATAGCGCCTGATTGCGCCTCGATAATTGATCCTGGTCAAACATCTCGAACCGACCCGGAGTGATCGAAAATATTTGAAGACCGCTTCAGCGCCCCGATTGCACGAAGCCTGGCCGGCAGCACAAAAGGCGCGACAGCATGGCGCGTTCCAAATTTTGCCGTGCTTCCTCACGGAGCCTGCGAGATGTTCAGCAACTTGACGGAGATCAAATACGGGGCTCGGGAGCCGGTGTATCGCTGCTTGCAGAATAAAGGAGCATGACATGGATTTCGAGGCGTTTTTCAAAAGCGAGCTGGATGGCCTTCACAGCGAAGGTCGCTATCGCGTTTTTGCCGATCTTGAGCGTCACCGCGGCAGCTTTCCGCGCGCCACGCGACACACGGCGGACGGCCCGAAGGAAGTCACGGTCTGGTGCTCCAACGACTATCTCGGCATGGGCCAGAACCCGAAGGTGATCGAGGCGATGAAGAATGCCATCGATCACTGTGGCGCGGGTGCGGGAGGCACCCGGAATATCTCTGGCACCACCCACTATCACGTTCTGCTCGAGCACGAACTGGCCGACCTGCACGGCAAGGAAGCGGCGCTGATCTTCACCTCCGGCTACGTCTCCAACTGGGCAGCGCTCGGCACGCTCGGCGCCAAGATCCCCGGCCTGATCATCTTCTCCGACGCACTGAACCATGCGTCGATGATCGAGGGCATTCGCTATGCCAAGTGCGAGAAGGTGATCTGGAAGCACAACGACATCCATGATCTCGAAGCCAAGCTGGCGGCCGCCGATCCGAAGGCGCCGAAGCTGATCGCCTTCGAATCGGTCTATTCGATGGATGGCGACATCGCCCCGATCAAGGAGATCTGCGATCTCGCCGACAAGTACGGCGCGATGACCTATCTCGACGAAGTGCATGCCGTCGGCATGTACGGTCCGCGCGGCGGCGGCATTGCCGAGCGCGAGGGCCTGATGGACCGCCTGACGGTCATCGAAGGCACGCTCGGCAAGGCATTCGGCGTCATGGGCGGCTACATCGCCGCCTCGACGGCGCTGTGCGACTTCATCCGCTCGTTTGCCTCTGGTTTCATCTTCACGACGGCGCTGCCGCCGGCGCTGGCTGCCGGTGCGGTTGCCTCGATCCAGCATCTGAAGGTCAGCCCGTTCGAGCGCGCACGCCACCAGGATCGGGTCCGCAAGCTGAGGGCGCTGCTCGATCAGCGCGGCATTCCGCACATGCCGAACCCGAGCCACATCGTGCCGGTCATGGTCGGCGATGCGGCCAAGTGCAAGTGGATCTCCGACCTGCTGCTCGACAATTGCGGTGTCTACGTGCAGCCGATCAACTACCCGACGGTGCCGAAGAAGACGGAGCGGCTGCGCATCACTCCGACGCCGCTGCACAGCGACGCCGACATCGAACATCTCGTCGAGGCGCTGCATTCGCTCTGGTCGCGCTGCGCGCTGGCGCGCCACGTTGCCTAGCCAGCGCTATTCGGACTGGCAATTGCGAGCGATGGTGCTCGTCATTGCCCGTGGATGATCAAGGATTTCGCTCATTCGAAATGAGCCATACGCTACGGAAACCAAAACGCAACCCGCGACGGACAAGGCTCTGCCAAGGCGACGATGCTTGGAGATAGTATTGGCGACTGTTCCCGGCCCTGTCGACTGCCTCCTGCCAACCTGAAGAGGGTGTCAATCGCCGGCGGCGAGGAAACCACACCCGTTCGGCAGTCCCGGCATGGCCAGAAGGCCCGCCAATAATTGATCGCGATCAAAGACGCCTTGGTCCTTCCGGTGGACAAGACGTTATCGAATTCCTCAGGAGAAGACGGCCTTGATGATAGCTCAACACGACCGGCAAGCTGCCATCGCGCAGAATGATCAAGCAGATGGAAAGGAAGGTCCGGCGCCGTCGAGGCGGCAAGCCCTGGCACACCTGCGGCGGCTTGTTCCTCTTCTTGGAAGCCACCGACGATTGACAATCGGCGCGACGCTTGCCCTCACCGCCGCAGCCTTGATTTCGCTTGCACTACCGATGGCCGTTCGGCGCATGATTGACAACGGCTTCGGGCAGGGCGATGGCGAATTCATAAACCGCTACTTCCTGATGGCAATGGCTCTGGCAGTGGCTTTGGCAATTGCCAGCGCTCTTCGATACTATTTCGTGACGGCACTGGGAGAACGCCTGGTAGCCGATCTCCGGAAGAAGGTCTTTGGCCACGTCCTATCACTTCCCGCCCAGTTTTTCGATTCGAACCACTCCGGCGAAATTGCCTCGCGTCTCACCGGTGACACTGCCCAGATCAAGACGGCGGTCAGTCTGACAGCTTCGGTGGCGTTGAGAAACTCAATCCTGTGCGCGGGCGCCCTCGGCATGATGTTCGTGACAAGCCCTGGCCTGTCATCGATCGCCCTCGCGGTGATCCCTTTGATCCTCGCACCGCTGATTGTCTTCGGCCGCTCAGTCAGGAAAAAGTCCCGAGCGGCCCAGGACTCGCTTGCAAGCGCCTCCGCCTATGCCAGCGAAATCATCGCGGCAAACCGGACGGTGCAGTCTTTCAACGCCGAAGATGCTGCCCGTCAACGGTATGTCTGCGACGTCGAAATGTCCTATGGCAAATCCGTTGCGGCGGCACGCTCGCGCGCTTGCCTGACAGGCTTTGCCATCGCACTCATATTCGGCAGTGTGGTCGGCGTCCTCTGGCTTGGGGCGCACAGAGTCCTCGCCGGCACGCTCTCGCCAGGAAGTCTCAGTCAGTTTCTGATCTACTCGGTGATTGCAGCCGGCTCCTTGGGCTCTCTATCGGAAGTCTGGGGTGAGCTGGCGCAGGCAGCAGGAGCCGCCGGTCGGCTTTTCGAGCTGCTGAATGAACAAACCTATGATCGCGAGCCTGAGGCAAGCATGCCGCTTCGCGGCCCCGTCCGCGGTGGCATCGAGGTATCAGATCTGCATTTCTCCTATCCCAACACCCCGCAGAAAGAAATCCTCGCCGGACTTTCCATGACGGTCTCTCCGGGAGAGACGGTCGCTCTCGTCGGGCCATCGGGTGCCGGAAAAAGCACGGTCTTTTCGCTTCTGCTCGGATTCTATGACGGCAGCGCCGGACGCCTTTCCATCGATGGACGAGACGTGCGCTCCATCGCCCCGCGAGACCTCCGCAAGGAGATTTCGATCGTGCCACAAGAGGTGACGATTTTCGCGACCACCATCTTCGAAAACATCGCGTTCGGAAGACCCGATGCAACGCGGGAAGAGGTCGTCGCAGCCGCGATCAAGGCCCAGGCGCATGGTTTCATCACCGGCCTTGAGAATGGATACGAGACTGTCGTTGGCGAAAGGGGGCTGACCCTTTCTGGAGGACAGCGGCAGCGGTTGGCGATTGCCCGCGCTATACTGAAGGACGCCCCTGTCCTCCTGCTCGATGAGGCAACCGCGTCGCTTGACGCCGAGAACGAGCAGCTCGTACAGGAGGGCTTGGAACAGCTCATGGACAATCGATCGACCATCGTGATCGCTCACAGACTTGCGACCGTTCTCAAGGCCGACAGGATCCTTGTGGTCGACGCGGGCCGGATCGTCGAGCAAGGAACGCACGCCTCTCTAATGCGCAACGGCGGCCTCTACAAACGGCTGGCCGAACTCCAGTTCAAGGGGCCCGCCACCGACTCGGAGCTGGACGCAGCGTGAGGCGCCATCCAAACCGCACAACGGTCGATGCAGCTATGCGAGCCAGTTCGACTGCGAGCGAGGGTGGAATGACGAACCAAACCTTGTGACCGGCGCAGGGAAGTGGTGCGCTGAGGTCGTGGTGACGCGCAGGACGTGGGATGAAGGCGTTTCTGTGTTGGCAAAGCCTTCATCCACTGTTTGGGGATTGGCTCGCCATTTTGGGGTCGGTTTGTTAAGCTGCCGCTAAGCCAAGCGAGGCTCGGACATGCCAAACGATCCACCGCGATCTCATCTGGCGGCAATGAAAGGAGACGGCTTCTACAACCGTCATTCCTCAATGCAGGCCACTGGCATTTCAGCACTCCTTTCATTGTGGGAAACGGCGTGCCGGACAATCGCCGCGGGCGAGGGTCCCTTCACCATCGTCGATTATGGTTCCTCACAAGGCCGCAATTCGATGACCCCCATGCGCGTGGCGATTAGGGCGTTGAGGCTCCGGTCGGGACCGTCCCTGCCAATCGAAGTCGTCCACACTGACCTTCCCACGAATGATTTTTCGGCTCTGTTTGAAGCGCTTTCTTCAAGCCCTGACAGCTACATGAATGAAGCTTCTGATGTTTTTCCCTCTGCGATCGGCAGGTCGTATTTCGAGCCATTGTTCCCACGTCAACGCGTGGATCTCGGATGGTCGACGTGGTCATTGCAGTGGATGAGTACCGGAATGATCGAAGCGCCTGATCACATTCTCGCTGGAATGAGTGCCACGCCTGCGGTGGTTTCTGCGGTCAAGCGACAACAGGCGAAAGATTGGGAGCGCTTCCTGGTCCTACGGTCACGGGAAATGCGCCCTGGCGGGAAACTCGTGGCGGGCTTTACGGCTCGCACAGCCGACATCACGGGTTGGGAATGGCTCCTTGGCGAACTCTGGTCGGCATTGTGTGACATGAGGACGGATGGCTGGCTTTCGGAACGAGAGCAGACCCGCATCACAATACCGATCGGCATACGGACCTTGGAGGAGATCAGGAAACCGTTCTTGAAAGTCGAAAATTTCGCCGATCTAGAACTCGAGCATCTGGATCTCGTCAGGCTTGCGGATCCTTGTTGGGAGCAATTCGAAAGGAACGGCGATGTGTTGGCGTTTGCCAAGCGTCACACGGCAATGATGCAAGCCTGGTGCGAGCCGACAATCGCGAGCTTGATCGAGCCATCTCGCAATCCGGCCGCATTTGTCACTGAACTGTTCAACCGGTTTGAGCGTAGACTGGTTGAAGGTCCCCGGCCTCACGAACCCTACATGGCAGCCGTGGTGTTATCCAAACGAGCCTAGCCAGAGAATTGGCGCGCGGCGGAAATTTGACATTCTCGATGATCCTTATGCCGACAAATCTCTTTGTGCCAATACGGGGATGTTCCATCCGGGCAGCCCTCTTGCGAGAGGCTCTGGAGGTCTTTTCCGTCCCGTCTTCCCCGAAATCCGGCCCGGTGAATGGCGGGCGCACATGAGCTTGCTGCGTCTTCTACATTGCAGCCAGCCGGCTCGCACTTCATGATAAGCGCATCGGATATCGAAAGCGGCGGCTAATGCATATCTTCCTCGTTCGACACGGCGAATCGCTAGGCAATATCAATGAACAAGCCTACCGTCAGTTCGGCGACCATAATGTTCCGTTGACGCAGTGGGGGTATCGGCAAGCACTGGCGGCCGGGCGAGCGATCGCAGCCTATCTTGCCGAATTGCCGCGCGGACAGATACGACAACTTGACGTCTGGTATTCTCCCTATATGCGGACGCGGCAAAGCAAGGACGCCTTGCTGGAGGCGCTGCCTCCCGGATTGGTCAGAAGCGTTCGTGAGGACTACCTGTTGCGCGAGCAGGATTTCGGTCTCTTCACCGAAATCTATGACCACGCGGAGCGAAGACAGAAATTTCCTGATGAGTTCGAGAAATGGGCGAGATTGCGGAGCAACAGCGGGAAGTTCTACGCAAGGCCACCGGATGGCGAGAGCCGGGCGGATGTGGCCCAGCGGCTTCGTCTATTCCTTCAAACCGTGACGAATGACGTGCGAGATGGCAACAACGACCTGATCATCGTTGGCCATGGTGTCACCAACAGGGCGTTCGAAATGAACTTTCTCCAGCATGCCGTCGATTGGTTCGAGCACTCCGACAATCCGGGAAATTCCGACGTGACCTTGATCGCCGGGACACACGCGCGCGGCTTCAGATCAACCCTGTTGCACAAGGCCGAAGACCGCCGAACCGGAGATGAAGAGTTGCGCGATGCCTATGGATCCGAACTGACGATCACGCCGAAAGCCACGCCATAGCTCAGTGCCGCAAACCCGCCGCTATCGCATGAGCCAGAAAAGTGCGACTGCTTCGAGCCAGCGCATGAAGGGCCTCCATTGGAGGGAGGGTTCGAAGCACCGGTTGCCACGATGCCTCGAAGCCTCCCTCGTCCTTCCAGGAGATGAAGGACAAGAAGGACATAGGTCGCAAATCGGAGCGGGGAAGGGGGCCACAGCCTGAGACAAGCGAATATGGTCCATCTGCAAGGCGGATAGTAGGCTAGCAAAATCAAGCACCTGGCAAATGAACCCTTGCGGGACCATCAAAAAGTCAGAACGAGTTGTCGATTTTTGCCGTCCCCAAACGTTCCTTGTTGGACGGCGGTTTCGAAATCCGCCCAGTCGTCCTTTCAATATCAGGAGGAGTTGATGTGATGGATGCGAACAATCTTGTTTCCGCGCGGGAGCTGGCCAGAAGAAACGGCCTCAGCTTTCCGAACGAAAGCCCTGAGTATCGGCAGGCCCGCGATGAATTGCTCGCCGAGGAAATCGAGTTGCGCCGACATATCGAACGCGTTGCCGAGCAGCGCCGCGCGCTGCCGCCAGGCGGTCAGGTCCGGATGGACTATCGCTTCCAGGGCCCCGATGGCGAGGTTACGTTGAGAGACCTGTTCGGGGGCAAATCCACATTGGTGATTTACAGCTACATGTATGGGCCGCAACGCGAACGACCATGCCCGATGTGCACGTCCATGCTGTCGGCGCTCGACGGAGAAGTCCCCGATATTTGCCAGCAGGTCGCCTTTGCCGTCGTCGCACGCTCGCCGATTGAACGTTTACTGGCGTTCAAGAAGGAGCGCGGCTGGCATCACTTGCCACTCTACTCCGACACGACGGACGAATTCAGTCGCGACTATCATGCCATTGGTCCTGATGGCGGCGATGACGCTGCCTATAACGTCTTCACGATCAAGGATGGCGTCATCCATCACTTCTGGAACCCGGAAATGGGCGCCGCAACTGCCGATCCCGGCCAGGATCCGCGCGGCGCGCCAGATTTCATGCCGCTGTGGACCGTGCTCGACACAACGCCGGATGGGCGGCCGCCGACCTGGTATCCGAGCCTTACCTATAGCAGTGGGCCGTAGGGCAGGGCCGTCAATAAGGCGGGCGTCAGCCTTGCCTGCCGACGCTCGCATACATGCCCGTGGTCCGAAACTCGGTCGGGTTCGTGCCATAGATGCGCCGAAAGACCTTGGAAAAATAGTTCGCGTCCTCGAAGCCCGAGCGGATTGCGACCTCCTTGACGGGCATGTTCGCGGTCTTGGTCAACAGTTTGACGGCCCGCTTCAGTCGTTTCTGCAGGACGAACTCGGCCGGCGGCAGGCCCTCGTTGGCTGCGAACATTCGCGAGAAATGGGCCCTGCTGAGGCCTGCGACCCGCGCAAGATCCTCGACCGGCAGAGGACGTTCCAAATTCGCCATGATGTAGTCGATGACATGCTGCATCGTCCGGTATTCTTCACTGAAAACAGGATGCGAACCGAAGACATCGTCGTACAGCGCCATGGCCGCCTCATAGGCGATTGCCGAAGCCAGGCCCGGCGTCTCCGCGCCATTGATCAGCCGGAGACTGCAATCTGCCAGATGCTCGATCGTTTGCGGTTGCAGTTTCAGGATCGGTCCGGTCACCGCGAGGATCGAGCGGTGGATGCGCAGCGCCTCCTCGCCATTCATCGAAATCCAGAAAAATTCCCAGCGGTCCCCATCTTCAAGCCAATAGCGGTGATTGTGCGGGACGAGCACGAGCAGTGTCTCGCCTTCTTTCACCCGAAGCTGGCGATTCTCGTAACGCAGGTTGCCCGCGCCTTTGATCGTATGCTGCAGGACGGTGAACGGTGTTTGGCCGCGCTTTCTGCCATCCCAGTCGTAGGTCGCATTCTCCCGGATCTCGTAGCCTGTGCTGGTCGGCATTGTGTGCAGGCTCTGGCGGCCACGCGGCAGCGACACGGTCCTCATGACCGGCCCGTTGTCAATCAATTTTTGCAGCACAAAATTACCCATGAAAGCATAATCCTTCTCTGGCGGCCCCGCCGAATATGCGCATAATCCGCCCCCAAGAGAGAGAACACCGCCTGCACCGAGGAGCGGCAGGGAGGAGAATAAGCCGGATTTCTGGCCTTTTTTGGCTTCGGGCGCAAGTCCGGGTCCATTTCTTCTTCTCATCGTTCAGCGCCGGCAAATTTGATCGCATTGAGGCAAGGATCATGAGTTTCAAAATCGCTATCATCGGCGCAGGCAGCGTCGGCTTCACAAAAAAACTGTTCACCGACATCCTCTGTGTGCCGGAATTCCAGGACGTCGAGTTCGCGCTTACCGACATGAGCGAACATAATCTGCAGATGATCAAGCAGATCCTCGACACGATCGTTTCGTCCAACAAGCTGCCAACCAGGGTTACGGCGACGACGAACCGCCGCGAGGCACTGACGGGTGCGCGCTATATCATCAGCTGCGTGCGCGTCGGCGGTCTGGAAGCCTACGCCGATGACATCCGCATTCCGCTGAAGTACGGCATCGACCAGTGCGTCGGCGATACGATCTGCGCTGGCGGCATTCTCTACGGCCAGCGCAATATTCCTGTCATTCTGGACTTCTGCAAAGACATCCGTGAAGTCGCAGAGCCGGGTGCGAAGTTCCTGAACTACGCAAACCCGATGGCAATGAATACCTGGGCCGCCATTGAATACGGCAAGGTCGATACGGTCGGTCTCTGCCATGGGGTCCAGCATGGCGCCGAACAGATCGCTGAGGTGCTCGGCGCGAAATCGCCTTCCGAACTCGACTACATCTGCTCTGGCATCAACCACCAGACCTGGTTTGTCGATCTCAAACTCAATGGTCGCAAGATCGGCAAGGACGAGCTGGTTGCCGCCTTCGAAGCCCATCCCGTCTTCTCGCAGCAGGAAAAGTTGCGCATCGACGTGCTGAAGCGGTTCGGGGTCTATTCCACGGAAAGCAACGGCCATCTGTCCGAGTATCTTCCCTGGTACCGCAAGCGCCCCGACGAGATCACCAAGTGGATCGACATGTCCGACTGGATCCATGGCGAAACCGGCGGTTATCTTCGTCACTCCACCGAGACCCGCAACTGGTTCGAAACCGAATTCCCGCAATTCCTGGAGTCGGCATCAAAACCGATCGATCGGGCCAAGCGTTCAAACGAGCATGCGAGCCATATTCTTGAAGCCCTCGAAACCGGACGTGTCTACCGCGGCCACTTCAACCTCAAGAACAATGGGATCATCACCAACCTGCCAGCCGATGCGATTATCGAGTCCCCCGGCTTCGTCGACCGCTTCGGCATCAACATGGTTTCCGGTATCACGATCCCCGAAGCATGTGCGGCCACCTGCATGGCGTCGATCAACGTTCAACGCATGTCGGTTCATGCGGCCGTCAGTGGCGATATCGACCTTTTGAAGCTCGCCGTTCTGCACGATCCGCTGGTCGGTGCCGTCGCGACGCCGGAGGAGGTCTGGCAGATGGTCGACGAGATGGTCGTCGCCCAGGCGAGCTGGTTGCCACAATATGCGGATGCAATCCCGGCTGCCAAGGAACGTCTGGCGAAATCGACTGTCAAGACCCGCGACTGGGCAGGTGCCGCCCGTCGCAACGTCCGTTCCATCGACGAGCTGCGTGCCGAAAAGGCTGCACTCAAGCAGGCCGTCTAAAGCTTTCGGACACGGGTGGCGATGGGGCTCCGGGAGGGACTCATCGCCGAAGGCCCGTCGCCGGATCGTTTGAGGAGAAGCGGGGCTGCCACAAGCACCCCGAAAAACAAAGGGAGAGACGATGAGTAATATCCGCAACCTTGGCATTCTTGCCGGACTGGCGCTGAGCGTCTCGGTCTCGGCATTGAACGCCTATGCTTCCGAGCCGACGACACCGCCCGTTCCGCCGCAGTTTCCGGCGGAAGGCAAGATCAAATACGTATCGAGAGACTCCATCGAGGAATTCAAGGCTCTTCCGGCGTATCACGAGCCGGACTGGGTCACGAAGAACTTCGTCGACAGCGGCAAGCTGCCGCCCGTCAAGGATCGACTGCCAAAGGAACCTCTCGTCTTCAAGACCGACAACATGGTCGACGGCATCGGCGTTTATGGCGACACGATGCGCCATGTCATCGGCGGCCGGCCGGAAGGCTGGAACTATGGCGCCGGCCAGACACAGGGTTGGGGCGGCATCGATATCGGCCTGTCGGAGTGCCTGACGCGCACCGCGCCGCTCTTCCAGGTCGAAGCAAAGGATACCGAGCCGCTTCCCAACCTCGCCAAGAGCTGGGACTGGTCGCCGGATGGCCACAAGCTGACCATGCATCTGGTTGAAGGTGCCAAGTGGTCGGATGGCGCGCCCTTCAACGCCGACGACATCATGTTCTACTGGGACGACGAAGTCATCGATCCGAACGTTTCGCCGCTTGGAGGCGGCGCATCGCCTGAGGCCTTCGGCGAGGGAACGACGCTCAAGAAGATCGACGATTACACCGTCGAATGGACCTTCAAGGATGCTTTCCCGAAGCAGTATCTCTACACGATGGCCTATCCGAGCTTCTGCCCGGGCCCGTCGCATATCCTGAAGCCGCAGCATCCGAAGTATTCGAAGAACACTTACGACCAGTTCAAGAATGCCTTCCCGCCGGAATTCATGAACATGCCGGTCATGGGTGCCTGGGTGCCGGTCGAATACCGTCCCGACGACATTATCGTCATGCGCCGCAACCCCTACTACTGGAAGGTCGACGAAAAGGGCAACCAGCTGCCCTATCTCAACGAGTTGCACTACAAGCTGTCCACCTGGGCTGATCGTGACGTGCAGGCCGTTGCCGGTTCCGGCGACTTCTCCAATCTTGAGCAGCCCGAAAATTTCGTGGCTTCGCTGAAGCGCGCAGCCGAAAAGACGGCACCGGCACGTTTGGCCTTCGGCCCACGCCTGATCGGCTACAACATGCGCATGAACCTCTCCGCAAACGGATGGGGCGACCCTGATGCCCGCGGCCAGGCCATCCGTGAACTCAACCGGAACGAAGACTTCCGCAAGGCAGTCACCATGGGTCTCGACCGCAAGGCAATCGGCGACTCGCTGGTCAAGGGTCCATTCACGGCGATCTATCCCGGCGGCCTCTCATCGGGCACGAGCTTCTATGATCGCAACTCCGTGGTCTATTATCCGTTCGACCTCAAGGGTGCGAAGGAACTGCTCGCCAAGGCCGGCCTGAAAGACACCGATGGCGATGGCTTCCTGAACTTCCCGGCGGGAACGGAAGGCGGCAAGAACATCGAAATCGTGCTTCTGGTCAACAATGGCTACGCCACGGACAAGAGCCTTGCCGAGGGTGTCATCGGCCAGATGGAAAAGCTCGGCCTGAAGGTCATTCTCAATGCGTTGGATGGCCCGAAGCGTGACGACGCCCATTACGCCGGCCGTTTCGACTGGTTGATCCAGCGCAGCTCGCCCGAGCTTGCCTCGGTCGTCCAGAACACCGAACAGCTGGCGCCTGTCGGTCCGCGGACGAGCTGGCAACATCGTGCCGGCAAGGACGGCAAGGTTGACCTGATGCCTTACGAACAGAAGATGGTCGATATCATCACGAAGTTCCAGAGCAGTCAGGACAACAACGAGAAGGTCGAGCTGATGAAGCAGTACCAGAAGGTTGCGACCGAGAATGTCGATACGGTTGGCCTCACGGAATATCCGGGTGCCCTGATCGTCAACAAGCGCTTCTCGAACGTCCCTGCGGGTACTCCGATCTTCATGTTCAACTGGGCCGAGGATTCCGTCATCCGCGAGCGTCTGTGGGTGGCCGCCGACAAGCAGGGCAAATACGAGCTGTTCCCCGAACAGCTGCCTGGCAAGCCTGGCGACAAAGGTCCGAACAACTAAGAGCTCCCCTCCCAACGAGGACTCCGGTCGCGCGTGAAGCGCGGCCGGGCAATATCAACAAGCCAGCCGCACCGACAGGCGCGACCGGCGGCAAGGAGAAGCGAACCGTCCGATGTTACGATTCCTGCTCGTGCGCATAGCCTCTGCGATTCCGGTCCTCATCATTTTGAGCATCGTGACATTCGCGATCATCCAGGCTCCGCCCGGTGACTATGCCGACTACATCCGTTCGCAGCTGATCAATCAGAGTGGTGCCTCATTCGCGCAGGCGGATGAACAGGCCCAGGCATACCGGATCGCCCACGGCCTCGACCAACCGATGGTCATCCAGTACGTCAACTGGATCAAGGGCATCATTACCCGCGGCGATTTCGGCTACAGCATGTTCTACAACAAGCCTGTTGCCGATGTCGTGGCCGAACGCCTGCCGCGCACGCTGGCGCTGGCACTGGTCTGCCACATCTTCGCATCCGTGCTCGGCATCGGTTTCGGCATCTGGGCCGCAACCCGCCAGTATAGCTGGATCGACAGCCTTCTTTCCGGCATCTCCTTCCTTGGCATGACGGTGCCGCGCTTCCTGATGGCGCTGATCATCGTCTACCTCCTGGTCTTCCAGTTCAACGTCTCGGAAATCGGCAGCTTCTTCTCGCCGCAATTTGGCGGGGCGCCGTGGTCCTGGGCAAAGTTCGTCGATCTCGTCAGCCATGTCTGGCCGGTCGTCGCCATCGCCACCTTCGGCGGGCTCGCCTACAACATGCGTGTCATGCGCGGCAATCTGCTCGATACGCTGAACGCGCAATATGTTGAAACGGCTCGCGCCAAGGGCCTCTCCGGCAGTGCTGTTGTCATGCGCCACGCGGTGCCGAACGCGCTGCATCCGCTCGTTATGTATCAGGGCGTCGTGCTTCCCTACATGCTGACCGGCGAGATCGAGACCGCGATCATCTTCTCGCTGCCGACCGTTGGACCGGCGATCGTCGGCTCCATGGCAATCGGCGACGTCTATGTCACGGCCACCTTCATGATGGTGCTTTCCGCCACGCTGATCGTCGGCAACATCATCGCCGACATGCTGCTTGCCATGCTGGACCCGCGCGTCCGCCAGTACGGAGGAGCCTGACATGCTCGCCTTCGATTCAGCTCCTCCGCCACCGCACGAGGAAATCACCAAGCACCCGCATAACGGCAATGAAAGCTATCTTTCGCTCGTCTGGCGCCGGCTCCGGCGTTCCTGGACAGGCATGATGGGCCTAATCCTCGTCGGCCTGCTGCTCTTCATGGCGATCTTTGCGGATTTCTTCGCGCCGATGGATCCAAAGGCGACCGATGTTGGCTTCGCCCCGCCTCAGCTTGTCAGCCTGCGCGACAAGGACGGCAACTTCGCCTTTCCGCCGCGCGTCTATGCGCTCGGCGAATCCGAGGAACTCGATCCGGTCACGTTCCAGCCAATTGTCGGGCCGGACTACAACAACCCGCGCTATCTCGGCTTCTTCGTGAGAGGCGCTGAATACAGGCTCCTCGGCCTCATTCCTGCCGACCGCCACTTCTTCGGATCGGTCGATGGCCAACCGGTCCATTTCCTCGGAACCGACAAGTTTGGTCGTGACATCCTCTCGCGTGCCATCATCGGCTCACGCATCTCGCTGATGATTGCGCTGACCGTGGTCTTCATCGTCACCATTGTCGGAACAACCGTTGGCATGGTCTCGGGCTATTTCGGCGGAACCTTCGATGCATGGGTGCAGCGCTTCGTGGAAATCGTCCTGGCCTTCCCGCAGTTGCCGCTTTATCTGGCCCTGACGTCGCTGATCCCGGTCACCGCACCAACCAATGTGTTCCTGGCATTTGTCATTGTCGTCATGTCGGCACTCGGTTGGGCGCAAATGTCGCGCGAAGTTCGCGGGAAGACGCTGGCGCTCGCCCGTATAGACTATGTGCGCGCCGCCATGGCGGTTGGCGCCACTGACCGGCGCATCATCTTCCAGCACATCTTCCCGAACGTGATGAGCCACGTGATTGTTGCGGTCACCCTGCATATCCCGAGCGTCGTGCTGCTGGAATCGTTCCTCGGCTTCCTCGGCTTCGCCGTAAAGCCACCGCTGATTTCCTGGGGCCTGATGCTGCAGGATACCGCAAATTACTCCGTGATCGGGACCTACCCCTGGATCCTGGCGCCTGTCGGCTTCGTGCTGGTCACCGTCTTCGCCTTCAATGCACTGGGCGACGGTCTGCGCGACGCGGTCGATCCTTATTGAGGTGATGAAGATGGCTCTCTCACTCGTCAATTCCTTCGCTCCGCCGGTGCGCCACGACCACGAGGCGCATCAGGAAAAACCCGTCATCGACGCCCGCAATATCGGCGTCAAGTTCAAGGTCGAGCACGGCATCGTCGACGCGGTAAAGGATATATCCTTTCAGCTCTACCGTGGCGAAACGATCGCCATTGTCGGCGAATCGGGATCCGGCAAGTCCGTGACTGCCCGCACGGTCATGGGCCTTTTGTCCAAGCGTGCAACCGTCTCGGACAAGTCGAGCGTCCACTATGACGGCAACAACATCCTGACATTTTCGGAGCGTCAGCGTCGCAAGCTGCGGGGCGACCGGATCTCGATGATCTTCCAGGAGCCGATGAGTTCACTGAACCCGATCTACACGATTGGCAGCCAGATCATCGAAGCGATCCGTGTCCACCGCAAGATCAGCCGCAAACAAGCCGAGGCACGGGCCCTGGAGCTCTTGAACCATGTACAGATCCCCGATCCGGAAGCGCGGCTGAAGCAGTATCCGCACCAGCTGTCGGGCGGGCAGCGCCAGCGTGTGATGATCGCCATGGCTCTTGCCAACGATCCTGATGTGCTGATTGCAGACGAACCGACGACGGCGCTTGACGTCACCGTGCAGGCCCAGATCCTCAATCTCATTCGCAGCCTCCAGACGGAACTGCGAATGGCGGTGATCCTCATCACTCACGACCTCACGGTGGTGCAGAAGTTCTCCGACTATGTCTACGTCATGCAGCATGGTGAAATGCGCGAGCACAACACGACGGAGCGCCTCTTTGCCAATCCGCAGCACGCCTATACCAGGCATCTTCTTGGCTCCGAGCCGCGTGGGCAGGCCAATCCGTTGCCCGAAGGCTCTGACATTATCCTCGAGGCGCGCGACGTGAGGGTCTCGTTCATGATGCGCCACGGCAGTTTCTTCAAACCGCAATTGAAGGAACTGGTCGCCGTCGACAGCCTGAACCTGACGCTACGACGTCACGAAACGCTGGGTCTCGTCGGCGAGTCCGGCTCCGGCAAGACGACCTTCGGACAGGCGCTGCTGCGACTGAACGACCCTGATGGCGGAGAGATCTTCTTCGACAAGCTGCCGATCCATGGCAAATCCCGCGCCGAGATGCGGCCGCTTCGCTCACGCATGCAGGTCGTCTTTCAGGATCCTTTCTCCTCGCTCAACCCGCGCATGACGATCGGCCAGATCATCGAGGAAGGGTTGGTCGTCAACCAACTGGGCGCGACCAGGGCAGAGCGGCTCGATCGTGTTCGCGAGGCGCTGATTGCGGCAGGCATGCCGGGCAATATCCTGTCGCGTTTCCCGCATGAATTTTCCGGCGGTCAACGCCAGCGTATCGCGATCGCTCGCGCCATCGCGCTCGAGCCGGAGTTCATCCTGCTCGATGAACCGACCTCGGCGCTCGACCTTTCCGTCCAGGCCCAGATCATCGAACTGCTTCGCAAGCTGCAGGACGAGCGCGGCCTCAGCTACCTCTTCATCTCGCACGATCTCAAGGTCGTGCGCGCCCTCTGCCACCGTGTGATCGTCATGCAGCATGGCAAGATCATGGAAGAGGGCCCCGTCAACGAAGTTCTCACCAATCCCAAGACCGCCTACACGGAACGGCTCGTCAAAGCCGCTTTCGAAGTCGCCTGATTGCACATGCCGGAGGTTATAATGGCAAGAAATCCAAAGATTACGTTCATCGGAGCTGGCTCCACCGTCTTCATGAAGAACATCGTCGGCGACGTGCTGCAGCGCCCGGCGCTGTCGGGTGCGACCATCGCCTTGATGGACATCAACCCGCAGCGGCTTGAAGAAAGCGCCATCGTTGTCAACAAGCTGATCTCGACTCTTGGCGTCAAGGCCAAGGCGGAGACCTATTCAGACCAGCGC
Source organism: Rhizobium sp. 57MFTsu3.2 (assembly GCF_012932765.1). Taxonomy (NCBI): domain Bacteria; kingdom Pseudomonadati; phylum Pseudomonadota; class Alphaproteobacteria; order Hyphomicrobiales; family Rhizobiaceae; genus Rhizobium; species Rhizobium sp. 57MFTsu3.2. Next base: position 19,222 of record NZ_JDWI01000027.1, read on the forward strand.
AAGGCCCTGGCTGGCGCCGACTTCGTCGTCGTCGCCTTCCAGATCGGCGGCTACGAGCCCTGCACAGTGACCGACTTCGAAGTTCCGAAGAAATACGGCCTGCGACAGACGATTGCCGATACGCTTGGCGTTGGCGGCATTATGCGGGGCCTGCGAACAGTGCCGCATCTCTGGAAGATCTGCGAGGACATGCTCGCTGTCTGCCCCGAGGCGATCATGCTGCAATATGTCAACCCGATGGCGATCAATACCTGGGCGATCGCGGAAAAATATCCCACGATCAGGCAGGTCGGTCTCTGCCACTCCGTGCAGGGCACTGCAATGGAACTGGCCCACGACCTCGACATTCCCTACGAGGATATCCGTTACCGTTCGGCCGGCATCAATCACATGGCCTTCTATCTGAAATTCGAACATCGCCAGCCAGATGGCTCCTACAAGGATCTCTATCCGGATCTCGTGCGCGCCTATCGCGAAGGCCGTGCGCCGAAGCCCGGCTGGAACCCGCGTTGCCCGAACAAGGTCCGTTACGAGATGCTGACCCGTCTCGGCTACTTTGTCACTGAAAGCTCGGAGCATTTTGCCGAATATACGCCTTACTTCATCAAGGAGGGCCGCGAGGATCTGATCGAGAAGTTCGGCATTCCGCTCGACGAATATCCGAAGCGCTGCATCGAACAGATCGAGCGCTGGAAGGGGCAGGCCGAGGCCTACCGTTCGGCCGACAAGATCGAGGTCAAGCAGTCGAAGGAATACGCGTCCTCGATCATCAATTCGGTATGGACGGGTGAGCCGTCCGTCATCTACGGCAACGTCCGCAACAATGGCTGCATCACGTCGCTGCCGTCCAATTGCGCCGCCGAAGTGCCGTGCCTCGTTGATGCATCCGGCATCCAGCCGACGTTCATCGGCAACCTGCCGCCGCAGCTCACGGCACTCATGCGCACCAACATCAATGTCCAGGAGCTGACGGTCCAGGCGCTGATGACGGAAAATCGCGAGCACATCTATCATGCCGCCATGATGGACCCTCATACAGCGGCCGAACTCGACCTCGACCAGATCTGGTCGATGGTGGACGAACTGCTGGCAGCCCACGGTGACTGGTTGCCCGCATGGGCGCGCACCGGCCGCAAGGTTCAGGCCGCCTGACCATCTCTCTCCCGGTCACGGCCCCAAGAGGTCCCGCGGCATCGCCGCGGGACTTTTGCTATCGGGTAGATAAAGTCGGCGGCCCGATTGATTAAATCAATATCTCTGATATAGAACCAATTGCGTAATCTTGTCCTGTGCCGATCGGAGCCCCATGAGCCGCAGCTTCCTTGTCGTCGACCCCGAAGAGGGTATGCCTATCCTCAAGGGACTGGCATCGCCGGCTCGCGTGGCGGTGTTGAAGCTTCTGCACGAGAAGGGCGCGCTCAACGTCAACGAAATAGCTGATATCCTTGATCTGCCGCAATCCAGCGTGTCGACCAACGTCCAGGTGTTGGAAGAGGCGGGGCTTATCCACACGGAAACCCAGAAGGCCCGCAAGGGCAATCAGAAGGTCTGCCGCAGCGTTTATGACGAGATCCTGGTGGTCTTCAAGAATGAAATCAAGGAAACTGAACCAGACGCGATCGAGGTATCGATGCCGCTTGGTCTCTATACGAGCTTCGAGGTGACGGCGCCTTGCGGACTTTGCTCGGCCGACGGCATCATCGGGTTGCTCGATGTACCCAATACCTTCCTTGATCCCGACCGCATGAAGGCGGGGCTCATCTGGTTCACACGCGGGCATGTTGAATATCAGTTTCCCAACAATGCGCGATTGACGAATACCAGCATCCGCGAAATCGAGTTCCTGATGGAGCTAAGCTCCGAGGTTCCCGGTACCAGCGCCGACTGGCCCTCCGACATAACCCTGACGGTCAACGGGGTCGATATCGGAACCTGGACGTCTCCGGGTGATTTTGGCGACAAACGCGGTGTATTCACCCCGGATTGGTGGAAACTGAAGGGATCGCAGTACGGCAAGTTGAAGAACTTCCGCATCAATGACGACGGCGCCTTTGTCGATGGATTGCGCATTTCCGAGATCACGCTCGCTGACCTGAAGCTCGACGAACACCATTCGATCCGCTTGCGCATCGGTGTGCGCGACAACGCCAAACATCCTGGCGGCATCAACATCTTCGGGCGCGGATTCGGCAATTACGACCAGGACATTCTGCTGCGTCTCAAGACTCGGTAAGTCTGTCCGATTTTCTGCATTTTGGTCTTGACCCCGCCCCAGGCTTCCGCTTTATTCATCTCAAATTGTGATACAAATCACAAATGACGATACAGTGGAGGATCTCATGAAGGCCGCGGTTACAGCGCACAGCAAATACACGATCTCGGACATCGACCCGCGCCTTTACGGCTCGTTCATCGAGCATCTCGGTCGGGCCGTCTATACGGGCATCTACGAGCCGGATCATGCGACCGCCGACGAGAACGGCATGCGCAGGGACGTCATCGATCTCGTCAAGGAATTGAATGTTCCGATCGTACGCTATCCCGGCGGCAATTTCGTCTCGGCCTACAATTGGGAAGACGGTATCGGCCCCAAGGAAGACCGTCCGACTCGCCTCGACCTTGCCTGGCATACATCCGAAAGCAACCAGGTCGGCATCCACGAATTCGCCGATTGGTGTGTCTCGGCGAATACGGAGATGATGCTGGCCGTCAACCTCGGTTCGCGTGGTCTCGACGAGGCGCGCAACTTCCTCGAATATGTCAATCATTCTGGCGGCAGCGAGTGGAGTGACAAGCGCATTGCCAACGGAAGAAAGGAGCCCTGGGACGTCAAGCTCTGGTGCCTCGGCAACGAAATGGACGGACCCTGGCAGATCGGCCACAAGACGGCGGACGAATATGGCCGTCTGGCACATGAAACCGCCAAGGCCATGCGCGCCTTTGACAGCTCCCTCGAACTCGTCGTCTGCGGCTCGTCCAACGCACACATGCCGACCTATCCGGAGTGGGAGGCAACGGTCCTCGACCACACCTACAATGAGGTCGACTACATCTCGCTGCACATGTACTTCGAAAACCGCGCAAAGAACACGGCCAACTATCTCGCCCGCAGCATCGAACTGGACAATTACATCGGCACGGTCGCAGGCGTCATCGATTACGTCAAGGCGAAGAAGCGCTCGGCAAAGAACGTCTATATCTCCTTCGACGAGTGGAACGTCTGGTACCACTCCAAGGAGCGCGACAAGGCAACGCTTGCCGGCGCCAATGGCTGGCCGCACGCGCCGGCCCTTCTGGAAGATGACTACAACTTCGAGGACGTGCTCCAGGTTGGCTGCATTCTCAACACCTTCATCAATCGCGCCGATGTCGTCAAAATTGCCTGCCTGGCGCAGCTCATCAACGTCATTGCACCCATCATGACGGTCCCGGGCGGCCCGGCGTGGCGTCAGACGATCTTCTATCCCTACTATTTCGCTTCCGTCTACGGGCGTGGAACTGCGCTGAAACTGATGGTCGACAGCCCGAGCTACAAGGTCGACGACCTTGGAGATGTGCCCTACCTGGACATATCGGCGGTCCATGATGCGGACAAGAAGACGGTGACCTTCTTCATCGTCAACCGCCACGGAACCGAGACGCTCGATCTCGATGCGAGCCTCCTCGAATTCGGCGCCTTGCGGGTCATCGACGATCAGGTCGTGGCCCATGCGGATCTCAACATCACCAATACCGCCGACAAGCCCGACAACGTCGTGGCGAAGGCCGTCACGGGCACCAGCTTTGCCGATGGCAAGCTCAGCGCCAGGATCGCGCCGCTCTCCTACAGGATGATCCGCCTGCAGGCATAATATAAATCCGCTTTGCTGATACATATCAAACGATGTGTTGACAAAGCAATTGTATGATTTAACGTCAGCGCACCGGTTTTGACGTGCCACTGGGAGGAAGAGATGGGAGCGACAGCTTCTGTTCTGGCACTATCACTGACTGAGGGGCATTCGCCGATGAAAGCGGATGCATACTCGCTCTCAGCATGCCTGCCATGTGTCCATATCGGTTTTTCGGGTTCTGACTGCAATCCAGGAGCAGCCGGATGACCGCGAATATCGAAATCCAGAATGTCACCAAGCGCTACGGCTCGATGACCGTCCTCGACGGATTGTCACTGTCGATCAAGGCCAACGAGTTCCTGGTCTTCCTGGGGCCGTCGGGCTGCGGAAAATCGACGCTGTTGCGCATGATCGCGGGGCTAGAAAGCGTGGATGACGGCACGATCTCCATCAATGGCGAGCGCATCGACACGTTGCCGCCCGGTCAGCGCGACATCGCCATGGTGTTCCAGTCCTATGCGCTTTACCCGCATATGACGGTGGCCGACAACATGGCCTTCGGACTGCGCAACATCAACCTATCGAGCGATGTGATCTCGAAGCGAATTGCAGAAGCAGCCCGCATGCTCGAGATCGGCCACCTCCTGGAGCGCAAGCCCGGCCAGCTGTCCGGCGGCCAGCGCCAGCGCGTCGCCATTGGCCGCGCCATCGTCAAAGAACCGAAGGCGTTCCTCTTCGACGAGCCGCTGTCCAACCTCGATGCGGCGTTGCGCGTTCGCACCCGCGTCGAACTCGCCCAGCTGCGCAATCGCGTGAGATCGACGATGATCTTCGTGACGCATGACCAGATCGAGGCAATGACGCTCGCCGACCGCATTGTCGTCATGAACAATCGCAAGATCGAGCAGATCGGCACGCCGATGGAGATCTACTCGCGTCCGGCCAGCCGTTTCGTCGCCACTTTTGTCGGTTCTCCGACCATGAACTTCCTGACCGTCGCCCTGTCGGAAGAAAACGGTTTCCTGCGCGCAAAGCTTCCCGACGGCACACAACTCAAGACCGCCATCCGCGCAGCTGGGGTCAAGGGTGGCGAGTACTCTCTGGGCATTCGTGCAGAGGCCGTCAAGCTCGCCAACGGCGTTGCTGCGACGACGACGGGCAAGGTGGATGTCCTCGAGCGTCTTGGTGATCGCACCCTTCTTTATACGCGCCTCAAGGATGGCAGCGTCGTCATTGCCGAGGACATCGGCAACAGCCGCGTGGCAATCGGCGACGAGGTGGGGCTGACGCTCGACGGGACGCGCACGCATCTCTTCGATGATGCCGGTCACGCCTGGCACAATGAGGAGGCCGGTCATGGCTGAGGCCGCACTCGATCGTGCCGAGGCGACGGCTGCGGCCGCCGAACGGCGCAACATCCAGAACATCAATGCGCCGCAATGGCGCAATGCCCTCTTCGTCGCGCCCTATCTCCTCGTCTTCGTGGCCCTTCTCGTCGTGCCGCTCTTCTGGGGCATCTGGCTGAGCCTGCACAAGGCGGACGCCTTTGGCGTCGGCAAGTTCGTCGGCCTGACCAACTATATCCGCCTCTATAACGACCGCATCTTCCTGCAGGCGATCGGCAACACCTTCTATTTCGTCTTCCTGACGGTACCGGCGCTCGCGATCATCGGCCTGCTTCTGGCGCTGGCTCTGAACCGCCGCACCCGCACCGCCGCCGTGCTGCGCGCCTTCTATTTTTCCTCTTCGGTCCTGTCGGTGACGATCGTGACGTTGATCTGGCGTATCGTCTTCATCGGCAATTTCGGTTTGCTGGCGACGATCTACGGCTGGTTCGGAGCGACTGCGCCCGCTTTTCTCTCTGATCCGCGGATTGCCATGATCGGCATTGCGATCGCCACCGTCTGGTGGTGCATCGGCCTGCCGATGATGCTCTTCCTTTCGGCCCTGCAGCAGGTGCCTGGCGAGATCTACGAGGCGGCAGCTCTCGACAATGCCAGCCGCTGGCGCACGCTCTGGTACATCACGCTGCCCTCGATCAAGCGCACCTTCGTGCTCGTCGTCATCATCCAGATCGTCTTGCAGTTCCAGCTCTTCGGCCAGGCGCGGCTGATGACGAACGGTGGCCCCAACAACGTCTCCAAGCCGGTCGTCCTCTACATCTACGAGGCCGCTTTCACCAAGTGGGACCTCGGGCTCGGTGCTGCCGCTTCCGAAGTCCTGTTCATGATGATCCTGATTGCCGCCATGGCGCAGTACATCGCCACGCGGCGCAAGGGAGAAGAGGGATGAGCGGATCTGTCTCGGGCAATATCGTCGGCCGCACCTTGGGTGACCGCATCATCCTCGGCCTGGTGATCGCGCTGGCCCTCGTCATGGTGGCGCCGGTGGTCTGGGTGGTGGCGCTCTCCGTGAAGGACAACAAGGAACTCATGCTGGACATGAACTCCGTCTTCCGCGCGCCCTACACGATCAAGAACTATATCGATGTCATCGGCACCTCCTCGGTTTTCCGCTGGGTGTTAAACAGCACCATCGTTTCGGGCGGCCTGACGCTCGCGACGCTGGTCCTTTCCTCGCTTGCCGGCTATGGCTTCGCGCGGCTGAACTTTCCTTACCGCAACGTGCTTTTCGTCATCGTGCTGCTCGGCCTTGCCGTGCCGGAACAGGCCGTGCTGATTGCCCGCCAGCAGATCTTTGGCTGGCTGAAGCTCCACAACACCTATCCGGGGCTGATCCTGCCGGGGCTTTCCGCACCCTTCGGCGTCTTCCTGATGACGCAGTATTTTCGCGCCATCCCCAAGGAGCTGGACGAGGCGGCCCTGCTCGACAACGCCAGCCGCTTCAAGATCTTCTGGAAGGTGCTCTTGCCGCTCACCATTCCGGCGCAGGCAACGCTTGGCATCTTCACCTTCTTCAGCGCCTGGAATGACTATCTCTGGCCGCTGATTTCAGGCACCCGCAAGGAGATGTTTACGCTGACCGTCGGGATCGCCTCGACCCAGATGAATTTCGCGCAGTCTCAAGGTCTCGGCTTCCTGATGTCCCAGGCAGTCTTCGCCAGCGCGCCGATCCTGATCCTTTACCTGTTCTTCCAGAAATACATCGTGACGGCCGTATCCGGCACCGCCGTGCGCTAGGGCTGGCGACAGAGACCACGTTTTAAGTGCAACCGGCTCCCGAGGAGGGGGCTCACGTCAAGGGGTGGGGAACCCCAAAGAGGAGGAGTTGGAATGACGCATACTTTCAGAAAATACATGCTTGCGGCGGCCTCGGTGATTGCCCTTGCCGGCGCAAGCCCGGCCTTTGCCGCCACCGAACTGACGGTTCAGCGCTTCTTCGGCGCGTGCGATGCCGACTTCGGCACCAATACCGATGTCAGCAAGGCTGTCGGGGAATGCGGTATCATCACCTCGCTTATCAACAAGTTCAACGCGGACAATCCGGATGTGCATGTGACGGTGACGACCGTCGAATGGCCGGGTTATGACCAGCTGACGGCACAGTTCGCTGCCGGCGACCCGCCGGATATCGTTACTATCCACCAGTCGGTACTGGCTGACTATCAGTCCAAGGGCCTGCTGATGCCGCTGGACGACGTCCTGAAGTCCGTTGGCGTTGCGTCTTCCGACTTCACCGATGCCAGCTTGAACGGCGTGACCAAGGACGGCAAGATCTACGGTCTGCCGATCGACAACTGGACCATGCTGTACCACATCAACTTGGACCTTTTCAAAAAGGCCGATCTCCTCAATGCCGACGGCACGCCGAAGTTGCCGACCAGCGTTGATGAACTCATGGCTCAGGCCAAGCAGTTCAAGGAAAAGACCGGCAAGCCATACTTTGTCCAGAACCTGGCGAACGAAGTCGCGCTTTATACCCGCAATCTTTATACCTACCTGTTCCAGCAGGATTCGAACTTCTTTGCCGATCCGAAGCAGGTGAAGATCAATACGCCCGAGGCCAAGAAAGTCCTCGAGATGTACAAGGCGATCTACGACAACGGTTATACCACCAAGGATCTCGACTATGCGGCCGGCATCAACGCCTTCCTCGCAGGCGAGGGCGGCGTTCACCTGAACGGCACCTGGGTCATCGGCGACTATACGGCATCCTCCGAAAAGGCAGGTACCGCGCTGAACGCCGGCGGCTATGCCGTTTATCCCTATCCGCAGCTCTTCCCGGGCAAGAAGGCGCAATATGCCGACGGCCACAGCTGGGCAGTGTCGCAGAAGGATCGCAGCGACGAGCAGACAGCTGCCATCGGCAAGTTCCTGAAGTTCTTCCACGACAACGACTTCGACTGGTCGAGGACCGGCCACCTGCCAGCTGTCAAGGCGGTTCTGGCTTCCGATCAGTTCAAGGCTCTGCCGCATCGTGACACGATTTCGGCAATCGCCACGCTCGGCACCCCGCTGCCGTCGACCGTCCAGCGCCAGTTTGCGATCCAGGACATTATCGGCCAGGAAATGAGTGCTGCGATCACCGGTCAGAAGGAGATCGATGCAGCGCTCACCGATATGGAACAACGCATCAACGAGTTGCTCGCCAACATCTGAGGCTTATTCTCCCAAGCCAAGAGAGCAAATGCCCGCCGCGCTCCGCGGCGGGCATTTGCAGTTGAAGGGGGCTGGTTGGAGATATGCCGGTCTCAGCGCCGTTTGTCCCCGTCAAAGAAAAGCAGCAGGAAAAGCCCGCAAAGCCCTGCTGCAGCACCGATGATTGCCGTACCGGAATAGCCGCTGACGCCAGTGCCGATCGCAAAGAGAAGGGCGCTCAGCCCCGCGCTGACAAAGATGTTGACGGATATCAGCGCACTGCCAAGGCCCGGCCGCTCGGCGATCAGATCCTGCAGGTAGGTGATCGGAATGCTGATGAGTGCTGCCGCGCCGACACCACTGATGAGGGTCAAGGCGTAAACATGCCATGGCGCAGAGGCAAAGCCGAGCAACAGAAGGTACACGACATAGATGATCGTGCCGATCGCCAGCGCCGTAACGTGGCTCATGATCCGTTGGGCACGGCCCCAGACGACGATGAAGACCACCTCGAGCAGGGCAACGATGCCAACCAGGATCCCGATATCGCCGACCGTCCCGTGTGCGGGGCCCGTAACGATCAGTGGCAGGATGGCACCGTTCACGTGAAGGGTGCTGCTGATTAGCGCCACCGCGATCACGCGGACGAAGACGCGAGGTGAGATGACTTCTGCGAGTGCAGCAAGATAGGAAAGATGATGCGTGGCTGCATTGTCGGTTCCGCTCTGGCGTGGCAGGAACGCGGCGATCAGGCAAAGGCACACCAGGCAGGCAAGGCTTGCGAAGAGATAGGCGGGCAGCATGCTTGTTGACCGCGACAGGAGTATACCGACAAGCCCTGGGACCAGCACCCAGGAGAGTGAGATCATCGCTCTCACGCCCGAGTTTACCGTCGCCACGTCACCGCGTGGCATCCCGTTGGTGGTGGCGCGCACATTGGCAAAGAGTAGGGAATTGAGCGCGTTGTAGATTGGCAGGAGCAACAGCGCACTGAGGACAAAGGTTGCCTGTGCCGGAAAGACGTAGACCGCGCCATAGCCGAAGATGCCGAACACGGCGACCGACAGCATCAGCCTGCGGAACTCACCAAGTCTGTCCGCAAGATTGCCGAGCAGGATGCTGACGGTGACATTGACGGCTGCTGCAGCAAAGATCAGCGCCGAGTAGAGGCCATTGCTCAGGCCAAGCTCGCGAATCGCGATGACCGCTTGATATGGCGAGGTCGCCGCGCCGGCAAAGCCAAAGGCGAAGATCGCAAGCATGCTGACCCGAACTGTCGGGTTGCGGAATACATCAGGCAGAAAACGGGTCATGATGGGTCGAGGGAAGGAAATCAACCGGCGATGCGGATCGAGACGCCTTAACAGGTTCGACGCGAGGCCGAAACCTGCCAGGAAAAAAATCAGTCTTTCCACCGCGCCGAAAGGCGTGCCTGCGGCGTATAGGCAAAGTCGCGGTCAAAGGGAAAGACCGGCCGGATGCGTCGTTTGCTCACCAGAGCTTCGATGTCCTGGTTCACCACCCCCTCAGTCAGCGCCATCAGGTTTGGGTTGGCGATCGGCGCAAGTTCCGGAGAAAGGTAGCCCGACTTCACCACCAGCATGCGCACTGACTTTGGATCGAGCCCAAGGCGCGTGAAATCGGCGATGTTGTGATAGGGCCGTCGGCGGCCAGCAAGCACGACCGTAATCCCTCCGGTCCGCACCACCGCCTGACGCTCGTCAAAGGCGCCGGGATCATCGAGGAAGACAACCTCTGCTTCCACGTGGACAGGCGAGCTCGACGGGTCAAGCGTCGCACCGATATCGAGCCCGATCCTTGCGCTCTTGCCGGCGGCAAAGCACGCCTCGACAGCCGGCCGATCCGTAATGCCGGCAAGCAGCGCCCCGTCAAACCGCCGCTCCAGCAAAGCCTTGAGCACATCAGCGCGATCCCCGACACCGCCCCCTGTCGGATTGTCGGCTGAATCCGCAAGGATCACAGGCGCTGTAGAGGCTTCCTCCGCCAATTCAAGCATCTGTTCGAGCGGCCCGGTCACCGGCCCAAAAACAAAGTTTTCCCGCGCATTCCAATAGGATGCGGCGATCTCTTCAGCTGCCCGTGCCGCCGCCTGTCTGTCGGTCGCTGTGACAACCGCGCAGGCGCTCGCCCGCGGTTCGTCCGCCCAGACATAGCCGATCATCAGATTTGCATCGAGAATGCCGGCGCGCCGGTCGATGTCGGGCAGAGCCATGTAAAGGCTTCTTGCAGGCTCGTCCTCGGTCGAGGTTCGCTCGCCCGGCCAGAGCACCGGCACCGGAGCCCAGGCTACACCGGGTCGTCTGCCGGATCTCAAGGCGTCCACAAGCATCGACCAGGCACGTATCATTGTGTCCCTGACGTCGATGTGCGGTGCAGTGCGATAGGCCGCGAATATGTCGAGTTGGTCGACAATCTTGTGACCGACATTGCCATGCAAATCATAGCTTGCAGCGACCACGCAGTCCGGACCGACGACGGAGCGGGCCGCCGCGATCCAGTCGCCTTCGGCGTCCTCCATGCCCTCGACATTCATGGCGCCATGCATTGCAAGGTAAAGCCCGTCGACCGGCAGGACAGCCTTCAATCGATCAAGAAACTCCGCCTTGAACGCCTCATATGCAACAGCCGAAACCGGACCGCCGGGCACGGCGCGTGCGTGAAGTAGCGGGAGATGTTCAACCCCTTCCGCATCGAGAAAACTGAAATAGTCGGAAGCAAGGAGATCGGCTGCGCGCAGGACGCGAAAATCGTCGACCGCCATCAGCACCGGCGAATAGGTGCTGCATTCCGTATGAATTCCGCCAACCGCAATCCGCATCGCCGGCCTCACAGTTTTGGGCTAAGGGGAACGATCGCGGCGAAACGATGCCAGTCCTTCATCGCCCGCGGCGTCCACGCCGCCTCGGCAATTGCCGGCAACCGTGGGAAGACCAGCCGGTTGAAATAGCCGCGCGACAGAAAGTGCTCCGACCAGATACAGGCCTGAACGCCCTTCATCCTGTCCTTCAGTTCCTCCGGAAATTCACCTTCTGCCTCGTAGGCATAGGTGTGGGCCGGCGGCACTGTCCCGGCCCAGCTTGCGCCGGGCTCCTGAAAGGCCTCCGCCTGCACCATGTCGAGATAGTAGGCCTGGCCAGGGGTCATGACGACCTCGTAGCCTTGCTTGGCGAGATCGATCCCGACCTGCGGGTTCTCCCAAGCCATCAGCAACGTGTCTGCGGCGGCGACACCGCCGCCATGAGCCACTTCGTTCCAACCGGCCAACTTGCGACCACGCGCGCTCAGCATGTCCTTCACGCGCTTGAGGAAATAGGACTGCAGCGCAAACGTTCCTGAAATCCCTTCCTTCTCCATCAGCGCCTTGGCAAGCGGGGAGGCAAGCCACGAGCCGTTCGCCACCTCGTCACCACCGATGTGGAGATAGGAGGAGGGAAACAGCTCGACCATCTCGTCGAGCACGTTCTCGAGGAATTCGTAGGTCCCGGGCACGGCTGGATTGAGCGCGTTGTTCGGATAGCCCTGCACGGAGTGATAGCTGTCCGGCGCCTCCTGTCCGTCGGACAGATCGGGCAGCGCCGTCAAGGTGGCCGTGCTGTGGCCCGGAATATCGATTTCGGGGATGATCTCGACGCTCAAGCTTGCAGCGTGAGCGACAATGTCGCGAACGTCCTCCTGGGAATAAAAGCCGCCAACCGGTTCGGCACTGTTGCCGAGTTGAGGCAGGAGCGGCTCATCCGGCCCCCGCAAGACGCCCGTCGTCGTCAGTTCCGGATAGGCCTTGATCTCAAGCCGCCATGCCTCATCGTCAGTCAGATGCCAATGGAAGATGTTGACCTTCAACCAGGCAAGGATGTCGATCAGGCGTTTGATATCAGCGACCGGATAGAACTGCCGCGAAACGTCGAGATGGCACCCCCGCCAACCGTATCGCGGCTTGTCAGAAATTGTCCCGGAGACGGGAAAGCGGAACGTCTGTGGATGGCTGCGGGCGCCATGCAGGAGTTGCGAAAGCGAAGTCAGCCCGTATTGACGTCCGGCAGCATCGGCAAAGGATAGCGTGATCGTCGCGGGCGAGAAGGCAAGCTTGTAGCCTTCCGGAGCTATCGTCGGATCAACCGAAAACTGCAGGGCCTGGCCCTGCGGCGAGGCCACGAGATTGAAAGGTGCGTGGTCGCTCTCAAAGAGGCGCCGGCAGAGCGAAAGGACAGTTGAGACGGCGCGCACGTCGTCAGCCGAGGATCCTTCTGCGGGATAGAGAACGACAGGAAAGCTATCGCCGGGCCTGGCGTCGATTTCTGCTGGCCATGGCTGCAACGAGAATGGAAGCGTGAGCCTGCCTTCCGGGAGAAGCATCGGCGGCGGTTCATTGACGCGACCTTCAAGCAGCAGATCGGACACTCCAACCGTGACATGCTTGCCATCAGCCAGCGTCACATAGGCGGACTTGGCGCCATCGGTGCAGTGGCGCGCGGGCCTATGCAGGCCACTGACGGTGAAAGTCCAGCTCTTGCCCGGTTCGAGGACGAAGTCGGTTGGCGGTGCAAACTCGTGAAAATTGGCATTGCGGCGCACAAAGGTGGCATTTTCGCAGGCCTTGGCATCGATGACACGCGTCAGCGAGGTGTAGACCAGCGTGAAGCCGGAAAGCGCAACATCGGAAAGATTGAAAAGGGAAAAGGTAAAGCGGCCGTTCGGGCCACCATCCGGCTGCCACGAACTTTCCAGGCGGTAGGGCGCCAAAGTCATATCTGTTCCTCTCTTGCTATGTCTTTCAGTAGTGCTCGGATTGCGAAAAGGTACGGGCAAGTTCCGCCTGACCGGCGGTCAGGCCGCAGTCCACCGGCAGGCAGACGCCGGTGATGGCGGCGGCCTGCGGGCCAGCCAGAAATGCAACGGCATTGGCGACATCCCGGGGATCGACAACCCGCTGTAGCGGGTACCAGCGGCGCGCTTCCTCAAAGACATTAGGATTGGCGGCAGCACGCGCCTCCCAGGCCTGCGTACGCACGGTGCCGGGCGCAACCGAATTCGAACGGATCCCGAGCTTTCCATATTCCACCGCAATCAGTTTGGTCAGATGCAGCAGTCCGGCTTTCGCTGCGCTGTAGGCAGGATGGCCGAAGACGTTCATGCCGTTGACGGATGCAATGTTGACAACGAGCCCTTCGTCGCTTCGAGCTGTCCCTCGACGGCGCGGAAGCAGAGGAACGCCGCCTCGAGATTGAGGGCATTGTCCATCCGCCAGATCTCGGCCGTGGTATCGTGCAGGCTGACGGCGCGCGCAGCACCGGCATTGTTGACCAGCGTCCTGACGGCACCGAGCGTCGCGGCACGCTTCGCCATCTCGGCAACACTTGCCTCGTTCGTTACATCACAGCCACACGCGATGAAGCGTTCGGCCGCGCCCAGCGTGCGGGCGGCCCTCTCGGCGGCGGCAAAGTCGATGTCGACCATCAGGATGGTATCGTGATCCTCGGCAAGCCGCTCGGCAATCGCACGGCCTATGTCACCCGCAGCACCGGTCACGATTGCTACCGTCTTTGTCATTCTCTACCCCTCTTTGGCATGGAATGGTCAGTCCCCGAGCAGTTGCCGGTCATCGCCATCGCGGTGGGCAACGAGCTGCTGCTTGATGCGGCGCAGCGCCACTGCCGCCTTTGGCTGGATGGCATAGGCGACGAGGCTGGCGAGAATATCGACCGCCGCCAGATAGGCGATGCGCGTGGAGGTGGGCCGGAAGATATTGTTGCCCTCTTGCAAATCGATCGGCACGACGATTTCGGCTGCTTGCGCGACCGGGCTATTGCTCTGGGTGAGCGCGATCGTCGTCACCTTCGACTCGCGCGCAAGAGCGAAGGCACGCACGAGCTCGGTGTTGCGCCCGGTGAAGGACGAGCCGATCAGCACGTCGGTCTGCTTGGCGGCGGCGGCCATCATCAATTGCATGCCGTGATCGGAGCTTGCGGTGACATGCAGGCCGAAGCGAAACAGGCGGTTTTGCAATTCACTGGCAATCATTGATGAATTGCCACCAGAGCCGAAGGCATAAATCATGTCGGCGCGTGCAAGCCGCCCGGCGGCAAGCTCGATGGCAGCAAGATCAAGTGAACGATGAAGCAGGAAGAGAGCGTTCTGGGCCTTTGTTATGATATCTTGCGCGACATCGCCCGGATTGGTGCTTTTCGGCTCAGGTTTCAGGTACCGCATCCCGACATAGGCTGTTCGGGCAAGCTGGACCTTGAAATCGGAGAAGCTCTCGCAGCCAAGCCGCCGGCAGAAACGCGTGACCGTCGGCGGCGATACGTCAGCCTTTTCGGCAAGCTCGATGATCGAGGCGTTCACCGCGAACTCGAAGTCATTGAGAAGGATATCCGCGATACGGTTTTCCGAGGGCGAAAGCCGGGGCTTCTCTTCCTGCAATGTAGAGAAAATGTCCAACCGAGCTCTCCCGTCGTTTGCGCTATTGATCCTTCGGCTTATACGCTACGCAGTCGATTTCAACCTTGCAGTCGACCATCATCGATGACTGGACGCAGGCGCGCGCCGGCGGGTGGTCGCCGAAATATTGCTGATAGATGGCGTTGAAGGTCCAAAAGTCGCGAGGGTCGTCGAGCCAGACGCCGCACCGCACCACATGCTCGACGCCGTAGCCGGCTTCGTTGAGAATCGCGATCACGTTCTCGATCGTCTTGTGCGTCTGCGCGACGATGTTTCCATCAATGATCTCGCCATTGTCCATGGCAACCTGGCCGGAAACATAGAGCCATCCGTCTGCTTCGACGGCGCGGGCAAAGGGGAGGGGCTTGCCGCCGGCACCTTTTTGAACCGTGCCATAACGCTTGATGGACATTGGTCGATCCTTGCAAATTATTTTCGTATTAAGTTGACAAGTCACCATAGAAAGCGGAATTTGACCAGCGAAAAACAGCATTCATGAAAAGAATTTCAATGCGGGGGGAGATAATGCGCGATCCTTTCAAAAATCCGTTTCCTGCTTCGGACGCTGCCCGCCACTCGATCTGGGAGATGCTGGTAGCGCGCGATATCGACGCATTCCTGGCTGCCGACTGGTCGATGGTCGAGCATGATTTCGTCGAGGAAGGCTTCCTCGGCATCGACGGACGCAAGCAAGTCAGCCCCGACAAGTGGCGCCTGGCGTTTCCGACTTTGTCGGCCTACCGTGACGAGTGGCTGCGTCAGGCACGAGACTTTGCAACACAATCCTTCTCTGAGGACACCCGTAGCGCCATCTTCACGACCACCACGCTTGAGGACATCGAGATCGAAGGTGAAATGGCGCTGGTGCGCAAGAAGTTCGATGGCGGCCTTACCAAGGCCGATGGTACGCGTGATGTGATGCAGTGGCAGACGCTCTATTATTGCCGCCTGCATGAAGGCCGCTGGAAGATATGCGGCTTCACCGGCTACCTGCCGAACCCGATGGGCTGATCAACACAAAGGCAAACCCTTGCGCATTTTTACGGCGGCGCTCGCAACCGAGACCAATACGTTTTCCCCGATCTGCGTCGATCGGCGGGCGTTCGAGGCGTCCCTTTATGCGCCTCCAGGGCAGCACCCGGAAACCCCGACCCTCTGCACGGCGCCAATCACCGTAGGGCGGCGTGTTTGCGCCGAGAAGGGATGGGAGCTGATCGAGGGTACGGCGGCGTGGGCTGACCCGGCCGGGCTGGTAAACCGCTCGACCTATGAGGGGCTTCGCGATGAGGTGCTGACCCAGCTTGAGGCCGCGATGCCGGTCGACGCCGTTATCCTCGGCCTGCACGGCGCCATGGTCGCAGCCGGCTACGAGGATACTGAGGGCGACATATTGGCGCGTGTACGCGCGATTGTCGGGCCTGATGTCCTTGTCTGCGCCGAACTCGATCCGCACAGTCATCTTACAGCCAAAAGGCTGCAGGCCGCCGACTTCTTTGTCTACTTCAAGGAGTTCCCGCACACCGATTTCGTCGATCGCGCGGAGGATTTATGGCGCATTGCCAGCCAAACGCTGGAGGGTCGATCAAAACCCGTCATGTCCGTCTTCGACTGCCGGATGATCGATGTCTTTCCCACCTCGCGCGATCCAATGCGCTCCTTTGTCGACAAGATCATGCGGCTTGAGAAGGAGGACGCTGATATCCTCTCGATCTCGGTCATTCACGGCTTCATGGCAGGCGACGTGCCGGAAATGGGTACGAAGCTGCTTGTCGTCACCGACGACAAACCGGAGAAGGGTGAAGCCCTGGCGCGTGAACTCGGCCTCGAGCTGTTTTCGAAGCGTGGTACCTTCATCATGCCGCAGATCGACGAGATTGAGGCCGTAACGCAGGCAGTGGCAGCAACGTCCTGGCCGGTCGTCGTCGCCGACGTCTGGGACAATCCGGGCGGCGGCACTGCCGGCGATGCCACCGTCCTGTTGCAGGAACTCCTCGCAAGGGATGTGAGAGATGTTGCGATCGGCACGATCTGGGACCCGATGGCGGTGCAGATCTGCATGGCGGCGGGAGAGGGGGCCGAAATTCCCCTGCGCTTTGGTGCCAAGTCCGCACCCGGCACCGGCAACCCGGTCGATGGCGTCGTCAAGGTCGTGAAGCTCGTCACGAATGCTGAGATGCGTTTCGGCGAGAGCTTTGCGCCATTCGGCGATGCAGCGCACATCGTACTCGACGGCATCGATATCATTCTGAATTCGACCCGCGCCCAGAGCTTCGACCCAAGCCTTTTCTCGGTCATGGGCATCGATCCGATGTCCAGGAAGATCCTGGTGATCAAATCGACCAATCATTTCTACGCATCCTTCTCCAAAATCGCTGCGGAGATCATTTACTGCTCTGCCGGAACGCCTTATCCCAACAATCCGGCCAAGACACCCTATCGTCGGGCGCCGAAGAACATCTGGCCGATGGTCGAAGATCCCCACGGCCGCTAGCGCGGAGAGCCGTCACATGCAGCAAAATTCGTTTGCCGTCGTCGCCAAGCCGGGCGACAGGGTCGCCGACCTTTCAACGCCGCGGCCGATCATCGATGAGGAGCGACTGGCGGCAAATATTGCCCGCACACAGGCCTACATGGACAGGCACGGCCTGAACTTCCGTCCGCACATCAAGACGCACAAGATCCCCGCGCTTGCCACCGAGCAGATCGCGGCAGGTGCCAAGGGCATCAATTGTCAGAAGATCAGCGAGGCGGAAGTGTTCGCCGCGGCCGGCTTCGAAGACATCCTGATCACCTTCAATATCCTTGGCGCGCAAAAGCTCGAGCGCCTTGTCGCGCTCAACGACAGGATCTCGGCTCTGAAGGTCGTTGCCGATAGCGCCGTGACGGTCGACGGCCTGTCCTCTACCTTTCAATCTCGCAAGCCGCTGACCGTTCTTGTCGAATGCGACACTGGTGGCGGGCGCTGCGGTGTCCAGACGCCCGAAGAAGCGACGAACCTTGCCAAGCGCATTCACGACGCGCCGGGGCTTTCCTTCGGCGGCCTCCTCAACTACCCGAAGCCCGCTTCCGCCGAGGCTGTGCAAGCGTTCCTCGGCAAAGCACTGCTGCTCTTGAACGCTGACGGCATTGCCTGTCCAATTGTCAGCAACGGCGGCACGCCAAGCCTGTTTGAGGCGCATCTCGTGAGCGCTGCGACCGAGCACCGCGCTGGCACCTATATCTACAACGATCGCTCCATGGTCCGTGCCGGCCACTGCAGCGAGGCCGACTGCGCCATGCATGTACTGGCAACCGTCGTGTCGCGCCCGACCGCAGATCGCGCCGTCATTGACGCCGGATCGAAGGCCCTGACGTCCGATCTGCTCGGCTTCTCCGACTTCGGAACAGTCGTCGGCTATCCCGAGGCGGTGATTGCTGGTCTCTCCGAGGAGCATGGCGTCATCGACCTTTCAAAATGCGGCGACAAGCGTCCTGAGATCGGCGAGAAGATCCGCATCATTCCGAACCATACCTGCGTTGTTTCCAATCTCTTCGACACGATGGTGTTTCATCGTGACGGCGTGGTGACGCGCGTCGAAAACGTGGCTGCGCGCGGTCTTGTCTGGTAGAGCCCTTGGGTGCTTTCCCAATCAGCCTCGGTCGTGTGGAGGTTGCGCGCTGGCAACCTCTTTGGTGCGCGCTGACAACTGAGCGCGCGACCTTCAATCCGACGGCGAAAGCTGAATTAATCGCTTTGCGCCTTTGCGTGTCAGATCCTCGGCGCAACGGCGCCAGCGTCCGGCGGTATCCTGCTGCCAAAAAGCTCTATGAAAGATAAAGATGTATGAGGGCTAGGGCCGGGGCGAGGAGGCGGCTTGCAGAGCGCATGGGTTACATCCAAGGCATGGCAAATAGCATGGCTTTTTCGACGGCGAGTTTGCCGATTGCACGCCAAAATCACGGTCGGCAGAACTCTTGAGAGATAGCCTGCATCTCCTTCGAGGGT
Organism: Rhizobium sp. 57MFTsu3.2; assembly: GCF_012932765.1. Lineage (NCBI taxonomy): Bacteria > Pseudomonadati > Pseudomonadota > Alphaproteobacteria > Hyphomicrobiales > Rhizobiaceae > Rhizobium > Rhizobium sp. 57MFTsu3.2. Next base: position 38,037 of record NZ_JDWI01000027.1, read on the forward strand.
GTCCCGTAGATTACAAGCTTCACATCTAGGTCGAACGTCTTCATCAAATAAAGGGCTCGGCGTATGGCGGCCTGGATCCAACTGCTGGGATTGCCGAAGGCGCCGCCGCCGAGAAGCGTCAGGAAAACGACGTTCGAAACGCCGCGTTGCGCGTTCAAAACCGCAGCCCACATGGTGGCCTCATATGCAGCCTCCAGGACTAGCGATCCGAACAACTCCCAAAAAGGCGGGGCTACGCGACTATAGGCAACGGGGAGCGCCGAACAGAGCGCCTGTGAGACTTGCGGCCGTTTCGGCCCCTCCACTTCGGTGGCTTCCACATCTCTGTGTAACCCAATGCGAAGCTTCCCACGCAGAATGTCGATCTCGTCCGGAGCAAGCGATTTAAGATGCCGCGTGATTGCAGCAAGCCCCGCCTTGTTGCACAGCGCGTAACCGTTTTTCATCTTCCAAAGATCGCTGACAGGCAGTTTAGTCCTATTGCTCAATGCTGCGCCAAGGTCTGCGAGCCCGTCGAGCTGCCTCGTGGCGGTCTGGCCCTCGCAACCCTCGATAGGAACGAAATAGTTTCGGTAAATGGTCGCTGAGCCCGCCGCAATGGCGCAAGCTGGCCCTTGAGTATGGTCGCTTTGATATCGGGTAATGCCCTGTTCCGGGGTCACTTCTGGCGACGCCATCTCGAGGAGATTGAACTGTGATGCCACTTGGAACAATGCGCCGGCATTTTCGAAGGACCGGTGCATGCTCCGTATGTCACCGGTCACCACATTCGTTCGGATCCGACCCGGCAAACCGCCCCCAGATTTTGCCTTCTCGCGGAGCTCCTCAAGGGAAATCAGTTCAAGGTCGCCAGTCGCATAACTCGCGCTATTGACCCGGGAGTGCAGTCTCCCGTCAACGATCTTGAGCCGTGCACGGGTTTCTTCGTAGCCGGTCTCCCTGAATCCCGTGAGCTTTTCGAACCAGTCAGTCATACGTTCTATCCCTTGCCACATCCTGACGCGAATACCCAGGCCGCACGTACCTCTCGCGGGCTCAGCTTGAAATCGTTGGATTGAAATGTTCTTTGAGCTTTTCGCGGTCTTGCCGACTAACGCGCGCACCGCTCAGGTGGACGATACCCGATGTGGGGATACCCCCGAATTCTCCCTTCACAACAAGGCGATTGCAGCGCTGGCCTAGCAAGGCGGTTTCGCCGTTTGTGTTTGTTAGCTGCTTGAAGGTTCGCAGGCCAATCACGACCAAGTGCTGGGGCTCCAATACTTCAACAATCCTCTGCACTCGTTCGAGACTAAATTGCTCCAGTTCGCGCCTTAGCGCCGACGGGATAGAATCCCATGCTTTCATATTGGGAGCGCGGAAAAAGACCATGTTAAGCCCGGTATGCTCCACCGTTTCGATCCCGAATACGGCTCGAAGATGGTTCGCCAAGGGTGACGACGCGTTTGCGTGCCATGATAGATCGGGCCACCCGTCATGCTGACCTTCATCGCTTTCGTTTTGCCGCCCGCCGGGCTGAAAACCCAGGAACATGTACGGCGCACGCACCATCGGCGGACCATAGAGAATTCGGAAGCCCAACGCTGCCGATCCGAGAGCCGGCTTGAGTTTGTCGTAACAGGAGCGGGTTTCTTCATAAATCTTTCGACAGACGATCTCGGCATCCGACATATTGCTCGCCGTTCTTGGCGAGGGTCGCAAACCGTCGTTAACGTCGCGCTCCACCATGCCCTTGGCTCCGGCCGCGTATTCGAGATCTATCTTTCCGACATGGCTGTAAAGGCTTTTCATGTGATCTCCGTTCGTTGACTAGACGCCTTGGCCCGCCGACCTTGCCGTACTCGGCACCACGTGTTCGGATTTTGAAGAGCTACGTCGTTGTAATTGGAACTGACACGAGCTCTACATCTCGATCCTCCCTTCATCAGAAGGCGGCGACAATCGTGGTCGAAATCGGCAGACTGCGGCCAAGGGATAAGTGGGATGCCTTGCACGCAGCGACTTGCTCGCTGACGCCAATTGTTAGTGGTCAGGTGCCAAAAAGAGCTCGGTATCCTGACGAATGCCCAACCTCGGTCGAGGCACGCTTTCGGTTGGCTGAAATTGACAAGCCCCCCGCAACATGACCTGTGATGTCGGACCCCGCGCCTTCCTTTGGTGTAGGACACTTGACCTTACGCGATTGAAAAGCATCTTCTTTTGTGTGGGCGTTAGGCACGCGGGAGGTCACGTCGATGAAAGTTTCGGTTGCATTGGGAATGGCAGCAAGTCTGTTGGCAATATCGGCGGCCGAGCCGCCCTGGCAATGGCAGAACTTTCACGGCGTACGGATGGATTCCGATCCCGTGCGGCTTTCGCAGTTTGACAAGGTCTATCGCTATTGCTTGCCCGAAGCCAACTATCGCGGTTCACCCTATCCGACAAATGCCTGGCACGTTACAGCGCTGAGAAGCTGCATGTACCGATTCGGGATCGTGGACCGGGGGGCTTATTCCTATCCGGCCAACAGGCTCTTCTATCCCCTTTATTGAGGTGGAGCGCCCGCACGGGGCTGGTGGTCACGCAGCCGTGGGGTTGAGGAGGTTCATGTCGATACTCGTCAGCTCCACATGGCGCTCGAACGAGATGCCCACCTCGTCGAACAGATGGCAGTCGGCAACGTTGATCCCGGTGGAAAGTGGCTGATCCGGGTGAACCGCGGCGCGCCCATGCAGCGTCGCGCAGAAATTCTCGCTTTCGCCGTCGAGCGACGCATAGGCGACCGTCTGGGCGCCAAGGCGCTCGATGACAGACGGCGTAACGGTGAAGGCGATGTCGCCAGACCCGATCTGGATATGCTCCGGACGCACGCCCAAGGTCAGCTGTTTGCCAATAGCGCCGCCTCTTGGCGTGACAGGGATCACCGCCTTCTGTCCTTTGTAGTCGATTTCGATGCCGGCATCGCTGATACCTGTGCAGGTGACGGGCAAGAAGTTCATCTTGGGATTGCCGATGAAGGCGGCAACAAAGATGTTGGCAGGCTTGTGGTAGAGCTCCAGCGGGGCGCCGGTCTGGGCGATCTCGCCGGCATTCAAAACCACAATCCGGTCCGCCATGGTCATCGCCTCGATCTGGTCGTGCGTGACATAAATCATCGTCGCCTTCAGCTGGCGGTGCAGTTTGGCAAGCTCGATGCGCATGTCGGCGCGCAAGGCAGCGTCGAGGTTGGAGAGTGGTTCGTCAAACAGGAATATCTTCGGTTCGCGCACGATCGCGCGGCCGATTGCAACGCGCTGACGCTGGCCGCCCGAAAGCATGCCAGGCTTCTGCTGCAGGCGCTGGTCGAGGTGGAGAATGCGCGCTGCATGCTCGACCTTGGCCTTGAGCTTCTGCTCTTCCATTTTTTCCACGCGCAGTGGGAAAGCAATGTTTTCGAAAACGCTCATGTGGGGGTAGAGCGCGTAGGACTGGAACACCATGGCGATACCGCGCTTGACGGGTGGCAGGTCATTGACCCTCAAACCGTCGATGACGATGTCGCCCGCTGTCGTGGCATCAAGACCCGCGATCATTCGCAGTAATGTCGACTTGCCGCAGCCAGACGGGCCAACGAAGACAACGAACTCGCCGTTCTTCACCTCAAGCTGAACGCCCTTGAGAACCTCGAAGTCGCCATAAAACTTCTGAACTTTGTTGAGAAGAAGCTGTCCCAAAACCTGTCTCCGGTCGCCGCCTGCGCGGCATGCATCCTGTCGGTGAGGGATCGCGGTTGTTGCCTCCGCGATCCCGACAAAGGCTTACTTGAACGCTTCGATCTCGCCAGCAGCCTTCTTGAGAGCATCGGCCGGCTCGGCCTTGCCCGTCACGACAGACTGTACCATTTCGATCATCGAATTCTGGAAGCCCTTGTAGTCGGTGAAGAGCGGCTCGGGACCGCCGAAAGTGATACCGTCGATGAACGGCTTCCACGACGGATCAGCCTTGACGAACTCATCGACCTTCGGTGACGGACGCAGCGGCGTCAGGCCGGCACCGCCCTGAAGTTCGTATTCGCCTTGCGGGCCCGGCGAGGTGATGAACTTGGCGAATTCGATCGCCTTGTCTTCCACACCCGTACCCTTGAAGACCGCCAGGCTGTCGGTGATGAGCAGCGTGCCTTCACCCTTGGCCGACGGGCCGAGCGGCAGCGGTGCGACGCCCCAGTTGATCTTGGTGTCCTTCAGGCGGGCAGCAGCACCCGAACCTGCCTGGATCATGCCGACCTTGCCATCGAGGAAGATGGCGCGGATTTCGTTCTGCTCGTAGGCGGTTGCGCCTTCGACGGAGTAGGGCGTGATGTCCTTGTAGGCCTGCAGGGCGGCCAGGACTTCCGGGCTGTCCATGACGATCTTATCACCGTCGATCACCTTGCCGTTGTTGGTGTAAACCCAATGCATGAACTGATGCATGGTGTTGTCGAAGGTCTTGGCCGGGAGGCCGTAGCCTGCAATGCCGGTCTTTTCCTTGATCTGCTTGGCGGCGGCAATTTCCTCAGCCCAAGTCTTCGGCGGGTTCTCCGGGTCGAGGCCGGCCTGCTTGAAGATGTCCTTGTTCCAGTAGAGTGCCTTGGTCGAGAAGGCGACCGGCACGCCCCACTGGTTGTTGTCGAAGGTGACGGTGTCGACGATGTTTGGGTAGTAGCTCTTCTTCTCGTCGTCGGTCATAGGCACCGGAACGATCAGATCGTTCTGGGCGAATTCCTTCAGCGTACGCGAACCGACATAGGCCATGCCGACCGGAGTGCCGGCAGCAGCCAGCGTCGTGGCCTTGTCCTGGCACTGTTCCCAGCCGACGACCTCAGGCGTGACCTTCCAGCCTGGGTTCTTGCCTTCCCATTCCTTGATGTATTTCTCGTGGATCGGATCGATCTTGTCGCCGCAATAGATCCAGCTGATCTCCTTGTCAGCGGCGTGCGCGGTCATTGCGCCGAGCGCGGTAGAGCCGAGCAGGGCAAGGGCCATCAGCCCGGTCTTGAATTGAATTGTCACGTTGTTAGCTCCCGTTTTTTCTCTGGTGGTTGACTTACTGTTTCACCGCGCCCGCGGTCAGACCGCTGACGAGATACCGTTGAAGGAAGAAAATCACGATCATGGCCGGCGCAATGCCGACGAAACTTGCAGCCATCAGTTCATTCCACACGACTTCCTGGCGGCCGAAATAGGCGAAGAGTCCGACCGGCAAGGGCGCAAATTCGGTTTTGGAATTGAAGGTGAGCGCGAAGATGAACTGCTGGGCATAGGAGCCGATGAAGGTGGTGATCGCAACTACCATGATGCCCGGCATGGCGATTGGCAGGATTACCCGGCGCAGGGTATAGAAATGGCTGGCGCCGTCGACGAATGCGGCTTCGTCCAGCTCCCGCGGAATGCGCATCATGTAGGTTCTGAGCAGCCAGATCGCCGAAGGGATCAGGAAGGCAACGCCGGGAACCATGATGGCGAAATAGGTATTCAGCAGGCCGAGCGTTCGCATCAGCCGGAAGAGCGGGATGAGCAGCACCGCGCCCGAAAACATGTTGACGGCCAGGAACGCGCCGAGCAGCAGCCCGGCGCCTTTGAATTCAAACCGCGCGAACGCATAGGAGGCAGGGATGACGAGCACCAGGACAACAGCGGTGACGATGGTCGAGATAAAGAAGGAATTGAAGATGTAGCGCGCAAAGCCCGGCACGCTTACCCACATGGTCCGATAGGCCTCGAACGAACCGTTCTCGGGGATGAACCGGTAAGGCGATGAAAAGAGCTGGCTGAGCGGCTTCAGCGATACCAGGAAGCCCTCGACGAAGGGCGCAAGCACGAAGGTAAGGAACACCAGGATGCCGGCATAGATGCCGATGATCTCATACCATTTGTACCGATGGATCAGCAGATGCGGCTGTTTCATCGCTTGTCTCCGGAAGTAAGGCGGCTGGTCACGCGGAAGTAGCAGACGCAGAAAATCGACAGGAAGATGCAGATCAGCACGGCGCGCGCGGCGCCTTCCCCGTATTTGTTCGAGCCGATCGCGGTTTTATAGGTGTCGATGATCATCGTCGTCGTTTCGCCGCTCGGGCCGCCACGCGTCAGGATCCAGATGATGTCGAATGAGTTGAACGTAGCGATCAGCGACAGCATCGACATGGTGATCATCGACGGGACGATCAGTGGCAGGGTAATGCGCCGGAAGCGATAGAAACGGCCGGCCCCGTCGGTCCAGGCGGCCTCATAGAGATCCTGCGGAATCGCCTGCATGGCCGCGAGCATATAAAGCGTGACCAGCGGAACGCCGATCCAGACATCGGTGATGATCGTCGCCCAGAACGCCGTGGACCCCTGCGCGAGAAATGCGACCGGCGCGTCCACCAGCCCGAAGCGCTGCAGCATGCCGGAAATCATCCCGAACTGGCCGTTGTACATCCAGCCCCACATGAAGATGCCGATCGCCATTGGGACAATCCATGGCGGCATGGTCAGGACGCGGAAGAGCGCCCTGCCGGGAACCGCAGAATTCAGCATCGTTGCGCCGAACACACCGATGATCATCTTGATGGAGACGGAAAAGAACGTCCAGATGAAGGTGCGAATGATGACTTCGGCGAAGGTAGCATTGAAGATCTTGCTATAGTTCACCCAGCCGACCCAGTTCGTCGTCTTCTTCAGCGACGCATCGGTGAAGGAGAGGATGAATGTGTCGACCAGCGGATAGGCGACGATCACCGCGACATAGAGGACTGCCGGAAGGAGAAGTATCCAGGCAAAGATGACTGCGTTGCGTTGGACGCTCATCTTGCCGCCCTCCTCAAGCCGCTCTTGCGTGCAGGGCTTCGTCGAACCTGTCCCAAATCGGGCGCAGATCGATCACCGCCTTTTTCATCCTTGCCTCGTCCATCGATAGGGCAAGGATGCCGGCCTCAAGGGCATTGAGTGTCGAAACAGGAAGTTCGGTACCGGTACGCACGCTGTCGAGCAAATCCGCTGCCATCTGCTCGTCGGCACCGTAATGCTGCGAAAGCTCGGTCGCCACGTACTTGTTCTCAATCACCTTCTTGCCCGTCAACTGCTCATGGACGTCGAGATAGCCGCGGACGAAATCGCCCTCCGCCATGCCGCGCGATCCCATGATGGCAAAACGGCGGAACTGGTCGGGAACGTTGAGGTTGGTATGGAAATTCATGCCGACGCCATTGGCATATTCGACGATCGCCACCTGATAGTCGATGATGTCGCCGTCGCTGTCGAAAACCTTGTCGGACCCCATCCAGCCGCTCGGCTTGCGGTGAAAAAGCTCAAGGTCGTTGATGCCTTCGCGTGCGGGATCGTTGGCCGGAATGAAGCTCTTGCGGCCGCCGAAGCTTGCAACGCGCTCCGGACGAGCGCCGACGACGCCGTTGTAGAGATCAAGATCGTGGCAGCACTTTTCCAGCATGAAGCTGCCCGAATAACGCTCGTAGCGACGCCAATCGCGCATGAAGAAAGCGCCGTGGTAGGGCTCGATATGCTCCGAGGCCTCGATCGAGACGATCTGTCCAAGCTTGCCTGCAGCCTGAATGGCGCGAAGGTCCTTGTAGAGGGGCGAATAGCGAAGGACGAGACCAACCATCAGTCGCTCATGACCGAACTTCGCCATCAGACGGGCGAGCTCAATGCTCTCGGCGATCGTCGTGACGATCGGCTTTTCGCAGAAGACCTTCAGGCCACTTTCAAGACCCAGCCTGATATGATCGAGATGCATGTGGTTCGGCGAACCGATCATCAGGAGATCGAGCTTTTCCCTGGCGATCAGCTCCTCAGGAGAAGCATAGGCCGTGCCGGCAGAGATGCCTTTTTCGACAAGACCCGGAAGACCTGCCGGATCGGGGTCGACGTAACCCACGATCTCGAAGCTTTCATCAACGGACTTGAAGACGTAGCCAAGATAGCCGAGCCTGAAACCTAGCCCGATAATTCCCACTTTCATGCTCTTCTCGTTCCCATTCACGTAATTTATTTTCGTCAAGTTGGGACAAAATTTCGAACTCGTCAACACGAATCCCGCGAAAAGTTGCAAGCATGAAATTAATTTTCATAACCACCCATTTCCCAGCTTCAATCGCCTTCAATCGGGCATGAACGCCCGTTCTCTCCGCGCGCAAACGCCGAAGGATGGCCCGCGCGCTTGTGTGAACGCCCGGCAACGGCGAAAAACGCCGTCGTCGCGCTGCCTGGATCTAGCGGTTTCGCCGTTTGCCCTCGAGCAGATCGAGCACGGAATTTGCGGCATCGAGAACATTCGTGCCCGGGCCGAAGACTGCCGCAACCCCGTGGTCCATCAGGTACTGGTAATCCTGTCGCGGAACGACCCCTCCCACCACGACGATGACATCGCCGGCGCCCTGTGCCTTGAGTTCGTCAACCAGTTGCGGTGCCAGTGTCTTGTGGCCAGCCGCCAGCGACGACATGCCAACCACATGTACCTTGCTGGCCACCGCGAGGTCGGCGGCTTCCTTTGGCGTCTGAAAGAGGGGGCCCGCCAACACATCAAAGCCAATGTCGCCAAACGCCGAGGCGATCACCTTGGCGCCGCGGTCATGACCGTCCTGGCCAAGCTTGGCAACCATGATTCTCGGCCTCTGACCGAGGACCTTGCCGACTTCGACCATGCGGTCCTTCAGGACTGCGAGCTCCGGCTCGTTGCGGTAGGCTTGACCATAGACGTCCCTGATGACCTCGGGCTCTGCTGCGTGGTCCCCGAAGGCCCGACGCATGGCATCCGAAATCTCGCCAACAGTTGCCCGCGCGCGCGCCGCTTCGATGGCTGCCGCAAGCAGGTTCCCCTTGCCGCTGCTTGCGACCTCCTCAAGCACCTTGAGGGCCGCTTGTACTGTAACGCCATCGCGGCGGCGTTTCGTGTCTTCGATCCGCGCAATCTGGGCGGCGCGCACGGCTGCATTGTCGATCGCCAGGATCTCGAGCTCTTCTTCCGTGTCGAGACGATATTTGTTGACGCCGACGATGACCTCTTCACCCTTGTCGACCGCCGCCTGGCGTCGCGTCGCCGCTTCCTCGATGAGCCGCTTGGGCAATCCCTCGTTCACCGCCTTGGTCATGCCGCCGAGTGCCTCGACCTCTTCGATCAGGGCCCAGGCCTTGTCGGCAAGCGCCTTTGTCAGGCTCTCGACATAGTAGGAGCCCGCAAGTGGATCAACGACATTGGTTACGCCCGTCTCATGCTGAAGAATGAGCTGCGTGTTGCGGGCGATGCGGGCAGAAAACTCCGTCGGCAAGGCGATTGCCTCGTCGAAGGAATTGGTGTGGAGCGACTGAGTGCCGCCCAGAACCGCAGACATTGCCTCGAAGGCGGTGCGGATGATGTTGTTGTAGGGATCCTGCTCCTGCAGCGAGACGCCCGATGTCTGGCAATGCGTGCGCAGCATGAGGGAGGACGGTTTCCTGGGCTCGAACTCCTCCATGATGCGCGTCCATAGCAGGCGCGCAGCACGCAGCTTCGCTGCCTCCATGAAGAAATTCATGCCGATGGCGAAGAAGAAGGAGAGGCGGCCGGCAAAATCATCGACGTTCAATCCCTTGGCGAGCGCGGCACGAACATATTCGCGCCCGTCGGCGAGCGTGAAGGCGAGTTCCTGAACAAGCGTCGCGCCGGCCTCCTGCATGTGATAGCCGGAGATCGAAATGGAGTTGAACTTCGGCATCTCCCTTGCCGTGTATTCGATGATATCCGCAACGATGCACATGGAGGGCTCCGGCGGATATATGTAGGTGTTGCGGACCATGAACTCCTTGAGGATGTCATTCTGTATCGTCCCCGAAAGCTCGGCCCGGGACACACCCTGTTCCTCGCCGGCAACGATGAAGCTCGCAAGTATCGGAATGACCGCGCCGTTCATCGTCATGGAGACCGAGATCTTCTCCAGCGGGATGCCATCGAACAGGATCTTCATGTCTTCGACGCTGTCGATCGCAACTCCTGCCTTGCCGACATCGCCGACGACGCGCGGATGATCGCTGTCATAGCCGCGGTGGGTTGCAAGATCGAAGGCCACGGAAACGCCCTGCTGGCCGGCAGCGAGCGCCTTGCGGTAGAAGGCGTTGGAGGCTTCCGCCGTGGAAAAGCCGGCATATTGCCGGATTGTCCAGGGGCGGCCAACATACATCGTGGCACGGGGCCCGCGGGTAAAGGGTGCAAAACCCGGCAGCGACCCGAGGTGCTCGGCACCCTCCATATCGCCCTCGGTATAGAGCGGCTTGACGTCTATCCCTTCGGGCGTGTGCCAGACGAGCGTCTCGGGCGAGGCCTTCAGCTCTTTTTCGGCGAGAGCCTGCCAGTCGCCAAGCGTTTTCTTCGTCATGCTATCCTCCGGCATTCTTCTTTTGCCGCAGGCTAGCACTTTAACGACGCGAGGCGCGATAGAGCTTTAGGATATTTTATGAAGAAGCTATTCCGGAAAACTTGCTGGTCTGAAGGGGGCCTTAGGCAGCCCCAAAAAGTTATCAGGCAGCCGCTGCGATGCTGCACGAGACTGAACTGGTTCCCGACGCTGTGATTCTTTCAACATTCCACTACTATAGCCATCCTTTGTTCGATGGGAGGAAACATGAGCCGCGCCGTAGTCATCGTCGATCCATTGCCACGTACCCTTGACCTAATCATGGAGCCCGACGTCCGCGCGAGGTTGGAGCGGCTAGGGGAGGTCGTCGTTTCAGAGGACAAACCGATGCCCTCGGCACTCGTAGACGAGCTCCTGCCAGATGCCGTGCTCATCTTCGGGCAAACGGACATGCCAAGGGAGCGCCTGGATCGAGCGACGAAATTGAAGGCGATTATCAACGTCGAATCCAACTTCTTGCCCAATATCGATTACAAGACCTGCGTGGAGCGAGGGATCTGGGTCATCACGCCAGCTGCAGCCTTCGCGCCCCCGGTAGCCGAGGCGGCGTTGGCCATGGGGCTCGATCTTGCGCGCGGTATCACTCAGGCGGACCGAGACTTCCGGGCAGGCGTCGAACAATATGGGTTGGCTGGTAACCACGCGACCTTCAGGTTCGCGGGAGCGCCGGTCGGCATCATCGGGTTCGGCGATCTTGGGCGACAGTTCAGAGACCTGATCCGGCCGTTCAAGAACACAGTTCGGGTTTTCGATCCGTGGCTCCCTCGGGAGATCATTACCAATGCAGACTGCATTCCGACGCCTTTGGAAGAAGTGCTGACAGAAAGCCAGCTGGTTTTTGTCTTTGCCAGCGTGACGAGTGAAAACCAATCATTTCTGGGCAGGCGAGAGTTCGCAATGATGAGGAAAGGCGCTGCTTTCATTCTTATGAGCCGCGCCGCGGTGGTAGACTTTCCTGCGATGTTGGCAGCTGCCGAATCCGGTCACATCCGTGTCGCGACCGATGTCTTTCCCGAAGAGCCGGTGCCTGCAAATGATCCCGTGCGTTCCGTACCGGGGATCCTTCTTTCGGCGCATCGCACCGGTGGAACGCGCGATGCTTTCTATGCCCTGGGCTCCATGGCCGTCGCCGATGCCGAACTGATAATGAGAGGATTGCCTCCGCAACTTTGCCGACGGGCAGATCTGGCGACGGTCAGTCGGCTCCGGTCGAAGCCTGTGACGGTGTCCTAGTCATCTTGGATCTGACGCTACATTGCTCGGCCTCTTCATGGGTGATTGAGCAATGGCAAACGCGACTGGTCGACACAATCGGCGGCTGGTTCCCAGTATGGCCAAGAATAGCCAAATCCAAGCACACTCTCGCGCGCAGCCACTGTTGCCGAGGAGGTCTGGCGTCCATGAACGGCGCATGCATTCTTATGTTCGGCATGGCACAACGACGTTGTTTGCAGCTTGCGAAGTCGCCGCCGGTATTGTCTCGGCACATGCCATAAGCGGCATCTTGCCACCGAGTTCCTGGACTTCCTGACAGCGATCGATGCGACTGTGGCGCCCGATTTGGACGTGCTAGACAACCTTCGCGGACACAGGCACAGCACGGCCATCTGCCGGCCAGGCCACGTAACCGGCCGCCAGCCTTCGACATTACCGCGACAGGAAGAGCGGGATCCGGCTTTCTTTCAGCATCGAACGGGTCACACCTCCAAACAGGCGCTGCTGTATCCGTGGGTGGTTGTAGGCGCCCATGACGACCATGTCGGCTGTCACGTCCGTCGCGTGTTGTCGCAAGGCCTCGTCCACGCGCCGCCCGCCGGTGGCCACCTGGTCAACCACGACCTTCACGCCGTGGCGGGTGAGGAAGGTGGCGATGTCAGATCCGGGCTCTTCGCCTTTCTCCAAACTTCTCACGGCGGGGGCCACGATCGTAACATGCACGGAATCACAGCCCTGCAAGAATTCCATGGACTGGTGGGCGGCCCGTGCTGCCTCGTCGCTCGAGTCCCAAGCGAGCAGGATCGACTTCGGAAACGAGCATACAGCCTGCTTGCGGGGGTTGATCAGGATCGGTGTCGGGGACCGGAACAACGTGCCATCGATGATACGCCTCTGAAGGGCCTCATTGCCGGCGGCTTGCGCGCCAACAAGGACGAGATCGGCGTAAAGCGCATGCTCAGCAATGTCTTCCTCAGCCCATCCGAACTCAGTGTAGATCTCCTTAACATCAAACGACAGATTGGCTTTTTCTAGAACCTCTATGACCGCATTCGTTTCCTCGGCGAGGTGGCCGATTTCCCTTTCCTGGCCATCGAGCCAGCTCGTCGATATCGCTTCATAGGTGCCGACCGATGGAATGCCCCCCATGCAGATCACAAGGGCGCTCATATGAGCGCCCTGCGTTTCGCAAAACTCTATTGCCGACTTGACGTCCTCGTCCCAGCAATCGACGTCAAAGACACACATAGCGGTTTTGATGCTCATCACAGTGCCTCCTTCCTGACGGCTGTGATCGTATCACGTTCCAGGAAAGTTTCCTTGCTGTTCGTCGACGTCGGTGGGGTCCCAAGTCGGATTGAGAACTCCGGCGAGAACCGCTGGGCGTGAGCCTGTTTTAAGAGGCGATTAGCGCTCATCATGTCGAGCCGCATGCTTCCGGCGAAGCGGACAGAAAAGCTCTCTTGTCGCCCAGTCGAGCGTTCGCGGCGACATCATCGCGACGACCCAATGGTCGTCGTCCGCCCGTTCGAGCAGGTTCTCGCCTTCGCTTCTTCTGGCGGGAGGCAGGGCTTTGCGGCGGCCGTACCCGACGCGGCAGTGACCGACATTGCTGCACGTTCTGGCAAGGACGAGAAAGCCTTGCTCCAGACATTGGTCTCGTTGCCTCGTTAAGGCCGGAAACCATAGTTTCTTACGCCCGACCCCATCGCCGGCCGGCGATTTCGGGCGTGCCTTCCCCGCTCTTCCTTTCGAAACTAATCTCGAAGGCATGACCCAGCCTGGACTTGGACTGGTGAAGCGAGGCCCGGTGCAATTCAGCAATCCGCCTGACGATCTTCAACCCGATGCCGAGGCTGCCATTGCAGTCGGACGCACTGATTTCTCGACGCATACCACCTGGATACCGATCCTCGACACGGACCATATTGCTGCCTACCTTCACAAGAACATCAGTGCCTGCCGGCGTATGGCGTACTGCATTCTCGACGAGATTACGCACGGCGTCTCGCAGTAGCGCGGGCGCCCCTTGGACAATGGCGGTTTCTACTTGAGGACAGAACGCCAGAGAGTGGTTGTTCTCATAGACCCATGGTGCGAGTTGCTCGACTACGGAGGACGACAGTACAACGAGGTCAACGGCCTCAAAGGTCCCGTGGTCGAAGCCATCAAGTCGGGCGAGGGTCGTCAGTTCAGCGACGAAGCGTACGAGGTCGTCCAGATCGATTTCCGCCCTGCGGGCACGCGGATGGTCGATGCTTCCCAGCTCAAGCTTGATCGCCGCAAGTGGGGTACGAATTTCGTGCGCGATGCCCGATGTGAGAACTTTCTGTGACGTCATCAGTTCGCCGACGCGCTCGAAGGCGCGATTGACAGCGATGGCGAGATGGGCGACCTCACGCGGCATCTCGTCGAAACTCAGGTGCGAATTTGCGTCCATCGGATCAATCTTGTCGGCGGCGTTGGCTGCTGCACGCACCGGCTTCAGGGCCTGTCGTACGGAGAGCAGGGTGGCACCGAGAACGAGGACCAGCAAGATACTCATCGGCACCAGCATATGTTCGACCACCTCCTTCCAGAAGACGGAGGAGACGACGTCTTGCGGATCGTCGATCGTTGCGACGTCGACGACGAACCGTTGATTTCCAACCACGAATGCGCGACCGCCGACCAGTGATAACGGCTTGCCTGGCTTTAGAGACCTCAGCCAAAAATCCGGCGGGTTTACATCCGCTGGAAGAAACCGGCTTTCGCAGGCCTCGTCGCAGGACTCGAACACAAGTGCGCCGGTAGCATCGCGTATCCTCGCGACATAGCCCGATGATCGCTCTTGGTAGCGATGTCTGACATTATCGGGAAGCTGGTATCGGACGCTTTTCCCATCCACGGTTATGCCGGAGGCTAGACGCTCGGTTTCCTGCTCGACAAACAGGCGCGACAGCTCGCCAACGTTCCAATAATAGTCGGAGAATATTACGGAGAGTTGCAGGACCATTGCGAGTACTGCAAAGAACGCAATCCGTCTGGTCAGGATTGCACCGAGGGTAGGACGTGAACGGCTCACACGCGCTCCTCTCGTATCATGTAGCCGACTCCTCTTACAGTTTCGATCGACGAGCCCGTCCGATGTCTTTCGAGCTTCTTGCGCAGCCTCGAGATCGTCAGTTCGACAGCATTGCTGCTTCTTTCATCGCCGTATTGTGAAAATGCGTGCTCTATCTTGATTTTGGAGACCACCTTGCCGCCATTGCGCATCAGAAGTTCGAGTAGATCCTTCTCCGATGGCGTTAGTGCGATCTCTGCGTCGGCGCAGGTTACTCGTCGCGAAGCGATATCGAATTGGATGTTAGCGAATTCCAATGTCGGCATCGTGGTGACAGGAGCCCGCCGCATGAGAGCGCGAATGCGCGCGATCAGCTCTCCGTTATGAAAGGGCTTCGCGAGGTAGTCATCCGCGCCTGCATCCAAGCCAGCGATACGCTCGTCGATCGCGCCGCGCGCCGTCAGCACGAGAACGGGCGTCTGAACCTTTGCACCTCGCAGTGATATCAGAAGATCGATCCCGTCCTCGTCAGGCAGGCCGAGATCAAGAAGGAGAAGATCGTAGTCCGCGCCCTCAGCAGCGAGCCGTCCCTCCTGCGCGGTCGCGAAGGCGTCGATTTTCCAACCGACGCGTCTGATGGCCTCGCAAAGCAGTTCGCGAAGACGTGCGCTGTCCTCGATGAGCAGAATTCTCATGCCTTCTTCCGACCAGTAACCATGGACCAGACGAGATTTTCCCGGTGCCTCCAGCTTTCGAAAACGGCGGCGCCGGCGTGGATGAACGCCAGGACCATGATGCTGTTGGCGATTGCGCCGTGCAATTCCTCCAGCCACTTTTCTCCCCAGAAGGCATCGAGCGTCGTCATCCAGCCCGTCAGCGCTGTAGCCGCCAGCAATGCCATCAGGCAGAGCATCATCACCGAAGCTAAAGGGTTGTGGCCGATGTAGCGCTTTTCATTCCGATTGCGGATGTCCACGATGTGAGCCATCACCTTCGAAGGCGTTGGCACGAAATCACTGAAGCGAGAATGTTCGGTACCGACGAAGCCCCAGACAGTACGGACGACAATCGCGGCGGCAACGACATATCCTGTGACACGGTGCCAGTACTTGCCCTCCTCAAGTATGAAGAGGTTGAGCATGCATGCCACGACGACCGTCCAATGAAATGCCCGGACGACGGGATCCCACACCTGGAGCGTGCACGTGGCAGTGGTGGAGGGCCTTGAGCCCTCCGTCATCGATGAGACCCGCGTCATCTCAGTCTCCGTTCTGGACAATGGCACCAGAAACCGGGTTGAAATAGACCTCGGCCCGACTGCCGTTCTTGTCCCTGCCGTAGATTTCGTAGCAGTTGCCCGTGATTTCGAACGTCTTGACCTTGTAGCCCATGGCGTCGATCTTTGTCTTCATGGCTTCTTCAGACATCCATTTGGACTTCGGTTCACCGGTGCAGCTCGGGCTTGCGAGCGCCAAGCCCGGCATTGCGGATGTGATAGCGATGGCGGCGATAAGTTTCAGTTTCATGGAAGATGTCCTCTGTTGGTAACCCGTTGCGGGAGACGGGGATACCGATACGACTGGGAAGCTGTCGGTTTCCTGTCTGACGAACTATCATCCAACGAGCGTCGTTTCTCGCTTTGCGCCAGTGCCCCGTCGCGCTCGGGCCTGGCAGCGGTTAACGGCAGCAGGCGCACATCCGGCCGGAAGGCTCGTTAGTGTCGCGAAAATTCGGGTTCTCGGGGCATTCCAGCTTCAAACACATCTCCGTCCGAACGAATGCCCACGCGTCGCTTCACGCCGGGCTTAGCATTCCTGAGCTCAATTGATGCCGCGCCTTGAGCTTCTGCATGATCCTCGCTGGCACGGTCAGGACGAAAGCACCGGCGGCCGTAGATCACCCACTTCACTTCCCATTGGAGACCGAACCGGCAGAGGCCATCGACTTCAACGACCTCGACCACGACGTGCGGCAAATCCTAGGAGGCCATCAACGGGTCGTCCCTCACCGTCTGCGCCAGGAAATCAAGGACCGCCCGGACCCGCAACGGCAGGTTCTTGCGCGATGGGTAGACGACGTTGATCGGCAGGCGTGCCGGAGGAAAATCGGGCATCACGTTTATCAGCCTGCCGGCCTCGATGTCGGGGCAGGCGAGGATATGCGAGAGCACTGCAAGACCGCCCCCGGCCAGTACCGCGCGATGCACCGCGACCGCATTGTTGGCAATCAGGCGTGGCGCGATGCGCACCGAGGTCTCGTCGGAACCATTGGAAAATGTCCACGACCGCAAATCTCCTGCGCGGCTGTAGCAGATGCAGTCATGGCCGCCGACGTCGTCGGGCGTTTCGGGCATGCTTCGTCGTTCGACATAGCTCGGTGCCGCAACGAGAAAGGCGGTCGTCCATCCAATCCGCCGGCACATCAGATTGCAGTCAGAGACGGGGCCGAGGCGCACTTCAAGGTCGATGCCATCGCCGATCAGGTCGGACGCCTCCTCGCGAAAAATCAACTCGACGGAAAGCCCGGCATGGCGATCGAGCAGACCGGCAAGACGCTCGCTGACGTAAAGACCGAGCGGCGCGGGCAGGGTGAGCCGCACCCGACCGGATACCGTGGTGGCCTCGGCACAGGTCGCTTCGTTGAGCGCGTCCACTGCTTCGACCACCTTCAGCGCCATCGCAATCATCTGCTCGCCCTCGACCGTCAGGGCAAGTGCATTCGTGCTACGATGCAGCAGGCGCGTGTTGAGATGTCCTTCCAGAGCGGAGACCTGCCGGGAGACCGCCGGCTGTGTCAGGTCAAGGTCGATCGCCGCTGCAGAAAAGGAGCCCGTCTCCGCAACCCTTAGAAAGGCTCTCAGCGCAGATACGATGTCCATTCGTCCCCCATACATTTCGACATAAGCCTTATGCAGCAGTCTAGGTCGGAAGCGCTTTACTGTCCAGCAATTACGGATATCCTATGTCCATAAGGATACATGATATCCTTAATTAAGGAGACAGACATGTCACAGCGCCTCAACTACGCACAGCATTCCCCTGAACTCTTCAAGAAGATCTCGGATCTCAGCATGAGCTTGAAGGACAGCACCATCGAGCAGAAAATCCGCGATCTCGTGAACATCCGGGCTTCCCAGATCAACGGTTGCGCCTTCTGCCTCGACATGCATGTCAAGGAAGCCAAGATCCACGGCGAAAGCGAACTGCGCCTCTATCATGTCGCGATCTGGCGTGAATCGAACCTCTTCGTTCCGCGCGAGCGGGCAGCTCTTGCCTGGA
Organism: Rhizobium sp. 57MFTsu3.2; assembly: GCF_012932765.1. Lineage (NCBI taxonomy): Bacteria > Pseudomonadati > Pseudomonadota > Alphaproteobacteria > Hyphomicrobiales > Rhizobiaceae > Rhizobium > Rhizobium sp. 57MFTsu3.2. The sequence goes on from NZ_JDWI01000027.1 coordinate 55,954, forward strand.
CCGAGGCCGTCACGAAACTTCCGGAAGGCGGAATTCCCGACGAACTCTACGAGCGGGTCCGTGGTCAGCTCTCGGAAAAGGAAGTCTCCGACCTGACCTTCTCGATCATGGTCATCAATGCCTGGAACCGCGCGAGCATCGCCTTCAAGGCAGTACCCGGCTCCGCCGACAAGGCCTATGGCCTCGACAAGGCAGGCCTCAACTAAGCCGGCCTCAACTAGGCCTGCAACCTCATAGCCATCAGCACCGCGGCCGGCGGCCGCTCGAAAGGGAGAAGTCCCATGAAGATTGTCATCATCGGCGGGACCGGCCTTATCGGCTCCAAGACAGTGGACCGCCTGCGCAAGCGGGGACATGAGGTGATTGCCGCCTCTCCGAACACCGGTGTCAACACGATCACCGGCGAAGGACTGGCCGCCGCACTTGCCGGTGCCGAGGTCGTCGTCGATCTCGCCAATTCGCCGTCCTTCGAAGACCGGGCCGTGCTGGAATTCTTCGAAACCTCGGGACGCAATCTGTTTGCGGCTGAGAAGACCGCCGGCATCAAGCACCATATCGCGCTGTCAGTCGTCGGGACCGAGCGGCTGCAGGAAAGCGGCTACTTCCGCGGCAAGCTCGCCCAGGAAAGGCTGATCAAGGCCTCCGGCGTTCCCTACACGATCGTTCATTCGACGCAGTTCATGGAATTCCTGAGCGGTATCGCGCAGTCGGGCACGGTCGGCGACAAGGTTCATCTGTCACCGGCCTATGTGCAGCCGATCGCCTCCGACGATGTTGCCGACGCGATGACGGATGTGACCCTTGCTGCCCCCGTCAACACAACGATCGAAATCGCCGGGCCGGAACGCTTCAGGCTCACTGAACTCGTCGCTCGCTACCTCAAGGCGATGGGCGATCCACGCAAGGTCGAGCCGGATCCGCAGGCGCCTTACTTCGGCGCCCTGCTGGAGGATGGTTCACTGGTCTCGGACAACAGCCCCCGCCTGGGACAGATCACCTTCGAGCAATGGTTCAAATCATCCTTGCGGAAATAACCACCCACGAAAGGAATCTCGAAATGATGAAGTCGCTTTTTGTCGCGGCTGCGCTCGCAGCCGCATCATTCAACACAGCCTTTGCCGCCGAGGCAGGCGGCAAGGCTGCCAAGGTCACGCTCGTCTATGAGCATGAACTGCCGAACGCCCCGGGCAAGAGCATCAAGGGTGTTCTGGTCGAGTATGGTCCGGGCGGCTTTTCCGAGGGGCACACGCATCCGAATTCCGCCTTCATCTATGCAACGGTCCTCGAAGGCTCGATCCGCAGCCAGGTCAATGATGGGCCGGTGAAAACCTACAAGGCCGGCGAGAGCTTCTCGGAGATGCCTGGCGACCGTCATGGCGTCAGCGCAAACGGCAGCAAGGCAAAGCCGGCCAAGCTCCTTGCCGTTTTCGTGGTTGACACCGACCAGAAAGAGCTGACCTATCCCTTGAAGAAGTAGGCGAGGACGGGGCCGGGTGTCGATCGCGCACTCGGCCCCCCCCAAAGCGCAGCAATTATCGCGATCGGAGCTGCCATGTTCAACGACCCACTTTCGTTGCCGCTTGTTCTGATCAACATTCTGGGCGTAGCCGGCATTGTTGTCTGGCATCTCCAGGGCCGTGACCGCCCGACTGCCCGGCTGATCGTCCAGATCCTCTTCTTTGCAGGCATGACCGCCGTCCTCGTTATGGCAGGCATCCTGCCTCATCGCGTTGAGGAGACGCAGCTTGCCGGCGTGATGGCATTCCTGTCCATCTCGGCAAGGGTATTGTGGTGGACACATCTGGCATGGACCCTCATCGGCTTCGTACGGATCTATATCGTTCTGGAAAAGAGGCCGCGGGAAGCGCGGCTGTTGCAGGATCTGATCGTTGCCGTCGTCTATCTCGGTGTCGCGCTGTCCATCCTGGGCTTCGTCTTCAAAGCGCCCATCGGCACCCTGGTGGCAACGTCGGGTGTGGTTGCCATCATCTTCGGCCTGGCGCTGCAAAATACGCTTGGCGACGTGTTCTCGGGGATCGCGCTGACATTGGGCCGGCCCTTTGCCATCGGTGACTGGATCTTGCTTGGCGACGGCACCGAGGGCCGCGTCATCGAGAACAACTGGCGCTCCACCTTTCTGCTCACCGGCGCTCACAATGTCGTCATTCTGCCCAATAGCGTCCTTGCGAAGGTGGGTCTTACCAACCTCAGCCGTCCCGATGAAACGCATCAGATCACGCTGCTTGTCCGGATCGCGGCAAACCATAGCCCGCAGCTTGTCGAGGAGGCGCTGCGAACCGCGTTGCAATCAAGCACGCGCATCGTCCAGGATCCTCCGCCGATCGTCGCTCTCAAGGGGATCGATGCTGTCGCAATCGAGGCAGAATTGCAGTTTCGCGTGACCAGTCCAGCAAACAGGACGCCGGCGCGCAACGAAGTGATCGATCTCGTCCACAGCCACTGCCGGGAAAGCGGGCTCTCGCTCGCAATGCCCCCACAGAGCTATCTCTACGCATTGCCCGACCCAAGCGAGGTCAAGCTGCGATCAGCCAGCTCGCTCTAACACCCACTCGAAGCTGTTCTTCCAAAGGTCTTGCGGAATATCCCTCGCAAGGGTCTCGATCAGATCGGAAAAGCTGACGCTGCGCAATTTCTGGCGCCACGCTTCGTCGGCTTCCCACATGACGCGCGCCACCGCGCATGGACTGCTTTCGCAATAATCGTGGGGCCGACAGGGATTGTTGGCTCTGATGTTGTTGCAGACAAAGGTCTGCGCCTTGCCTTCGACGGCCTCGACGATGTCGAGAAAGGTCAGATCGGCGGGTGCTCTTGCCAGTCTGTAGCCGCCAGATGGGCCGAGCGTCGTATGAACGAGACCTGCTTGAGAAAGGCTCTGCAGCGCCTTCGAAAGATATTCCTTCGGAAGTCCGTGGAACTCGGCCAACGCCTTCGTCGACAGGTAACGGCCTTCGGGCAGACCGGCAAGTATGGCGCAACAATGCAGCGCCCATTCGACTTGGCTTTTCAGGATCATCATTTCCATCCGAAAGGGTACCGAGCGGCACCTATTAAGGACAGAAAATATCCCTATTTCGCGGCAATGTAAACGGGACAAGAAAGCAACAAGCGTCCAGGTCGCCAGCAATCAGCCAGCGACCAGCCGTGAAGCCCGGGACCGATCTGCTCCGGTATTCAGGCACCCCCGGGCTGCAACATGGAAGCAAAGGGATGTGGACGACACCAGCCTTGTCAGATCATCTCTCGCAATCGACGACCCGTTTCCTGCAGCAGCTTGAACGCCTGATATCGCCGATCGTGCTTGTCTCGAAGCGCCCCTGAAACAGGGCGATAGACCTTTGCAATACGCGACATGACAGCCATCGCGCTGGAAAGGTCCGGGAAGTGCCCGCCGGCGACCGCCCCGAGCATTGCAGCCCCAAGCAGCACCGGCTCAGGGCTTGTCACGCTGGCCACCTCCGTTGCCGTGGAATCCGCGATCATCTGCAGGACGAGGGGGCTGTTTGCCGCGCCACCACTGGCCACGATCAAGTCGATATCGATCGCCTTGTCGGCCAATGCGTCAAGCAGTTGCCGCAGCCCGCAGCCGAGACCTGCAAGGCCCGCCACGTAAAGTGCGACAAGCGAAGCCTCGCTTTCGTCGAGCGTCAATCCGGCGATCAGGGCTCGCGCATCAGGGTCGGCAAAGGGCGCCCGGTTGCCAAGAAATTCGGGCACGACGACAATGCCGTCGGCGAGGTCGGCAACACCATCCCCTGCGCGAGCGGCTGCTCGCTCCAGATAGCCGACGAGCGACAGTCCCTCCGCCTTGGCACGCGCCTCGATTGCGCCGGCGGCCGGGTGCATGCGCACCAGATAATCAATCGCGGCGCCTGCCGCCGACTGTCCGCCCTCGTTCAGCCAGAGGCCTGGAACCATCGCGGAAAAATACGGACCCCAGACCCCGTCGACGAAGGTGGGTTGCCCTGTTGTCGCCATCGAGCAAGCCGAGGTCCCGAAAATATAGGCGAGCCGTCGGCCGATGTCGGCGCTTCGTTCTGTTTCGATCTCACCTGCGCCCAGCGTTCCAATGCCTCCGGCATGCGCATCGATGAGCGCGGCGCCAACAGGCGTGCCGACCGGCAGGGCGAGCTCGGCAGCCGCTTCGACGGAAAGCCCGGTGCCGAGCGCGACGCCCGGCGCGACAATATCCGTCCCGATCCGCCTGAATTCATCGGCGGCCAGATCCTCCAGGCCGATGGCCCGAAAATAGTCGGCGTCCCAGCGCCCTTCATGGGCGAGATAGGTCCATTTGCAGGTCACCGTGCAGACCGATCGTGCCAGGCTTCCCGTGGCACGCCACGTCAGATAGTCGGAAAGGTCGAAGAAGTGGGCGGCCGCCTGGTATTGCTCGGGGAGGTGCCGCTTCAGCCACAGCAGTTTCGGGGTCTCCATCTCGGGCGAGATGCGGCCACCGACATAACGCAGCACCGCATGCCCGCCGTCGTTGATTTCGTCGGCTTCCGCGACCGCCCGGTGATCCATCCACACGATGATGTTTCTGTCGGGGTCACCGGAACGGCTGAGGCTGATCGGAGCTCCGCCCCCGCCGACAGCCACCAGCGAACAGGTGGCGTCGAAGCCGATGCCGGCGATCAAGGCCGGGTCGATGCCCGCATCTGCGACGGCCTGACGAACGGTGCCGGACACCGCCCGCCAGATATCCTCGCTGGACTGCTCCACGACGCCGCCAGCCTCATGCCAGATGGCAATCGGCTGCTTGGCTGATGAGAGTAGATCGCCGCTCTCGTTGAATACCCCCGTGCGCGCGCTGCCGGTACCGACATCAATGCCGAGAAAATAGCGTGCCATGTCTAGAGATCCGTGCTGTGAGGCAAAATGACAAGGTCGCGAATTGTCACGTTGCGCGGTCTCGTCAGCATGAACATGACGGCGTCGGCCACTTCGCTGGCTTCCATCAGACCGCCTGCTGCGATGGTCTCCTCGAGCTTGGCCTTCGGCCAATCGCTGATCAGGGCGGTGACGACGGGGCCCGGCGCGACGGCGCCGACGCGGATGCCATGCTTCATCACCTGTCGCCGAACAGTGTGAACAAACGCCTGCACGGCGAACTTGGAGGCAGTGTAGATCGGCTCCCAAACCACCGGAACGAGGCCCGCGATCGAGCTCGTCATGATGATGTCGCCGGTCTGCCGTTCAACCATATGCGGCAGGACGGCCTGAACGGAGCGAAAGGCAGCATTGACGTTCAAATTCAGCATGCGATCCCAGGCATCGGGATCCCCTTCGACGACATCGCCGCCGATATAGGCACCGGCATTGGCGTGGAAGATGTCAAGCTTGCCGAACTTTTCCAGGATCTGCGGCATCATCGTTGCAACGCTTTGCGGGTTCGTCAGATCGATGACCAGCGGAAATGCCTGGGGGCCGAGTTCAGAGCAGATATTCCTCAATGAATCCTCTGCCCGATCGATGAGAACGACACTGACGCCCTCGGTAAGCAGCGCCTTGGCGCATTCAAGGCCGATCCCCGAAGCCGCGCCGGTGACCGCTGCGACCTTTCCCGAAAGTTCCTGTCTCATAGCATTCCTTACCTTTTATCTTGGACCTTTTACCTTGGGACCTTTATCTTGGGTCTACGCGCGTCCGTGCGACACTCTTGAACGGCGTGCGAGTGAATCGACGATGACGGCAATGGCAAGAACGGCGCCCGTGATCATGTAGCGAAGCGACGATGACAGATCGAGCAGCGTCAGTCCGTTGGCGATCGACTGGATGACGATGATGCCGAGCAGGGCCGAATAGGCGCTGCCGCGACCGCCAAACAGGCTGGTTCCGCCGATGACGGCAGCAGCGATGGCATTGAGGTTGACGTCGCCCGTGCCGGCCTGCTGGCTTGCCGATGCAAGACGAGCCGCAGACAGCACGCCACCCAGCGCAGCCAGTATCGAGCAGAGCATGAAGGCGCTCGTGTAGATCAGGCGGACATTGATGCCGGCGCGGCGCGCAGCCTCGCGATTGCCGCCAACAGCGGTCATTGAGCGCCCCCACTTGGTCCGGGTCAGCGCGTAGCTCATGGCCACGACCAATCCCACGAAAAGGCCGAACATCCACGGAATGCCGCGGTCCTGGTTGAGATAGAAGACGATGAGTTCCAGCACAACGGTGATGAGGATTGCACGCAAGACGAGGCTGCCGAGCGAGCGTGAGGACAGGCTTGCCTCACGCCGGCGAACGACGGTCCGGTAGCCGGTCACGAACAGCACGATCCCTGGGATGGCGGCGAGCACGTAGGAAACAGGATCGGGCATGACGAGCAGCTGACCGAAATTCACGACCGCCGAACCGTAAGGCAGGTTGATCGAACCGGTCGCGCCTAGAAGATAGAGTTGCATGCCGAGAACCGCCAGCAACCCGGCCAGGGTCGAAACGAAGCTCGGCATTCCCAGGCGATTGAACAGCAATGCGTACAGTGCCCCGATGAGGCCGCCTGCGACAAGGGCGGCAAGGATCGCCAGGGCAACCGGCCAGCCTTCGTTGACCCACAGCATACCGACGAGTGCCGAGGCAAAGCCGCTGATCGAGCCGACGGAAAGGTCGATCTCGCCGACCATCAGGATGCAGACTATGCCGAGCGAGATAACGCCAACCGTGGAAGCGTCGAACAGCAGGTTGACGAGATTGTTGGCCGAAAGGAAGATCGGATTGAGCGAGGCGAACACTGTCCAGATGAGAACCAGCCCGACGACAACAGGCAATGATCCAAGGTCGCCCGATCGCACGCGATCTGCGAAAGCCCGGACGGCGCCGCTGACGCCGGTTTCATGTTTGACGCGAACGTCGCTTCTATCCAGCAACGGCGCTGATGGCGCGTTCTGATTGGCGTTGCTGCTCATAGGCTGTCTCCATCAGTGATCTCCCGCGACAGCTGGCGTCGGCTTGCCCTGCGGGAGACGGAATTGTCGGCAGCTCCAGTGATGGCACTGACGAGTTCCTGGTTGGTTGCGTCGGGATAGAATATTCCATTGTTGCGACCGAGGCGCAGGACCACGATGCGGTCCGCCACGGCCCGGACGTCTTCCATGTTGTGGCTGATCATGATGACGCCGAGGCCACGGTCGCGGACCCGTTCGATGAGGTTCAGGACCTCCGCCGTCTGTGCCACGCCAAGTGCGGCCGTCGGTTCATCGAGCATGATGAGCTTCGGTTCCAGGAGCAGTGATCGGGCGATCGCCACCGTCTGGCGCTGACCACCGGAAAGCGAGGCGATCGGAATGCGAACGCTTGGGATGCGCGCCGAGAGTTCATTCAGAAGCTTCCAGGAACGCACCTCCATCGACACTTCGTCGAGCTGCAGCGGACTGGTCTCCCGGCCAAGGAAGATGTTGGCGACAACATCCAGATTTTCGCAAAGGGCGAGATCCTGAAACACCGTCGCAATGCCCAGATCAAGCGCGGTGCTGGGGTCGGAGAGCGTCACCGGCTTGCCTGCGAAGGTGACCGTGCCCGATGTCGGCTGGTGCACGCCGGCAAGAATTTTGACGAGCGTCGACTTTCCAGCACCATTGTCGCCGACCAGAGCCACGACCTCTCCCGCATGCACGTCGAGATCGATATCGGTCAGGGCCGACACGGCGCCGAAATTCTTGGAGACGCCACGCAGGCTAAGCACCAGCTCGCCGGTCGGCGGCGCGTCGTGTTGATTGTTCGTCATCGAGGCAAGCCTTTCCGTATTTTCGCATGATACCTGCAATGAGCCCCCCGACGACAAGCGCCGGAGGGCCCTCGGGAGGAGCTGTTAGCTGCCAATGCCAAGCTTCTTGCAGCCTTCCGCGTAGCGGTCGCCGCAAAGCTGTTCGGGTGTCTGGATCGGCTTGCCGTTGACCGTCTTGTCGATGATCTCAGCCTTGAGGTTTTCGGCCGTCACGAGTGCCGGCGTGAACAACTGTGTCGGCGTGTCGAACAGCTTGGTATCGGCCTTCGGCGTTTCGCCGGCAAGCAATTGCATCGCGACGTTGGCCGCAGCGGCAGCAACGATCTCGCTCGGCTTGGAGATGGTGTTGTACTGGTCGCCGGCGATGATCAGCTGCAAGCCGGCAATCGTCGCGTCATTGCCTGTCACTGGCGGGACCGGATCCACACCAGCCGCCTTGAAGGCGGCGACCGCTCCACCGCCGGTACCGTCATTTGCCGCCACGACGCCGATGATCTTCTTGCCGAAGCGGGTGATCTGGCCACTTGCCCACTGCTGAGCCTTCGGGGGCGCCCATTCCGGCGTGTCATATTCGGCCAGAACCTGGTATCCGCCCTCAGCGATGCCCGCATGGATGCCCTTCTTGATGAGGCCGGCGGCCGCGTCGGTCGGCGAGCCGTTGATTTCGAGCAGACCACCATCTTCCGGCTTGACGTTGGTCTTCTTCAGATGCTCCACGAGCGATGCGGCAATCATCTTGCCGATCTCTTCATTGTTGAAGGAAACGTAGTAGTCGGCTGCTGCGGACGGGATCGGGCGGTCATAGGCGATGACCTTGACGCCCTGGCTCTGTGCCATCTTCACCAGCGAAGCAGCAGCGGTGGAATCGACCGGGTCAAGTATGATTGCCTTGGCACCCTGCGAAATCGCAGAGTTGAACTGCTGCTGCTGGCGCGATGCGTCGCCGTTGGCGTTCTGGTAGATTACCTTGCAGCCGGCGCAGAGCTTTGCCATTTCGGCCTGGAAGCCCGGGAAATCATGCTCTTCATAACGTGTCGAGCTCTGGTCGGGCATCAGGAAGGCGACGGTCGCGTCCGTGACTTTGGCCGACTGTGCAAAAACGGACGTTCCACTGAGAAGGCCCAGCGCCAGAACCGCGGCGCCTGCGAGTTTCGTCGAAAGTTCAGTCATTTTCGGTTTCTCCATTGAAGAGATCGATTGTTGCGGTTACTGACTCAGACCCGTGGCTGGCCCGAGTTCGAAAGCGTACAGAGCCCCGGTCCGAAGCTGACGGTCAAAGACGGCAGCCGGCCGCACTTCTGAGCTGCACCTGTTTCCAAATTTGAAGACAAGCGATCCCTTGCGGAGGCCGCCACGGTCTCCGTTCGCACTTGCCCTCAATGTGTCCTGTCTCCTCCCGTCCTCCTTGAGTTAGGCGGCCTCCACCGCTTTTTCGTTTTGTGCCCTCAGGGCTCGGAACCTCGAGGGCGGCATCCCTTTCTGCGCGAGAAAGTGCCTGTTGAAATTCGAAAGGTTGTTGAAACCCGATGCGTAGCAGATATCGATCACCGCCAACTCCTGGCTGCTCATCAGCAGCTGACAGGCGAGGTTGATGCGCAGCCGGTTGACATACTGAACCACCGAGAAGCCGGTATGCTTGCGAAACGACCTGGAAAATGCGCTCGGCGTCTGACCGGCAATCGCCGCCAGATCGGTCTCGGAAAACGGTTCGGTCAGGCGCTCGCGGATATACGCCAGCGCCTTGTTGGTGCCGATCGACATGTAACCGGAGGGATCGGGCTGGTAGTCGGATGTCGTGAGCGCGACGTGATTGCTGGCGCCGGTCAGGAGTTCGACGAGTTGCATGAAGAGTGCGATGCGACGGGCACCCACGGCCTCCAGCATTTCCTGCATGATCGGCTTTGCAAGTTGAGCCGTCTCGAGCGGGAAGAGCACGCCCCGGCGGCTATCGGCAAGCACCGAGCGGAATCCCTTGAGCTCCGGAAGAATGGAAAGCAGGCCATCGATGAAGGCCTCGGAGAATTGCAGAACCAGGCATCGCTGCTCGATGCGCCTGTCGTCGACAACGTCGCTCACCCAGTTGTGGGGCAGGTTTGGGCCAGTCATGACAAAATTGCCCGGCTGGAAGTCACCGATGAAGTCGCCGACAAAATAGCAGCCGGACGTCTCGGTGATGAGGTGGATCTCGTATTCGGGATGAAAGTGCCACCGCACCGTATGATAGGGATATCCGTGCGACCACATCTTGAAGGACTCGCCGGAGCGTATCTGGACGACTTCCAGATCGGGCTCTGATACATCCCGCATACGACAACCCCTCCCTGGGATACACTTTGCTGCCAGGCCTTGAACGGAGGAGCTCTCCCGGCTCCATCCCGCGACCATGGAAGAAGTTTAGCCGGATGCGACAGGGGGCTCCACCACATTTGACCCCGCCGGCCGATACTTTTTTGTCATCCGATTTAGCGTTACCTAGATGCCCCCTGGCATATTTCCAGCTGAATCTGCTTTTGCCGCCGGCGACCGCGGCCGCTGTGGCGGGAGAGAATGCTCAGGCACGGGAGACACGTTCACGTCCCCCCCTCGGGCGAAGAGGACCACATGGTCACCGCCATATTGCTCGCCGTTGATCGGGCTCGCAATCCCTTGACGCGCACGAACGTCAAACCGGCTCAACCTGAAATGTCAGGCTCGAGCGTGCTCCGGGACGGCGGGCGCCTTGGTTGCCTCGCCCTCAAGCAACCGGTCCACGATCATCCGGCCGATCGGGATGGCCGAGGTTGCCGCGGGTGAGGGGGCATTGCAGACATGCAGCATTCGTTCGGTCTGCTTGAAGAGAAAATCATGGACCAGGCTTCCGTCGTCCATGACCGCCTGGGCGCGAATGCCAGCCTGTGGGCTCTGCAGGTCATCAATTGTCAGGGGCGGGCAATATTTCCGGCATTCGGCAAGATAGCGGGCGCGCGATGCGGAATTGGCGAATTCTGAGATTGCCGAGCGCCAGTTCCTCCGTGCCATTCTCCAGAAGCCGGGAAATGTCGTCATACTGGCGACATCAGCGATCGCAAAGCTGCCCTTGGCATAGCCCTCGCGCGCAAAGCCAAGCACTGCGTTCGGGCCGACAGTCATGCCACCATCGATCGTTCGCGTCAGGTGAATTCCGAGAAACGGCAGATCCGGATCGGGGATTGGATAGATCAGGCGCTGTGTGACCTTCGCCTTGGATGCCGGCAGTGCGTAGTATTCCCCCCGGAAAGGCACGATCCGATGGCTGATCTTCACGCCGGCCATCAATGCGATGCGGTCCGATTGGAGACCGGCGCAGGCTATCAGTCTTCTCGCTTCGACAGGACCGGACGCGCTTTCGACGCGCACGCCCTTCTCGTGTTCGTGAATGGCTCTGACTGCCGTTCCGCGCCTGATTTCGCCGCCTCCGGTCTCGATCGCCCGTGCCATGGCACGGCAGACAATTGCATAGTCGACGATCCCCGTGGAGTGGACGAGAAGGGCACCGAGACCCGCGATATTGGGCTCATCGGTTCTCAGTTGCGCCGTCGACAGCCGCGCATAATCGATGTCGTTTTGGCGCGCCCTGTCCTCAAGCGCCTCCATGCGCCGCATCTCCGCATGATCAGTCGCGACCAAAAGCTTCCCGCAGGTTTCGAAGGGGATGCGGTTCTCAGTGCAGAAGCGCTTCGTCGCCTCGGCGCCCTCACGGCAAAGCTTTGCCTTCAGCGAACCGGGAGCATAGTAAATTCCGGCATGGATGACGCCACTGTTGTGGCCTGTCTGGTGTCTCGCAAGCTCGGGCTCCTTTTCCAGGATTACGATGCTGGCGCCCGGCATCCTTTCCTGCAACGCCATGGCGACCGCCAAACCGACGATGCCACCGCCAATGATACAATAATCATACATCTTGCTGCCCGACTCCGACTGCTGCCTGTTGCAAGGCTAGCACTCGAGCGCCACGCCGTCTTGAAGTTCTTATGACGTAACTTGCTCGTCAGGCGCGGGCATAGAGCGCGCGGTTCTTGTTGCTGGGGGGGCGCGTGTCGACGCCATCGTCGCGGGAAATTGGCAAACGGCGGGGTTCTCACCGTCAGAACGAAAAGAACCCCGCTGAAGGAAGCGGGGTTGGAGTTTTTGAACCCCGGAAGTCGCGGTTTCAGGGGCAATAGAGCGTTAAGGCCTCGCGGGGAAGAAGATACGCAAAGCCCAACCCCAAACGGATAGGGCGCCCGTTGGTTCCCATTTCTTTTAGAACCTCACGCGAGGCGGGCTTATGACAGGAGGCCTCCCCGGCGGGGGTTGGCGCAAGGGAAGCCTCCTGTTACGGCGCACCTTCGGGACACCGGTCCCGAAAGCGCCCCACACTAAACCTTATTTACAGTCCTGCTAATATGATTTCTCGCCAGACCTGGACGAAAACGAACGAACTTCCCCATGTTGCGACCTCTTGTTTGGCAAGGAGAGCGCACTCAGTATTCCAATTAGATCTTTCGAGGTCGAAATGGCTGAATGGCATCTCGCCATGCGTTCGGGGCAAATCAGGTTCCGTTTGAAGTTACGGGCCACATCGGCGCCCGGCCAACGAGAACGGCCAGCGGTCGCCGCACAAATCCAAACCGCGCAGCATATGGACAAAGGGCCGAAGCCCGCGCCGTTCCAGCTCGTTGAACGCTTCGTCGGCGCGGCGCCCCCTGCCAGAAGTCTATTTCTCGCGTATCGACAGGACGTTGCGGATGGAAAAGCTGGAATTGATCCGCAGCACCCCAGGCAGGGCAGAAAGGATTTCCTTGTGGATTCGTTCGAAAGCGCCGGCACTCTCGACGTCAACGCGAAGCATGTAGTCGGACCCGCCCGTCATCAGGAAGCACTCGCGGATCTCCGGATACTTGCGCACGGCGGCTTCGAAGCGATTGAGGTATTCCTCCGTCTGACGCTCCAGTGTGATCTGGATGATGACCGCAATTGCTTCCTCACCCACCACATCAACTATGGCTGTATAACCTTTGATGATACCTGCCTTTTCCATCAAGCCTATACGGCGAAGGCAGGCAGAGGCGGACAGGCCGATCTCCTTGCCGAGGTCGACATTGGATATCCGGGAGTTCAGACGCAATTGCCGAATGATTTTCCTGTCGAGAGCATCAATCTCATACATTGTCGCCTCATCTATTCGCGCCGCGGCGGTACCGCCTTCATCCAGCATCGATTGCGTCGGCAATCCATCGCATGGGATGTTCACCCCGAATAGAAGAGAATCGCTTCGTTTGGCAACGGCATGAAAAGCCGGAGACCATCGCCTCGTCTTCGCCCTGCAGCTGGCCCGCCCAGGAAAGATCAAAAGTCTGCCTGCTGTGGGCTTGGTGCCGATCCTGATGGCCAAACATGCCGGCCATGCCGCAACATCCGGTTGCCGCAATTTCGACCGACGCGCCAAGAGCAGCAAGAACCCTCTTCCAGTCCATCAGGCTACCGCCAGCGCTTTCGCTGCAATGGACGAACAGCTTGCGTGGCAATCGCGCCGCGGTCAGCTTCGGCAGGGCGCGTCCCCGGGCGATTTCCTCGCTCAGGAACTCCTGGACAAGAAGAATAGGCTCCCCCGCCAGGCCGGCCTTCTTGTATTCCTGGCGGATCATCATGACGAAAGCCGGATCGACCCCCACCATCGCCCTGCCGGATCCGGCAACTTCGTCGATCGCCGACCTCAGCTTCCTGGCCTGCCTGATGAACCGGGTTCTGTCGCCGAGCACGTGGGCCGCCTTTCCCCCCGCCGACATCGCAACAAAAACAGGCCGGTAGCCAAACCGGCTAAGACCATCTGCGAGCGCCAGGGCTGCCTGTGTGTCGAAAAGCGCCGTAAACGGATCCTGCCAGATGAAGACCGTTTCCTCGTGCCATTGCCGTTTTGCGATCACTTCGGCGGAAAAGGTCTGATATCCGCCTCTGCCCACATCGTGAAATGCCAGTGCAGGAAGGTTGCGCAGACCAGACAGTGTCTCCATCAGCGGGTTGAACAGTCTTGCAAAAAACGCCGCGAATTTTCTGTGACGAACCAGAACCGGTGAATATTCTTCGAGCAACAGCGCTGCCTTGTCCGCCAGTGATCGTCGACGCTTCCGATAGAGCCGGTCGAGGAAATGCGATTTCATCTCGGGTATGTCGACCTGCACCGGGCAACTCGTCGCACAGGCCTTGCAGCCAAGGCATCCGTCGAGCGCGGCCAGGACATCATCCTCAAGTTCCTCGGTCGCATGGCCGCTCTGATGCATCTGGTGCCAATGTCTCAGCGCGTCGGCGCGGCCCTTCGGGGAATGGCGAAGGTCACGGGTCGCCTTGAACGAGGGGCACATGACGGTGCTGCGCTGATAGCTCAGACACTGCGCATTGCCGTTGCACTTGAACGCCAGGCTGAGAGGATCGCCGTCTTCGGTGTTGACGCTGCGGAACGGGGTTGTCTCGATACCCATGAGGGCACCCGGTTCACCTACGAGCTTTCCCGGGTTGAAGCGATGCCGCGGATCGAATGCCCGCTTGATGCGGCCAAACGCCTTGTAGGCCGTGGCGCCGACGGACTCCGCCAGATAGGCGCCACGCACGCCCTTGCCGTGTTCCCCCCAGAAGATGCCGCCATGCCGGCGCGTCAATTCGAACACGCCGTCCGAAATCGCCTTCATGATGGCCCTGTCTTCGTCGCGATCGATATTGAGGGCAGGGCGGATGTGCAGGCAGCCAACGTCGACATGCCCATACATGCCAAAGTTCAAGCCGTTGGTGCTCAGCAGCCCCGTAAAATCCCTGACGAAGGCGGCAAGGTTTTCGACAGGCACCACGCAGTCCTCGACGAAAGCGATTGGCCGGCGTGTGCCACCTACCTTGCCGAGCAACCCGACACTTGCCGCCCTGACCTGCCAGAGTGCAGCCATTTCGATATCATCAACAGCCACGTGGCTTGCGATTGCGCCGGTAAGCGTCAGCGCGCTCTTGCGCAGGACTTCAACCTGCCGTGCGAGATCGGCTTCGTCGTCTCCGACGAACTCCACGAAATTATAGGCAATCGGCTGCCCGTCGCGAGCGCGAAGCCCGGCAGGCAGCGCCTGCAGAATTCCGGCCGTTTCGGCCAGGCCCTGGACCCATTCGTCCATGACTTCGATCGCCAGCGGATCATGCGCCAGGAGGCAACCGCCCGCATCAAGTGCCGCGGCAAATGTCTCGAAACCGATGACGACCAGTCGCTTGAATTTCGGCTTCGGCAGCAGACGCAATCTTACCCGCGTGACGAGACCGAGGGTGCCTTCCGCGCCGATCGGTAGGCGCCACCATTCGAGATCGCCTCCAGGCGGTTTGGCCCGCTCGAGATCGTAACCAGTAAAACGCCGTGAAAGCGCCGGCACCTTTTTCAGCAGTGCTTCGCGACCCGACTGACAGGCCCCCTCGATCTCCAAGAGCATTGCATGAGCCCAATCGGGGGGCGGCGCGGCACTATCCAATGTCCGCCCGCCATCGAGAACGAGTTCCATTCCAAGGATATTGTCGCTGGTCTTGCCGTAGCGGCGCGACCCCTTGCCCGACGCATCCGTGCTCACCATGCCACCAATGGTGCAGCGGCTCGCCGTTGATGTCGTCGGCGCAAAAAAGAGACCGGTCGACGCAAGCTGCGCATTCAGTTCATCAAGAACGATGCCGGGCTCCACCTCTACCCACTGCTCTTCGACGTTCACCGCCAGTAGACGGTTCATGTACTTCTGAAAGTCTACGATGATGCCGGCATTCAGGCTCTGGCCGTTGGTGCCCGTGCCGCCACCGCGCGCGGTAACGGGAACGCTGCTGAGATCATCAGTATCGAGGACACGCATCAGCCGTCGCACGTCCTCGGCATCGCGTGGGGCAACGACGATATCCGGCGCGATCGCATAGACGCTGTTGTCGGTGGACATGGCCGCGAGAAGTGCAGCATCACTTGCGACGTCGCCACGAAAACCGTTTTCCTTCAGAAGAGCAGGAAGTCGTTCAAGAGCAGGATGATAAAGGGGCTTCTTTATGTTCTGGTGCATTATCACTGTAACCCAGGGGCATCACGGAAAGGCATTGAACCACAAAGACGACGTTCGTATAATTAGAAAGATATGAAGATATTTTCGGAAAATACGAACCTGGGCCTGCGCCATCTTCGACCCCCGCTAACGGTTATGGAATCCGATCCGGTAAGCAATGATCTCAAACTCGCAAAACAATCATTCTGACCCGGGGTAAAAGATGATTCCAGAATCAGGGTGCCTCTGCGTCCCGCCTCGACCAACCACCGCTGAACTGGAGCTATTTCTTCGATGAAGATATTTCCAGAAAACACGAACATCGGTTTGCGACACCTGAGGGCAGCGCTCACTGTAATGGATGAGGGGTCCTTTACCCGAGCTGCGCTGTTGCTTGGGGTCGTTCCCTCAGCCTTGACCGAAACAATTCGGACACTCGAAGCAGAGTGCCGGACGGCAATTTTTGACCGGAAATCTCGTCCGATACGAGCGACTGAAGCGGGTCAGGAATTCCTGGAGGGCGCACGCGATATTCTCGCTCGTTTTGAGCTTTCGCTCGCAAATGTGCGACAGGTAGGTGGTCTCAAGCGGGGGCGGGTGCTCATAGGCGCTGCGCCATCCGCCGTCCTTACTCCGCTTTCTGAAGCGATCATTAAATTCCGCTCAGATCATCCTGGGATCGACGTCATTGTTCACGACGACGTTGCCGAGCGCCTTGCCAGTCTGGTTGTGGACGAAACGCTTGATTTCGCATTGGCCGGGCCGGGTTTCAAGTCGGCCGAACTGCATGAAGAAAAGATCAGCGAAGATAGATTTGGTCTCGTTTGCCATAAAAGCCATCGCCTGGCCCAGTCTTCAGCTTCGGTCCTTCTGTCCGACATCGATCCAGATGACCTGATAGTCCTCGACGGGCAGGCCGGTATTGCGAGGATGCTCGCGGACTGCGCTGACCTGCCGCAACAGCTGACTGTCGGCCGCATTCAAACATTCAGCACCATCGCCCAGTTGACCTTGATCAGTCGCAACGCTGGCGTAGCCCTGCTGCCACAGCAGGCTGCCGATGTCATCCAAAGTGACGAGATCGTCTTTCGCGAGATCGCTGACCTACACCTGGTGCGCTCGCTCTATGTCTTAACCCGCACTCGCTCGACTTTGCCGCCTGCGGCAAAGCGCTTTATCGCCTACCTCACTTAGCACCTCTCACAGGATAAGCAGGATCTTGCCTAGGTTTAGGACTTACTAATCAGAGCCAGACTGAAGACGCCGAGCCTGCTCCAGCGGATGAAGCGATTGTAAAGCATCGTGCAAGCACCGTATTCCTTTGGCGCGTCGCACCGGCGCAATCCGTTGCGAATGACCAAGATAGTGCCACTTACGATCTTACGGTCATCCACTCACGGAAGGCCGCGTGGAAAGTAGGGCTTTATTCGGCGCATTTGCGCTTGGGATAACAGCATTATATCACTCATTGCAGCCCTCGTTGCACTGCAAGGAATCAATCCCTGGATATTGCTGCAAGTGGCAAATGCCGCTGACCTCTATTCGCCCCCAGACGTCACTTCACAGCGATGACGACCTTCCCCTTCGCACGACCCGTTTCGACATAGTCCAGAGCCTCGTTTGTCCTCTCGAACGGGAAGACCCGGTCCATCACTGGACGTATGTGACCGGCCTCGATCAGGGAGGTGATCTTTCCGAGCTGCCCGCCGTTGGCTGCCATGAAGTGAAACGAATAGCTGATCCCTCGGCGTCTCGATTTTCTCCTGATACCAGAGCTCAGCAAGCGCATGACCTGTTGAAGTAGCCAGCCGGAGCCGTTCTGCCTCGCGAAGTCCGGATCGGGCGGACCGGAAATCGAGAGCAGCTTGCCGCCCGGCTTTAACACAGCAAGGGATTTCTCCAGCGTATCCTTCCCGAGGCTGTTCAGCACGACGTCATAGCCCTGCAGCACTTTCTCGAAGTCACCGTTCTTGTAGTCGACCACGACGTCTGCGCCGAGACTTTTCACAAGAGCGATATTTGCCGAGCTCGTGGTGGTGGTCACATATGCCCCAAGATGCTTGGCAAGCTGGATTGCGATCGTGCCAACGCCGCCCGAGCCGGCATGAATCAGGACCTTCTGCCCCTTCTGCACGTTTGCCCGCTCGACAAGCACCTGCCATGCCGTAAGGGCGACAAGTGGAACGGATGCGGCCTCTTCCATGGTCAGATTGTTCGGCTTCATTGCTACATCGGCCTGGTCCATGGCGATATATTCCGCAAATGTCCCGATGCGATCCTGGGCCGGACGGGCATAGACCTCATCACCGGGTTTAAATTGCCGGACCTTGGCCCCGACCCGGACCACGACGCCCGCGACATCGTTGCCCAAAACCAGTGGAAGGCGGTAGGGCAGGACGAGCTTGAACTCTCCGTCCCTGATCTTGCTGTCCAAAGGGTTTACACCGGCGGCATGGATCTCGACCATGACGTCGTTCTCACGCAATTCCGGCTCGGGACCTTCGCCAAGCCGCAGGGCACCGCCTTTCGCATAGCGATCGATCTGGAATGATTTCATCATACTAACTCTCGTTTCTAGGATGAGCTGGCAGCGCCAGCAGTGCGGCGATGAAGGCTCAATCGGGAAGTTTGTTGAATTTCCGAAGGTTCTTGTCGACGAAGGACTCGGGGCAGGAAGCGGCGGATGAAGCGGACCTGTCTCGCCGCTTTTCCGGCGGTGTAGCGTGGTTTAGGCAATGCCTATTCTGTTTTGCTCATCGGCCTCCGCTTTGATTTTGTCATGGAACATCGATGAACAATCAGTTACTATCAAATTGATATCGAGTCACTACTAAAAAGATATGGACATGAAGAATCTTTCGAACCAGCCCTGCCTGATCGCTCGAAGCCTCGCGCTTGTTGGGGACGCATGGAGCATGCTGATCATGCGCGACGCCCATGCGGGGCTGACCCGCTTCGACGATTTCCGCAAGAGCCTCGGTATCGCGCCGACGATGCTGACGGGGCGACTTTCAGGCCTGACTGATGAGGGGCTGCTGGAGAAGCGACGCTATTCCGACCGTCCGCCAAGGGACGAGTATGTGCTGACGGAAGCCGGCCGCGACTTTCTGCCAGTGCTGTTTGCGATCGGCGCGTGGGGACGCAAGCATCGCGGCGGCGGTAAGGTAACCCGGTTCTTCGACGCCGAGACCGGGACGGAGATCGATCCCGTCACCATCGACCGCGTGACTGGCGCTCCGGTCGGAACACGTCCTATACGTATCGCCGCACCCGAATAGGCCGCCCCGCAGCAGATGAAGCCGCGCCTGACATCTCTGCGAAGCTCGCGTTGAGCGCCTTTTCGACCGCCAATCCTTGCGGCTTGCCGTCGAGCAATTCGTTGCTGGCACGAGCAGCGCTCCCGGAATAGGGCGGAAGCGGATTTCAAGTTCGGATGAGGTCGACAGGGTGAGGCTCAGGACAGCGCGAAGATTCTCACCTCCCTCGCTATGCCCTGAAGTTCCTCCATTCGGGAAACCGACGTGATGCCGGTGTCACGCAGGATTTCTGAAACGTGGGTATCCCTGACAATCGCTTCCGTCGTCATGATCACATTGGGATCAGCAAGGCCCTGTACGCGGGAGGCAATATTGACGGTCTGACCGAAGTAGTCCTGCCTGTCGTTGAGGTTGACTGCGAGACATGGTCCCTCATGGATGCCGATCTTCAGGAGAAGATCGTCGCTGCCGTGCTCGGCATTCAACTGAAGCATCGCCTCGCGCATCCGGAGCGCGGCGGCCACCGCGCGGTCGGGGCTCGGGAAGGTCGCCATGACGGCGTCGCCTATTGTCTTGACGACCGCCCCGGCCTCCGCAGCAACTATCTCGTGAAGGACCCTGAAGTGCGCTCGTACCAGATCGAATGCGGCAAGGTCACCGACGCGCTCATAGAGCGCGGTCGAGCCTCTCAAGTCAGTAAAGAGGAAGGTGAGGCTGGTGATCTTGAGGCGCTGGTCGACGTCAAGTGTGTCGGTCCGATAGATGTCCCGGAAACTCTGGTTCGACAGGAGACGTTTCGCCGTGAGAAAAGCTCGCCTGCGGCCCAGCAGATCGTGTAGCTCGTCCCCTGCAACACAGACGTTCGGTATCACCCTGCGTTCGGTGTGGTTCTCAAGCATGAGGCGCAGTGGGCCAGGACGAAGCGGGACCGTTTCGTTTAGCGCATGCGCCTTACTGATGACCATCGATAGGTTTTGCCGTTCGTCGGTGGGCTCCCCCTTCACGTCGATGAACTGCGCCGCGTGTGTTGCCGGATCGAAGATGATCACGAATTGCGCCGGCAGGTGCAGTGAGACGAAAGCCTTCTCACCCGGAGCCAACTCGATCATCTCCAGTTGGATGCGTGCGAACCTTGCTTCGAAGTCCTCTGGCAGGTCGACTCCGGAACTGAAGAAGATCTGTCGGTAGTATTCAAGGGGCGGAAGCCGATCGGGCTCGTGGGCAGAAATCCTGCGAACCCTCGGACTGACCGTGAACGTCACCTCGACCATTTCGTCGAGGGTTGGTTCATATCCGGCCGCGCAGAGCGCGCACTGGTACGTTTCCTGATCGACTGTTTTCAGAGTTGCACCGGTGTCCAGAACGCCGCCGCAACCTGGGCAAAGGACATTCCAGGTCATGTCGAACGCGCCTATGCGCGCTGCATGCAGAAATGCTGCGATCGTTTTCTCTTCGTCGAGATGATGCGTATCAGCAAAGGCGAGCACATTGATGCGATTAAGATCGCGATCGGACCCATGCGTGACTACGCGCTCGATACAGTCAACCGTCTGCGGGTCAGCCGCCTGTCGCAGGCTGGCAAAAAGCGCGTCCACTTCATTCATGAGACAAGTCTCCGTGTGCGTAATCACAAGGGATAACAACGCCAAGAGCCGAATTGTACCATGGAATTTCCTGATCGAAATCTCGCCATCAATGCGATTGAACCCTCAAGCCTCCGCGACAGCATCGTCTCGAGCGTCAGGCTCACGAACCCGCAGCCGCACGAGCCTGTCTCCGGCAGCAGAGCGGTTCATCAGCGACCTCATCTAGCGCAGTCCGCACAAAACTCTCAGTGATCTGATGAAAATTGCGAAAATACGACCGCAATTGCTTGTTTCCATAACGGATTGAGCGAAACTTCCGTTTGACGAACGATATCCTCACTCAAGGTAAATCGGGACCGATCATGGACAGCAGTACCTTCAACGTGACGCTTGCAACGGACGGATGCGGCGTCCTTTCCATTGACGATGGCGCCCCTGCCGTAAACTGCCGACGGTCTGGAGCGCTGCTGCCATCGCCGTTACATCAGAGCTGACGTCTTTCATTTTCTGGGGTGCACAATGAAGATCACCGTTTTGGGCGCCGGCGTCATCGGCGTCACCACAGCCTACTATCTGGCAAGATCGGGACACGATGTAACGGTGCTGGAACGCCAGAGCGGACCAGCGCTGGAGACGAGCTATGCCAATGCCGGTGAGATCTCGCCGGGTTACGCGTCGCCATGGGCCGCCCCCGGAATACCTCAGAAGGCCATCAAATGGCTCTTCATGAAGCATGCGCCGTTGATCATCAGCCCAACTGTCGATCCGGCCACCTGGGCCTGGGTGATGGCAATGCTGCGCAATTGCACCTCCGCGCGCTATGCCATCAACAAGAGCCGCATGGTTCGCATTGCCGAATACAGCCGCGACTGCCTGATTGAACTGCGCGCTGAGACCGGCATTCCGTATGACGAGCGAACCCAGGGAACCCTGCAGCTCTTTCGCACGCAAAAGCAGCTGGACTCGATCACAAAGGATATCGAGGTTCTTGCAAAGGACGGCGTGCCGTTCGAGGTGCTCGATCCGGCCCAGTGTGTTGCCGCCGAACCCGGGCTTTCGCCGGTGAAGCACAAGATCGTCGGCGGATTGCGTCTTCCCAACGATGAGACCGGTGACTGTTTCAAGTTCACCAATGAACTCGCCAAGCGTGCCGAGGCACTGGGCGTCCATTTCGTCTACGGAACCGATGTCCACAAGCTGCGGATCGACAACAACAGGATCAGCGCGGTGGAAACATCGCGCGGCGTGTTCGATGGCGATGCGGTCGTGGCCGCGTTCGGCAGCTTCACGCCAAGTCTGCTGAAGCCGCTCGGACTGAAGATCCCGATCTACCCGGTGAAGGGATACTCGATCACGGTTCCGATCATCGACGAAAGCCGCGCACCAGTCTCGACAATCATGGACGAGACCTTCAAGATCGCCATCACCCGCCTTGGCGACCGGATCCGCGTTGGTGGCATGGCCGAAATCTCGCGCTTCAACAAGGACTTGCCGACGTCCCGCAAGGCAACGCTTGTACATTCCGTCGAAGATCTGTTTGGTGGGGCAGGGGATCAGAGCCAGGCGCAGTTCTGGTGCGGCCTGCGCCCGATGACGCCCGATGGCACCCCGATCATCGGCAAGACCGTCTACGACAACCTTTACCTCAATTCTGGCCACGGCACGCTTGGCTGGACGATGGCATGCGGCTCCGGCCGAGTGCTGACAGATATCATCAACAGGGCAAGACCGCAGATATCGATTGAGGGTCTCGATCTCAGCCGCTACGGCTGAGGAGACGAAAGGCAGAATTCGTACGCTATCCTGATAAAATACCGGCGCCGCGATGGCAGCGCCGGGGTTTCACGACCGGGTGGTCAGCGTGCCGCCCAGTTGGCACCACGCCTGAAGATGGTCTTCATCTCGGGCACCGAGAATTCCTTGGCCTGGTGGCCAAGCGAGGAATAGAAAACGCGGCCCTTGCCGTATTTGCGTTTCCAGGCGACGGGCATGACGACACCATCGATCCAGTAGGCGTGATCGCCGGTGAACCTCGTCGTGGCCAGCACCTCATTCGAGGGGTCGACGTGCATGTAGTATTGCTCGGACGTGTAGGGGAAGTCGGTAATGCCTTCCATGATCGGGTCGTCCGGGCGAGTGACATTGACGGTGTAGTCGATGATGTTGCCGGGGTGTGCCACCCACTGGCCGCCGATGATGAACTGGTATTCGACGCATTCGCGGAAGCTGTCACCAGCGCCGCCGTGGTAGCCGGCAATGCCGACGCCGCCCTCGATCGCGGCCGCGAGGTTCTTGATCTCTTCCTTTTCGATCTTCGACATCGTCACGATCGGCACGACGAGGCTGAGATCATGGACGGACGGATCCGCAAAAGCCTCGGTCGTGTGCTCGACGTAGACCTTGAACCCGTCCTCCTCCAGCATGTCCTTGATGATTGCGGCGCATTCCTGTGGCTCGTGGCCACTCCATCCGCCCCAGACGATCAGTGCTTCACGCATAGTCTTCCTCCTGATGATTACTTGGCCAGTCGCCCGTCGATGAGCGACTGTGACAGCGGCATGGGCCGCTCTGTTTGAGTGGTGATGGCAACCGTGCGCCCGCTCTCGGAGGCAGCATGGAAGGCCTCCATGACCTCGAGGACATGCAGAGCCAGGTCGCCGTTGGCGCGATGCGGCCGGTTCGAGCGGATGGCATGGGCGAGATCCGCAACACCGATCGAGCGATAATTGCCGTCGCCATAGGGCGCCGTCAGCGGCTGCTGTTCGAAGGCGCCACCTTTCTTCAAAACTTCAACATCGCCTCCGAAGTGATTGGGATCGGGAACGATCAGTGTGCCCTCGGTGCCGTAGATCTCCAGTGGCACATGCTTGTGTCCGGCAACGTCGAAGCTCATTCCGATCTGTACGACCGCACCATTGGCGAACGCCATGAGACCGGCGACATGGGTGGGCACGTGTACCGGGATGTGCTCGCCGTTTCTCGGTTCGCTGGTGATCACGCGCTCCTTTCGCGGCGTGATGGCGAAGCCTGCCACCTGCGCGACCGGTCCGAAAAGGTTGACGAGATCGGTGATGTAGTAAGGGCCCATATCGAGCATCGGTCCGCCGCCGACCTCGTAGTAGAAGGCCGGATTTGGATGCCACCGCTCGTGGCCGGGGCACATGAAAGTTGCTGTGCCGCCGACCGGCTGGCCGATGACACCCTGATCGATGAGGGCACGCGCCGTCTGATGCCCGCCGCCGAGAAACGTGTCGGGAGCCGCACCGATGCGCAGCCCCCTGGCCTTGGCGGCTTCGGCGAGCTTCTTGCCCTCCGCGAAATTGATGCCCAGCGGCTTTTCGGAATAGGCATGCTTGCCGGCCGCAAGCGCCTGCAGGCCGACGGCAACGTGAGCCTTCGGGACCGTCAGATTGACGATGATTTCCACTTTCGGATCAGCGAGAAGCTCATCAATCCTCTTTGCCGGCACGTTGAATTCGCTGGCCTTGGCTTCTGCCAATGCGTGGTTGAGATCGGCCACACCGCGAACCTCAAGGATGGGGAAGGATGCCATCGCTTTCAGATAGGCGCCGGAGATATTGCCGCACCCGATGATGCCGATACCGACTGGTTCCATGATTTCCTCCCGTTGGATGTCGTGATTTTGCTGCTCAGAGCGCTGGACCAGTGGTGTTCCAGGGCGACTCGTAGAGTTCGTAAAGGGCCACCGCAGCAGCTCCTTGCGCCCAGAAGTCGTCCGTCGAATCGTCGAAGACGAGTTCGGCAACGCCCTTCAGCGATGGCGGAACGGCGAGCGCATAGGCGTTGCGCAGGCTGTCGAGAAATGGCTCACCTAGCGCAAGGCTGGAGCCGACGAGGATGACGCGGGGCGGCGCAAACAAGGTGACGATGTTGGCGATCGCAACGCCAACGGCTTCGCCGGCCCGGATGGCCGCGCCAATCAACGTACTGTCCTCGGCCTTGATGAGCGCCTGGGCATGCGTCATGCCGCGTCCAAGCTTGATGGCTTCGGCAAAGCGGCCACTGGCCGGCTGCTCGCCAAGGATTTCGCTTTCGCCAGCCTGGCTCGATAGCCGCACGACCCCGTTGGGTCCCATGCCAAGCACCAGGTCGCCGAGATTGTGGCTGAGGCCGCCAGCACCACGAAACAGCTGATTGTCATGAAGCACGCCGAGACCGAGTGTCTGCTCGAGCGAAATCAATACCATGTCTTCCAGGTCACGGGCCTTGCCGAACCAGTGATGGGCAAGCGTGATCGCATGCGCATCGCTTTCAACGATGGTCGGGGTATCAAGCCTGGTCGTCATCTCGCTTGCGAAATCGACATTCGTGTCGCGAAAGATCGGGCTGCTGCGGATATGGCCGGTTCGGTGCTCGATCACGCCGGGAAGGCCAAGGCAGACGCTGTCGACATCCTCGAGCGAAAGGCCGGCATCGACGACGCAGCGACGCACCCCGTCTTCGACGAGGTCTGCGATCACGCCGATCGGCTGGCGGTCGATGCGGATCGGCAGGGTGATTTTCGACAGCACGTCGCCACGGAAATCGGTCACCACGAACACCAGGCGGGTGGCCGCGATCTTCGCCCCGACGACGCGCGCTGCATCGGGATTGAGCTCCAGCATGACGCGGGGTCTTCCGCGTGCCGCCTCGTTGCGAATATCGCCCTCGTGGCGCGGCAGGATCAGCCCGTCGTCGAGCAAGGAAGCAGTGATCGCCGAAACGGTCGTGGTCGACAACTGCGTGCGTTCGCTGATCTCGACACGCGATATAGGCCCGTGACGCCGGATCGTGTCCAGCACGTTCAAGCGATTGATCGCGCGCATCAATTCGGGATCTGCGGTCTTCATCAGGTCGGCCAGGCTCTTCAATGTCAGCGCGGCGTGCGGCGCTCATATTTTCAACGGTATGCGAATTAAATAGCGCGCCAGCAGCCCCGTCTGTCAAGGCAAATCTACCGATTTCAACGAGGGGAGTTGACATTCGCCAAAACCTCCCGATGATTTAATCCGCATAAGGGAAAAATTGAAGAGGACGATTTTTGCCCTTGCTGGAGGAGAAAATCATGTTTGACCAAATGAAGGCGAAAGCCTTGCTTCGCAGCCGTTTCATCGCCCGCTCGGCGGCCACGGGACTGGCGATCCTGATTGCTGCGGGAAGTGCCGCGGCAGACACCACCGTAAAGTGGCTGCACCTTGAGCTCGATCCGAACTATGTCGCGATCTGGCGCAAGATTGCAGACAAATACCAGGCCGAACATCCCGGCGTGAAAATCGAAATGCAGTTCCTGGAAAACGAGGCTTTCAAGGCCAAGCTTCCGACCCTCTTGCAGTCGAGCGATGCGCCGGATTTCTTCTACAGCTGGGGCGGCGGCGTGCTGAAGCAGCAGCTGGCGACCGGGACGCTCATGGACCTGACGGCGGCGATGAACGCAAAGGACGGCGCCTGGGTGAAGAGCTACAACCCGGCCGCGATCAAGGGCCTGTCCTATGATGGCAAGATCGGCGCCGTGCCTTTCAAGATGGGCACCGTCTCCTTCTTCTACAACAAGGCGCTTTTCGCCAAGGCCGGTGTCGATGCCGCCAGCATCAAGTCCTGGGATGACTATCTCAATGCCGTGAAGAAGATCAAGGATGCCGGCATCGTCCCGATTGCGGGCGGCGGTGGCGAGAAATGGCCTCTCCATTTCTACTGGAGCTATCTGGTGATGCGCAACGGTGGCCAGAAGGTCTTCGACGCGGCCAAGACCGGTGAAGGGGAAGGTTTCAACGATCCGGCAATCATCAAGGCCGGAGAGCAGCTTGCCGAGCTCGGCAAACTGGAGCCGTTCCAGCCGGGCTATCTCGGCGCCACCTGGCCGCAGACGCTCGGCGTCTTCGGCGATGGCAAGGCAGCAATGATCCTGGCGTTTGAAAACACCGCGGCCAACCAACGCACGAATGCCGGTGACGGCAAGGGGCTCGATCCGGACAATATCGGCCGCTTTGCGTTTCCGGCCGTGACGGGCGGCGCAGGCGCGGTCACCGACACGCTTGGTGGATTGAATGGCTGGGCCGTGACGAAGAAGGCGCCGCCTGAAACGCTCGACTTCCTCGCCTATCTGACCAACGCCGAAAACGAGCGCGAGATGGCCAAGGCCGGCATGCTCATCCCGGTCGCCGTTGGTGCCGAGGACGGTGTGACCAATCCGCTGTTGCATCAGTCTGCCGAACAGTTGGCGCACTCGACCTGGCATCAGAACTTCTTCGATCAGGATCTCGGCCCCTCGGTCGGCCGTGTCGTCAACGATGTCTCCGTTGCCATAGTCTCCGGGCAGATGAGCCCTGCCGATGGAGCACAGCAGATCCAGGAAGCCTTCGAGCAGGATCAGCTCTGATCAAGACTATCGCGGCGCGGAGAAGCATCCGCGCCGCCCTCAATCTGAATGAGGAGGATCGGCTTTAATGACCACCATCAGCGCGACGAGCGTCATCCGTGCGCGCCCGACTTTAAGATCGTCGGCGCGCAGCAAGGATCCCAGCCTGGCGCGGCGCCTGCCTGTCCTGCTTCTGTTTCTGCCGCCAGCACTGCTGCTGTTCACGATCTTCGTCATCCTGCCGATGGGCGAGGCGGCCTGGTACAGTCTCTACAAGTGGGATGGCTACGGTCTGCCGACACAGTTTGTCGGCATGCGGAATTTCGAGGTCCTGTTCAAGAACAGCGCCTTCATAACAGCATTGAAAAACAATGCCCTGATCATCGTTGTTTCCATTCTGGTTCAGATTCCGCTCGCGATCTGGCTGGCGATGATGCTGGCGCACCGGATCGCCGGTGTGGTTCTCTTCCGCTTGATCTTCTTTCTGCCCTACGTCCTGGCGGAGGTGGCGGCAGGCCTCATCTGGCGCTTCGTCTATGACGGCGACTATGGCTTGTTTGCCTCGGCGGCCCACCTCATTGGCGTCGAGACACCCTATGTTCTGGCAGACAAGGACCTGGCAATCTATGCGGTGCTGGCTGTCGTCGTCTGGAAGTATTTCGGCTTCCACATGATGCTGTTCATCGCCGGGCTGCAGTCGCTCGACAAGAGCGTGCTGGAGGCTGCCGAAATCGATGGCGCGAGCGGCTGGCAACGGTTCCGCTACATCACGCTGCCGCTTCTCGGTTCGACGGTCCGCCTGTCCATCTTCTTTGCCGTCGTCGGCTCGCTGCAGCTCTTCGACCTCATCATGCCGCTGACCGGTGGCGGGCCGTTCAATGCGACGCAGACCATGGTCACCTTCCTGTTCAACTTCGGCGTCACGCGCATGCAGGTCGGCCTCGGCAGCGCCGTCGGCGTCGTCCTTTTCGTCATCTGCGTGACGCTGGCCTTCGGCTACAAACGGATATTCATGCGCAATGACTGACATGGCCTCATCTGCCCGGACCACGACCGGCACGAAGATCTATCTCTATGTTTCGCTGACGCTCATCGCGGCGATCGTGCTGGTTCCCCTGATGACGACGGCACTTGGCGGCTTCAAGGACCTCGGCGACCTCAGAACCAACCCCTTCGGGCTACCTGCCGCATGGCATCCGGAGAACTATACCGACATTCTCTTCGGAGACCGCTACTGGCGACAGATGATGAATTCGCTGATCATCGCCACCTTGACTGTCTGCCTGACGGTTTCGGTTTCCGCCATGGCTGCCTTCACCTTCGCGCATGTAAAGTTCTTCGGTGCCGGCTTCCTGCTCAATTACTTCCTGATCGGCCTGATGTTTCCGGCCGCGACCGCCATCCTTCCCTTGTTCATCCGGATCCGGGACCTGGGCCTGTTGAATTCCTACTGGGGTGTCGTCCTGCCGCAGGTCGCCTTTGGCCTCGGCATGAGCATTCTCTTGTTCAGGAACTATTTTCGCAACCTTCCGGAAGAATTGTTCCAGGCTGCCATCGTCGACGGCTGTGGCTACATCCGGTTTTTCTGGCACATCTCGCTGCCGCTCTCGCGGCCGATCATTGCAACGGTCAGCATCATCTCCTTTGTCGGCAGCTGGAACAGCTACATCCTGCCGCTGATCATGCTGAATTCGGAGACGATGTATCCCTGGCCGCTCGGCATCATGGTTTATCGCGGCGAGTTCGGCACTGCCTGGCAGCTGGTGCTCGCTTTCATCACGCTGACAATCATGCCAACGATCATCGTCTTCTTCCTGGCGCAGAAGCACATCATCGCCGGCTTGACCGCGGGTGCGGTCAAGTCCTGAGGTGGCTTTGCCTCAGCCGAAGACGAGCCCGCCGTCGACGATGAGGTTCTGCCCGGAAACGGCGCGTGCCCAGGGGCTTGCGAAAAACAGGACCGCATCAGCCATTTCCTCGGGCGTCGTCACTTGCCGGAGCGGGGTGTTTGCCGCAATCAGATCGAAGACCGCATCCGGTGTGGCGCTGCTCGCTTCGGTGGCGCGCAGCAAGCCGCCCGAGACCATGTTGACGGTAATGCCTGATGGGCCAAGCTCTGCGGCCGCCGTGCGGGTCAAGGACAGAAGCGCACCCTTGGCAGCCGTGTAGTCATGGTAGGGCACCACCGGGTTCTGGAAGAGATTGGTGCCGATCGTGATGATCCGCCCAAAACTGGCAGTGGCCATGACCGGGCGGGTGGCCTGGATCACGTTCAAAGCCCCTTTCACGGCGGTATCGAGCTGTGATGTCATTTCACCCCAGGTCAATTGGTCGAGCTTCGATCGGGCGTCTCCGTTGAAGCTGAAGTCGGTCAAGGCATTGTGCACGACTGTCGTCGGCGCACCGAGTGTATCCTTGACCTCGGCCACCATGCGCTTGACGGCCTCGCTGTCGCGGACATCCGCCTGGAAGGTTCGGGCACGATCACCCAATGACGCGGCAAGCGCCTCGGCCTCGATGCGGCTGTTGCGGTAGTTGATTGCGACCTTCGCGCCTTCGCGGGCAAAGGCAGCAGCAATGGCGGCGCCCAGGCCACGCCCGGCCCCGGTGATGATGACGGTCTGTTCGCTGATCGCCAATGTCATCTCGAATGTCCTTCTCTCAACTTCCAAAGCTCATGAAAATGCTGAACCGGCCCGTGCCCGGAACCGACAGAAAGCGTATCCGCCTGCGCGACGGCATGGGCGAGGTAGCTTTTCGCATCCGCCACTGCCTCGGGCAGCGTCGCCCCCTTCGCGAGCTCGGCGGCAAGCGCGCTCGATAGCGTACAGCCGGTGCCATGCGTGTTCGCCGTCGGTATCCGGAGCCCCTCGAACCAGCTCAACCCTGCGGCTGTCGCCAGGACATCCGGGCTCTCCTGGCTTGGCAGATGACCGCCCTTGACCAGCACCGCCTCCGGGCCAAGAGCACGCAGGCTTTGCGCCTGCTCAGCCATGTCCGCGCGGGTATCGGCCGTCGGTCCATGCAGGAGTGCTGCCGCTTCCGGAAGATTGGGAGTAAGCAGCGTCGCAAGCGGCAGCAGCCGTCGGGTGAGGACGTCGACCGCGGACACATCGAGGAGGCTAGCCCCGCCCTTGGCGACCATGACAGGATCAAGAACGACCGGAATGCCCTTGTGGGGTTCGATCGCATCGGCGACAGCGTTGGCGATTTCGGCATTGGCAATCATGCCGATCTTGATTGCATCAACACGGACATCGGCAAACACTGCCTTGATCTGGTCGGCGACGAAGGCAGCCGGAACCAGATGCACACCGCAAACGCCCTGTGTGTTTTGCGCCGTCAGCGCGGTCAGCACTGCCATGCCGTAGACACCGCGGGCAGAGAAGGCCTTCAGGTCCGCCTGGATTCCGGCGCCGCCGGAAGGATCGGACCCGGCAATGGAGAGAACGTTTCGGATCATCGGTGAACCTTTCTGATGTTTTCCGCGATCTCGCGAGCCGCCGCCTCAGGGTCACGCGTGCCGCATATCGCAGAGACGACGGCAAGACCGTCAGCCCCAGCAGCAAAGACATCCCCGACATGAGCCGCCTTCAGCCCGCCGATTGCGACTGCGGGAACGGGGCAGATGCGCACGAGGCGAGCAAGGCCAGCAAAACCGGTCGGCTCCTTGTGATCCGCCTTCGTCGATGTCGCAAAGACCGGGCCGATACCCGCGTAGTCGACGATTGCCGGATCGACCCCCGCGGCCAGCGCCTCGGTCTCAACGGAGAGGCCAAGGATCATATCGTCTCCAATCCGCGCGCGGGCAGTTCGCGCATCCATGTCCTCTTGCCCGATGTGCAGACCATCAGCACCAATTGCGACGGCAGCCTCCACGTCATCGTTGACGATGAGCAAGGCACCGGTGCCAGACAAAGCCGCCTTGAGCGCCCGACCTGTTTCGATCATCAGGGGTGTATCGGCATGCTTGTCGCGCAGCTGGACAACGCTCGCTCCGCCAGCAACAGCCGCCCGCGCGGTCTCCACCATGCCGAAGCCGGCACAAAGACCGGGATCGAGGACAAGATAAAGTGAAAGGTCGATGGTCCTCATGCGAAACGCACCCTTGCATGGCGATCGAGGAGCGGGGCGTCAAGCGCTGCAAGCGCATCGAGAAACGCCGGAGAAAACGAACCCGGGCCGTCCGCGCTGCTGGCTGCCATCTCACCGGCAACAGCAAAGGTCGTAAGCGCTGCAACCGTTGCCTCGAACGGCGCGGCAGGCCGGATCGCCGTGAATGCTCCGACGAGGCAGGTCAGTGCGCAGCCGAGCGCGGTCACCTTGGGCATCAAGGCCGACCCGCCTTCAATCCAGGCAGCTCGTTCACCGTCGGTGACGAAATCGACGACGCCGGTTACCGCGACCGTCGCACCGTGTGTCCTCGCAAGCAGCCTGGCGGATTCCTCTGCCTGTTCGACCCCGTCACGACTGTCCACCCCCTGGCCCCGACTTTCGCCACCGGCAAGGGCAATGATCTCGGAGGCGTTGCCACGAATGATGGTTGGACCGAGTTCCAGCAGCCGATCAACGGCCGCCCGGCGGAATAAGGTGGCATAATGGGCAACCGGATCGAGAACCCATGGCTTGCCGGACTGGCTGGCGGCGAGGGCTGCCGCCTCCATGCCGCGCAACCAGGATGACGACAGTGTGCCGATGTTGATTGTCAGTGCGCCTGCGATCGCCGCAAACTCGCCAGCCTCTTCTTCCGCATGCACCATGGCGGGAGACGCGCCGGCGGCCAGAAGCACATTGGCTGCGATGTTCATGGCAACGAAGTTGGTGATGCAGTGCACGAGCGGCGGTTGCGCGCGCAGTTCGCTCAGCAGTATTCCCGGTAAGGTCTGATCTTGCATGGTGCGCCTTTCGATCGGGGAGAAAGGCGCGGGGACTGACGCAGGAGGCGAAACGTCCCGAGCGACTCCCTCCGCCGGCATTATCCGGTTCAGGTTCAAAGGGTCCTTCTCAGCCCATCTTTCGAGGGCGCCCCTGTCTCTCACTGCCTTCTTCTCGCAGAGAAGCGCTGGCCTGTCATCCATAAAATGACATCGCCAGGTGAACCCGGCCATGCCAGGAAAGGCCCCGAAGGAGGCGCGGCGCCTGCCGGCCTTCTGGCGGTTGCATCACTCATCTGATAGCGCGCCATAATACAGCTGACGGAAGGACTTGGATTCCCCCTGCAAACGTTTCACTTCTGGATTGCGGTGAGCAACCTTTTACCGATTCCGGCGCCGCTTTTCTCTGTCCGAACCATGGCACTTTCCAAATGTTCGGCGGTTAATAGCCGGCAGTTGTAAGCATGGTTAGATGGCAGCCGACACAGCGATCGTGTTGCATTTACTTATTTTTGTTTACTTTCCAGGAATTGTGTCAAATGGCATACTCCCGCTCGCTGGGTAAAGGCGAGTTCCATGGGCGTCCGACGATTTTCGGTTCTGACCTACTCGACTGCTTGATTACACGCGGCCAATAGGCCGGCAAGACAATGCCGATACAATCGTCCAACTCGGTTGGCGACCGAAGGGAGGTCTTGATGCGAACACTTCATGCTGCAGTATTTGTACCGCTTCCTGCCGTGTGTGTTCTCCTATCTGCTACCATAACAATAATCTCGCCCGCACCTGCCCTGGCCCTGTTCGTCTGCGCAAACACCACAGGCTCGGGAGACGGGGCGGCTGCCGGTGGTGTCAATGACGTCGCCTGCGGAACCAATGCGACAGCGGCAGGCGCCGCGGGAGCAAACTCCGCTTTCGGTGCGGGAAGCAAGGCGACAGGCGGAGCCGCCACTGCCCTCGGCACAACGACGAATGCGTCCGGTGCGGCATCGGTGGCAGTTGGTCAAAATTCTCAGGCGACGGACAGGGGCGCGGTCGCCGTTGGTTTGGCCAGCAACGCCTCCGGATTCAACAGCACAGCCATCGGGGAAAATAGCAGAGCTGCCGGCCCTGGCGCGACTGCCCTGGGGGTCGACAGCAATGCGCAGAGTGTGGACAGCACGGCCGTTGGTGCTCGAAGCCTGACGACGGGTGCCGGTGCGGTTGCCATTGGGGTCGACAGTCGGGGCACCAGTGTTGATACTTTGGCTGCTGGCGTCAGAAGCCTTGCCAGTGCTGGCGGCGCAGTCGCGCTCGGAGGTGACAGCAGTGCAAGTGGCGGCAATAGCACTGCGGTTGGTAATAGGAGTTCGTCCTCCGGCAATCAGGCAACAGCGATTGGATTTAACAGCAGTGCCCGGGGCCTAAATAGTCTTGCCCTGGGGACCGGCTCAGTGTCATCAGGGCAGAATTCAGTGGCGCTCGGAGCTGGTTCGTCGGATGGCGGTATCGCCAATGTCGTCTCCGTCGGGGCGCCGGCCGCCGAGCGAAAGATCGTCAACGTCGCGCCCGGCACGATTTCGGCGACCTCGACGGATGCGATCAATGGCTCCCAGCTGGACGCCACCAATCAGAATGTCGCCCAGAACACGAACGAACTTGCCGATCACGAGACGCGCATTACGAACAATACCAACTTCTCAACCTCCATACGACTGAGATCGCCGGCCTCGATACGCGTGTAGCCGCAAATACAAACGCCATCGATTCCCTGGACAATCGCGTCAGCAGCCTCGAATCCAGCATGTCGCCGATGAATGGACGCATCGACAAGGCCTACGAGGGCACGGCGATGGCGCTGGCGATGGGTGGGGGAACCCTTCCGAATGACAAGAACTTTGCGGTGTCCATCAATTGGGGCACGTTCGAAGGCGAGAACGCTTTCGCTGGCAGCGCTTACGCGCGGATTACAGAGAATCTGCTGATCCATGGCGGCGTCGGCGTAGGGGCGAGCGAAGGTACTTTCGGTGGGACCGCGGGGTTGACATTCACGTGGTGATCGTCCGAGCGCTACAGCCGTTCGGTTCACGCGAGCCGAGATCCTCAACGATGCATCTGCCGTTCAAATTTATCGTCGCGGCGCTGGCAGTCCTTTGCATAGAGGCCGGCTTTGAAAGCCCCGTTCGCGCCGAAATCAAGAAATCCCTGAAGGAAGATGTTTCAAGAGCACCGCGTCCGGCAGATATCGATCGAAATGGCGTTCTTATCCTTGTGCGAAACACGCTTCTTGCCCTCGACCAGGCGAACAAGACTGGCAACTACACCGTTCTGCGGGAACTCGGCTCGCCAGGCTTTCAGGCCAATAATTCCGCGCAACTTGCAGAGATCTTTGCCTCGCAACGAAAACAGGGATACGACCTGAGTGGCCTTGCGGTCATCGAGCCGCAACTAACCGTGCTTCCGCAGATCGAGCCAGACGGCAAGTTGCATATGGCGGGGTTCTTTCCGTCGGTGCCAATCCAGGTGCATTTCGAGCTACTCTATGCGCCTGTCGATCGTCAGTGGAAGCTCTTCGGGATATCAGTGAACTTTGATGAAAGCGGCCCGGCCGCACCCGCAACAACCGACAATCGGCCCCAAAAGCCGGATGTTCCGGTGAAGCTTCCTGACCCGCCGACGCCTGCGGTCAGACCGAAAGCACCTTCTTCAGATTCGGGCCTTTGAGACGTCGACCTCGACGTCGTCGGGTTCCGGCTCCTGCACGGAAATGAGGACTGATCGATACGCCGGGCCATCAGATCCGCTCCCAGCTGCTGGTCAAGTGAACTCCCGTCGGTGCGCAAGGTCCAGGGTCGCGCCTGTGACAAGCTGGACAGATCATATCTCGGGGCCTAGTGTTCTGAAATGTTGGGATGTCGTCTTCTTCTCTTCGGTTTGATCGTGCTGTTCGCATGGACAGCAGGCGCGCAGCAGATGCCCTGTCCCTTTGAATATCCAGACACGCCGGTCAACCGGTCTCGCGGGGTGGTCGGCTGCTCGCTGCAGTGCGATCAAAAGCTCACGTGTCCCGGCCAGCAGGCGATCGAGCCACAAAAGCTCCCTTCGGCGCAGGCTCCCGGCAATGCGGTCAATGCGAGTGGAACTTGTCCGGAGGGGAAAAACTGGGATTCGAGAAGGAAAACTTGTGTCGCGTGCGCCGCGGGGGCGTCGTGGGATGCCAAGCGCTCGACCTGTTCCTGTGGGACCGGC
Source organism: Rhizobium sp. 57MFTsu3.2 (assembly GCF_012932765.1). NCBI lineage: Bacteria > Pseudomonadati > Pseudomonadota > Alphaproteobacteria > Hyphomicrobiales > Rhizobiaceae > Rhizobium > Rhizobium sp. 57MFTsu3.2. The sequence goes on from NZ_JDWI01000027.1 coordinate 91,022, forward strand.
CGGTTCGTTGATCCGAAGACAAAGCGCTGCGTCAGTTGTCCCGAGAATTGGGGTTGGGAAAAGGGGAGGTGCCTGTGCACTCGCAGCTTGAAATCCACCTTGGCGGGAAAGTCCTGCTCGCCCAAGCAGCCGGTCTGCAGGACCGACAGCGTTTGGGATGCCGAAAACAAGCATTGTGTGGCAGTGAAGCTGCGGAAGCCGAAGGCGTAGTTCGAGATGGATAGACGGCTCCAGACCCCGAATCGAGCTTGTCGTAGATCGTTCGTCCTGCGCGAGGGCAGGGGGCGCGAATTGCACGTAACATCCGCGTCGTTGCTGTAAGAGTACTTCACCAAAGCCCGGCCACCGTAAGGTGCTTGCGTTTCAATGAGGGAACCGGAACGTGATTGCAGCCCGTATTGTTCGGACACTTGCACCTTTGCTCGTCGCGGCAGTTCTTGCCAGCTGCGGTCATCCAAGCGGAGTCATGGCCCCTGTTGCGCTATCGGCGGCAACGCAGAATACCTCAAAGGTCAGCATGCTGGTCGCAACCACGCGCGAACCTTCCGGCGACCCGGCGACGCTCTTCACCGGCGAACGCAGCCCAAAGCCCTATCTGACGGCGATTGACGTCTCCATTCCGCCGAAACGGGCCTCAGGCACAGTCCAATGGCCGAAACATCTGCCGCCCAATCCCGCGACCGATTTTGCGGTGACCAGCGTCAAGGAGATCGACACCGTTCCGGAGGGGCGCGTCTGGTTCCACCAGAACATCCAGGGCGGGCATGCGCTGGTCTTTGTCCACGGCTTCAACAACAAGTACGAGGATTCCGTCTTCCGTCTGGCCCAGATCGTCCACGACTCCGGGATGCAGGCGACCCCTATCCTCTTCACGTGGCCGTCACGCGCGCAGCTTACCGCCTATNAATACGACAAGGANAGCACCAACTATTCACGCACGGCGCTCGAGCAGGCGCTGCGGACGCTAGCCGCCGACCCCGACGTCAAGGACATCACGATCCTCGCTCATTCAATGGGCACCTGGCTGACCATGGAATCCCTGCGGCAGATGGGTATCCGCGACGGACACGTGAACAGCAAGAT